>JASKKK010000004.1 GCA_030154185.1 Desulfuromonadales bacterium
CGTCGTTGCCGTCGTTGCCGTCGTTGCCGTCGTTGCCGTCGTTGCCGTCGTTGCCGTCGTTGCCGTCGTTGCCGTCGTTGCCGTCGTTGCCGTCGTTGCAAATGCAGAGACTTTATTTTGTGCTCGGCCGTTGTCTTAAGCCATCTACGCCGGTTCGGAAGTTTGTGCACGATGTATTTCCGTTTAAAAAGGGGCCCTTATGGACAAAAGGATCTGCAGCGAGATTTTTAAAACCACTTTGAAAAAATGGGGTGTAGAGGCGCAATACGACCAGACGATTGAAGAATGCGCTGAGTTGATCACCGCCCTTAAGCACCTAAAACGAGGCAGGATTACGGAAGAAGAGGTTGTCGAAGAATTAGCGGATGTCATTCTTATGGTCCACCAACTCACCTTTATGTTGGGCGAGGATCGCGTCTGCAAGGCGATCGATAAAAAAATCTACAAATTGAAACAATTGTTGAAAATGCCCTGATTTCGGGTCTGTCTTCCTTTGCGGTTTTTTGTTTACGAACCGTTTCACCTAACACTCCTTTTCTGAAACCAAATCATCGTTGCCCTGACATAGATCATGGCCTCCTGTCGTTTCCGGTTGCGCGGTCCTAGGCGCATCTGAACAGATTGTTGGGACTCCCCTGAAAGTGTTGCCCGGTTTGTAAGTGTTTGGATCGCTCCAGGTTTTCTTGTCTTTTTGGCAGCCTCCTGTTAATGTATTGAAATATTTGAAAATATCAGAATTTTTGATGGAGGGTGACGGATGTTTATCGATTTGCTGCGCAAGCGTCGCAGTATCCGCAATTTCGACCAACGCCCGGTTGAACCTGAAAAACTGGATATTCTGACAGAAGCTCTTCTGCGGTCGCCCGCCTCGAAAGGGCGTTACCCCTGGGAGTTTATCCTTGTTACCGATCCCGATATTATCTCTCAACTGGCGGTGGCCAAACCCAAAGGAGGAGGCTTTTTGGAAAAAGCCCCCCTTTGCGTCGTTATTTGTGGCAACCCCGGGATCAGCGATGTGTGGATTGAAGATTGTACCGTTGCCGCCACTATCGTTCAGCTTGCCGCAGAAGATCTTGGCTTGGGGAGCTGTTGGTGTCAGATTCGTCGCCGGCAGCATGCTTCAGGGGTTTCATCAACAGCCGTTTTACGGCAACAATTGGGGCTTCCTGACTGCCTGGAGGTTGCATGCATTATAGGAATAGGCTATCCCCTGGCCACCATAGCGCCCCGTTCCCGCACTTCCTTACCCTCTCGAAAAGTGCATAAGAATGTCTATCAGAAATCATGAGTACATTGCAAAGCCCGTTGCCGTAATGCCGAACACACCAAGGCGGTGTCCCCATAAAGGAGGATAAAAATGTTACTTTCATTGTTAAAAAAACGACGCAGTATCCGCAAGTATCAACCACGCCCCATCGAAAAAGAGAAAATCGATACTCTGATGGAATGCGTACTGCGTTCTCCATCCTCTCGGAACCTTAACCCATGGCAGTATATATTCGTCACCGATCCGGGATTACTTGCCAAGCTTGGAAAAAGCAAGGAACATGGCTCGGCGTTTCTGAAGGGAGCGGCATTGGCGGTAGTGATTCTTGGAGACCCTGAACGGTGTGACGTCTGGATAGAGGATTGTTCCATCGCTGCAACAATTTTGCAGCTTGTCGCCGAGGAAATGGGGCTTGGAAGTTGCTGGGTTCAAATCAGGTTGCGAAAGCATGGGAACAATCTTTCCGCCGAAGAATATATAAGGGATTTACTGCAGATTCCAGATAATCTTGTCGTCGCCTCGGTCATCGGCATGGGGTATCCGGATGAAACCAAGTCGGGTCATAACCAGGAAACTTTGCAATATGACAAGATTTTCTTGAATTTCTTCGGACAGCGTTGACGTTGTAAAAGAAATCGCCCCAGGCAGGACGGTTGTCGTGGGATTTGCGGGCGCGGCTTGCGAGCGCTTGCTTTTCAGGATGAAAGCTATGGACGTTTTGACAATTCTTTTCGCTTTTAGCGGCGGGGCGATTCTGGGAGTACTGGGGGCGTGGGCCGTAAATCACCGCCGTTGTCTTGCAGATAAACGAATCTGGCAACAAGATTTTATGGCGGAAAGAGCCGTTCTTGAAGAGCGGGTGAATGCTCTCAATCGGCAGGTGACCCTTTTGCAGGAGCGTTTGCAAGAAGCCGATCTCGAGCGTAAAGATGCCTGCCGGGAACTGTCGTCGGTATCAGCAGAAAATGCGGTTTTGGAAACCCGGTTGCAGGAAGAACGGAAACAGACCGCAGAAAAACTTGCCTTGCTCAACAGTGCAAAAGAGAAATTAGCCTTGGAATTCCAGAATCTTGCGCATCAGATTTTTGAAGATAAAAGTCGCAGATTCGCTGATCAAAACCGTGAAAATCTGGACCAGCTGTTGAGCCCGTTTCGCCTTCAATTGAAAGATTTCGAAAAAAAAGTGGATGAAACTTATCAGAA
The DNA here is from genome assembly GCA_030154185.1 of Desulfuromonadales bacterium. Taxonomy (GTDB): domain Bacteria; phylum Desulfobacterota; class Desulfuromonadia; order Desulfuromonadales; family Syntrophotaleaceae; genus Syntrophotalea. The sequence continues at coordinate 2,471 of JASKKK010000004.1, forward strand.
AGAAGCGCGGGAACGTTTTTCTTTGCGGCAGGAGGTACTAAGACTGCAGGACCTGAACCAGCAGATCCAGACCGATGCCGTCAATCTTACCAGGGCGCTTAAAGGACACACCAAAACCCAAGGCATTTGGGGCGAGATGATTCTCGAGCGGGTTCTTGAGGAATCCGGTTTGCGCAAAGGGCGTGAATATGAAGTACAGGGGAGCTTTCGCGACGAACAGGGGAAGCAGTTTCGCCCCGATATTATTGTGCGGTTGCCGGAGAACAAGGATATAATCATTGATTCGAAGGTTTCCCTGACCGCTTATGAACGGTATGTGAATACCACGCAGGAGGATCAAAGAGGGGTGGCTTTACGTCAGCATCTGGGGTCTTTGCAGGCCCATATCAAGTCCCTGCAGAGCAAGCGCTATGAAAGCCTCCCCGGAATCAACAGCCTCGATTTCGTACTCATGTTCGTTCCGGTCGAGGGGGCTTTCATGCTGGCATTGGAGGAAGATGAGGGCCTGTTTCGCAAAGCTTTTGAACAAAATGTCATGATTGTCTCGCCCTCCACTCTGCTGCTGACCTTACGAACCATACAGAATATCTGGCGTTATGAGTATCAGAATCGAAACGCTGTGGAAATCGCCCGCCAAGCCGGCAATCTCTATGATCATTTCGTCCGATTCGTCAATGATCTCGAAAAAATAGGGGAGCTTCTGGAACGGACACGTCAATCCTATGATCAAGCGTATAAACGGCTGGCCACCGGGCGTGGTAATCTGATCAGGCGCGCCGAAGGTCTGCGCGAACTGGGGATTCAGAACAGCAAGGTTTTGTCAACCGCTGTACAGGAAACTGCGCATATGGATCTTCAAGGTGACGCCGCTTCGCAAGACAATAGGTGTTGATGCCTTTTTTAAAAAACATATATAAAACAATGAAATAGTACTTAAACCACAGAAATCGCATGAGCTATAAGGAGGCCAATTTGAATAACAACACCCACAGTCTTCTCGTCGGATATCTTTTATGGATATTCGGTTTTATAGGTGCCCATCGATTTTATTATGGCAAGCCTATCAGCGGTACCATCTACTTTTTTACGCTCGGTTTGCTTTTTATCGGCTGGATCGTTGACCTTTTCCTGATCCCCGGAATGGACAGACAGGCCGACGAACGGTTTACCGCCGGACGAATTGATTACAATATCGCATGGTTGCTGCTGGGTTTTCTTGGCGTGATCGGTATTCATCGCTTCTATCTCGGGAAATGGGTTACGGGACTTGTTTACCTCCTGACCGGCGGCCTTCTGGGCGTTGGAATTCTCTACGATTTCTGGACCTTTAACGATCAGGTTTCCGAAGTAAATCGGCTGGGAGTCTGACCGATGCAGCTTGCCAAGACGGATGAATGCTTTGTCTGCGGTGAACAAAATCGTGCGGGGATACGTGCGCCTTTTCGCTCAAACCTCGATCTTCTCTGTTCATTCTGCACGGTATCGCTGGAAGATCGTTTTCAGGGGTGGGGGCAAATCGTACATGGCGGCATCCTCGCGGCCCTGCTCGATGAGGCTTGTATCTATGCGGCCAAGGGGCTAGGGGGAAAGGCCGTCACGGCCGAACTCAGGCTGCGATATTTTAAACCTGTACCTTGCGGTCATCGCATGACCCTGTTTGGTGAAGTTGTCGAGCAACGCAGACGTATTGTGCGCGCCCGTTCACGTGCGGTATTGGGGGGGGAGGTTTGCGTCGAGGCCGAAGCAAAGCTCTTTATCGATCCTGGTAGGGGGTAAATATCGGAAGACCTCCGCCGTTTTGAATTGCCATTTTGGTAAGATATGATGCTCTGCCTGGCCTAATGGTATTCCGGATCGATATAGGAGCTTTCATTCAGGCCGAACGAAGTATGTCGGGATTCTCCTGCCGAGGTTACCAGAATCGCGCTTTTACCGGGGAGAGGGCACTTGTTTTCGCAAATTCCGCATCCGATACATAATGAATCGATCACATAAGGTTGCTTCACCTCTATGACCGTTCCTTGCTCGTTCTCGATTTTTTCAGAACGAAAGCGAATGGCTTTTTGGGGTGTGGGACAATGCTCCTCGCAGACGATGCATGGAATTCCTTTGGCGTAGGGCAGGCAGCGATTGCGGTCGATAAATGCTCGACCGATCACTACCTTTTGTTTTTTCGAAGCCGGTAATCGTTCGATGGCGCCCGTTGGACAGACCTGTCCACACAAAGTACACTGGTATTCGCAATAACCGATGCGTGGAATGAGTCGAGGGGTAAACATACCTTCCACACCGGCTTCGGCAAAAGTCGGATGAAGGGCATTGCCTATGCAGACCTGCATGCATTCACCGCATCGTACGCATCGCCCTAGAAACTCCCCTTCGGGCCGAGCTCCAGGCGGTCGAAGCAGACGTGCTTCCGGATGACGTCTCAAAGGACGCACCGCAAAAAGAAACGGAACGGCAATGCCGGCCGCAATGGTACCGATAAGCGCCCTTCGGCTGAGCCCTTCGGAAGCAGCCGCAGATGCTCTCTTTGCGCGACCGAAATCGAAATGGTGGTTGGGGCATTGCTGCAGGCAGTCCAGGCACAGGATGCATCGTTCGTTTGAAACCCTCCCAAGATCATCGATGGCGCCAGTGCGACATATTTCGCTGCATCCTCCGCAGGCACGACAACCCGGCTGTCGGTTTCGAATTCTCCAGGGCGCAAGACGCGCCGCCATGCCCAGCAACGCCCCAAGGGGGCATATGTTTCGACAGAAGAATCGCCGCTGAAACAACTCCATCAAAAACACCGTCAGCAGGATGATGGCAGCTGGAAGGGCCAGGGTGAAGATCTTTTGTTCAAAAGGGAGTATATGATCGCGCAAAATCCGGTACAAAGGCTCGGTTGCAAAGTTCAGCCATGGCGGGCCGTGCTGATAGGTGAGAGTGAAAAGTTGTTCGACGGCCATGCTGAAGGCGGGGTAAATTGACATGGTCAATCCCCGAACCAGGATCGCGAAAGGATCGAAATAACCGACTAACGGCAATCCGAAAAGGGCTCCGACAAATATGATAACCAGAAGTCCGTGACGGATTTTTGAAATCGGCCTGGGAATGTTATCTTTCCTGCTGCCGACAAGTGGGTTCGAGGCATCCAGCAAGGTACCCATGGGGCAAGCCCAACCGCAGAACCAGCGACCTGCGAGGAAACAGGACAACAGCAGGAACATGGAGGGGGCTATCAGAACAACAAAGCTACGGGCGGTCAGCGAAACACTTAAACCGATCAGTGGATCGATGCGAAAAAGCAGATTTATCGCGCCGGACAATTCGTCTTTCCCCTGGTAGTCGGTTTGTACGAACAAAACCAGGAACAGAACCAGGAACAACACCTGACTCAAACGTCGCCAGAAAGTCGGGGGGGGAGTTTTTCTCATGGCCATTCGATTCTGCTGATTCGGTCCATCTGCAGGGTTCCCAAGTTCATGGCAGCCGCAGATACGGTGGCGCCCACCTGATCCGGGGACTGGCCGAAGAGTTCCGTTGCGCAGGCATCCGCGGCCAACGGATCGGCGGACGCTATGACGGTGTTGTTTATCAGCACATCCTCCAGCCGGCCTCCCTGCGGACCATTGCGCAACAGCATGCGCGTGGCATCGATGACTGTAAGGGTCGGACGGATAATGGTTGCCAGGTCGGCCAGGTTCTGATCGAGCTTGCGATGCAAGCGGCCCCGATTCCCGCCAAGAACTCCCATGTTATTCTTCAGCCCCAGGGACAGGCCGGCAAGCCCATGTTGTTTGGCCACCGGAACATTTATATAACAATCCGCTTCCAGGGCGTCTCGATATATCGTCCAGTTTTTCAAACTGCGTCCTTCAGGGATGTCTACCTGGACAAACTTTCTTCCATCGATATATTCGCATCGTATTGTGCTGCTGTTCATTGCCTCGATAGCGGGCAGTATACCGCTGGTGTGGTAGCAACGACGCGCCTCATTGCAGGTGCGGTCAAATATCGTGACTTGATCGGCTCCCGCCTCGACGGCCATTTCCGCCAATGTTCGTACCACCATCGGGTGGGTGGTTGCTCCCATCTCGGGAGGGCGGTCAAAAGAGATGTTCGGTTTGATGACGACGCGCATGCCGGGTCTGACAAATGCTTCCATGCCTCCGATAAGCGCAATTACTCGGCGTACAAGTTGCGGGTAGTTCGCACCTTTTCCGATACCGACCCTGGTCTGGAAGGGGGGTGTCGGTCGACCGACCGCTTCGGCGTGATCGATCCTGAACGGGAAGGGCCAATGTAGGATCAGAGAAAAGGAGAGAGACCATGCAGCCGCATCCCGCAGAAAACGTCGACGGTCCATATTGTGGTCCATGCTGTCTCCTGCGCTGGACATGACATGTCCGCGTTTCCGGTTCGGTTTTCCTTAAGGTTAACATATCGATGGAACTTGCAAAGAGAAGTCAGCCGTATAACCGATAAGAAAAGGATTGCCAGAAATCAACAATCCTCATATTATAAAACCATGTTATGAAAAAGAGGATATCCTCTGCATCGTTAATAAATCATTCGATCCTTGCTGGCCCGAAGTCTTTGCAAGTATTTGTTGCAAAGACTTTTTGCTATTGTCTTTTCCCGGGAATGTTATGTCTGATTTTCGCAGTAAACCTAAAACTCTTCATGGACTTGATGTGCGGACTGTTGGGCGTTTCATGCTCCTCAGCGCTCTGGTCGGCCTTGTGGCGGGCGCCGGAGCTCTGGCATTCTATTTCGCTACAGACGTGGCCACTGAATGGATCCTCTCGAAATGGGCAGGCCTCCACACTCCCGGCCACGGAAATGCATTGGAGGTCGGCGGGTTTGTCGATACTTTGCGAATGCCGCATCGGTGGTTTCTTTTCTTGATTCCAGCGCTGGGAGGGCTGGTGTCCGGCTGGTTGGTTTTCGGTTTCGCACCGGAAGCGGAAGGGCACGGAACCGATGCGGCCATAGAGGCTTTTCATCAGAAAAAAGGTGAAATAAGGGCAAGGGTGCCCATCGTGAAAGCCATCGCTTCTGTTGCAACCATAAGCACCGGAGGTTCTGCGGGCAGGGAGGGGCCCATCGCACAGATCGGCGCCGGGTTCGGATCCTTTCTGGCCGATCGTCTGAGGCTTTCCGTCTCCGACCGTCGCATTTTACTGCTTGCGGGTATGGCCGGAGGTATCGGCGCCACTTTCAGGGCGCCCCTGGGTGGTGCATTGTTTGCTGTGGAAGTGCTTTATCAGGATCCCGAATTCGAACACGAAGGACTCATACCCTGCATTATTTCCTCAATCGTTGCTTACTCGCTGTTCGGTGCGGTCACCGGTTGGAATCCCTTGCTTACGACTCCGGATTTCCGGTTTGAACATCCTGTTGAATTATTCTTTTATCTGATGCTGGGTATGGCCTGCGCACTTCTGGGAACAGTATACGTGCGCACGTTCTATCAGGTGCGGGATCGTTTTGCCGCCTTAAAACTTCCGGCCTTTTTGAAGCCTGCCATCGGGGGGCTCATTCTCGGGATCATGGCCATGTTCGTGCCGCAGGTTTTGGGGTCCGGATATGGTTGGGTACAGGCGGCTCTGTATGGGAAAATGGCTCTGTGGCTGATGATCCTGTTGGCTTTGGGAAAGATAGTAGCTACCAGTCTGACGATTTCATCCGGCGGATCCGGCGGCGTGTTTGCTCCCAGTCTGGTCATAGGCGCCATGCTGGGAGGCAGTTTCGGGGCCCTGGTGCATTTGTTTTTTCCTGAATTGCTTGCCGAGCCCCGATCCTGTGTGCTTATCGGTATGGCAGGTTTTTTTGCCGGGGTGGCGAATACGCCTATAGCAACGCTGATCATGGTCAGCGAATTAACGGGAAATTATGCCCTGCTCGCGCCACTGATGCTGGTTTGCGTCGTTGCCATGGTTTTTTTCCGTCGCAGTTCCATTTATGAGCAACAGGTCATCGGAAGGGTGGATTCACCGGCACATCTGGGAGACCTGGTCGTTAATGTTTTGGCCGGCATTTCCGTCGGTGATTTGGCTGAATTCGGCAGGCCCCCGACGCTGATTCCCGAAGACATGCCCCTGAATGAGATCATCGAACACATGTCGGGCAGCGAAACCAGCTATTTCCCGGTCGTCAACAGCGCTGGTGAGATGAGCGGCATCTTCTCCATCAACGATTTGCGCCGCATCCTTCACGAGGAGGTCCCGCCGGCCCTAATTCTGGCGAGAGACGTCGCCGTGTCTCAGGTCTTAACCACGACCCCCGAGGAATCGGTAACCCTGGTATTGCGTAAGTTCACGCGGCGCGGTATTGAGGAAATCCCCGTGGTCGACTCTCAGCAGCCCGGCAAGGTGCTGTATATGTTGTCGCGGCGGGCCGTCTTGACTCGCTACGCCAGTGAGATGGAAAAGAAAAAGGGTGTTTTTGCCGAAACCTGAAAGGCCGGTGCGTATCAGCCTCCGGCGGTGATGTCGGCTTCAACCACGTAGCGTTTGATTTTTCGGGTTGTTGTTTTGGGAAATTCGTCATCACGCAGGGTGAAACGCTTGACCCGTTTGTAATCAGCCAGACGCTTTCCGGCTTCCAGCACTTCGCGTCGGAGCAGGTTTTCCACATCTTTTTCGCTCAGAGGCTGAAGTTCATTCTCCTTCGCGTAATTATCCAGCGCCTCCTGGTCCGGATAGATGATAGCATGGACTTCCTCGGCCGTTGGTGAAAGCCGGTGTCCATAGACCATCACTTCCGCAATGAAGGGGCATTTGAGCAGTTCGTTTTCGACTTCTTCGGGGTAGACGTTCTTCCCGTTCGGGGTGACAATCAGGTTTTTCATGCGTCCACAGATGGATAAATAGCCGTCCTCATCCAGGCGTCCCAGGTCGCCGGTGTGATACCAGCCATCGATAATGGCTTCGGCCGTGGCTGTGGGGCGTTTGTAGTATCCCTGCATGACATTCGGGCCTTTGACCAGGATTTCTCCGACTCCTTCCTCATTGGCGTTGTCTATGCGCACCTCGACTCCGGGGATAACCTTTCCCACGGTTCCCGGCCTGCGTTTGTGAGGACTTTCCGCGGCAATAATCGGCGAAGTTTCCGTTATTCCGTAGCCTTGCAGTATGGTGAGTCCCAGGTTGGCCATGCCTCGAGCGATTTCGGGATCGAGGGCGGCGCCGCCGCTTACGAAAGTAATGTTTTTGCCGAGGGCTTTGCGCACCTTGGAGGCAACCAGGGGGCGGGTTAGGGGAACGGCGAAAAGCGTTCTGGAAAGGAACTTGTCCTCGATGCTGCGGCTCATGCGCCCCAGAAGTACCCGATACACAGCGGGCACGCCCATGACATAGGTCGGTTTTTCCTCGACCAGATTCTGTCCGACCTTTTTCAGAGATTCCGCAATGGATACGGTGCCGCACAACGACAGAGGAGCCAGGACGCCGGCCACCTGTTCGAATACGTGGTTGACGGGCAGGAAGGAAAGGGTATGCATGCTCTCCTCGACCTCCAGGTGGCGGACAGCTGCTTGAATGTTGCTGACAATGTTGGCATGGCTGAGCATAGCGCCTTTGGCTCGCCCGGTGGTCCCCGAGGTGTAGAGGATGACGGCCGAGTCTTGAGGAGATCGGTTCGACGGCGGATCCATGCCTTCTACGGCGAATTGTTCGATGAAGTCCAGCTGCACACGGCGGAAAAAGGAACGTTTTGATTCCTCCGAGTCGTTGAATACGCTGGGCGCGGCGGAGGGGGGGCGACTGAAAGGGTGCGAGCCTTCAATCTGCTGGAGAAGTATTTTTTCCAGGCGACGCCCAAGGGTTTCGACATGTCTTCGCGCTTCACCCGGAATGCGGTACTGCTCGACGAGCCTGCGCCATTCATCGACGATTTCTCCCATGGCGTTTTTGACCTGGGGCAGCAGGGAAGGGCCGGTGTTTTCATCCAACAGGACGACTTTTTCGAGGGCGGGCAAATCTTCGCCAATCTCGAAGAGCAACTCCAGGTAAGCCCGTTCCGTCAATACCAGTCTGGCACCGCAATCACCCAGAACATGCCGTAATTCCCCTGCCTTGAGTTCCTTATCGACCGGAACCACTATCCCTCCGCTTCGCATGATGGCGAGATAGGACTCTATCCAGGCCGGTGAAGTAGATCCTATCAGGGCTACGCGGTCGCCCTTGCGCACGCCCCAGCGGCACAGACCACAGCTGATGCGCTCGACCTGGCTCCACATTTGTCGATAGGTAATGGCCTGCCAGGATCCCGCAACCTTGTGGCGTATCGCGGTCTTGTCCGGCGATTTTTTTACGGATTTCTCGATCAGTTCATCTACGGTCATGAAAGAAATGTCCTCCCGCCTGGCGGATAGTGATGAACGAGGAATCGTATAAAAGGCCTCGTCCTGCGAATCTGCTTTTAAATGGGGAATGTTAGCCACCTCGCAGCGGAGAATCAATGTTAAAATCCCATGGAGGGAGCCCGTCCGTCGGGCGCTGGCGGCCATGGCGTTTCGTCGCCTTTTCACTTTACAAAATCAAGGGGTTCCTGTAAATTAATCCATTCGCAAATCTTATTATAAACCTTACGGAAAAAGAGGCTCATGGACCGCAGCAGGATTCGTAACTTTTCCATTATAGCCCATATCGATCATGGCAAGTCGACATTGGCGGATCGTCTTCTCGAGACGACCGGCGCTCTTACCGATCGCGAAAAAACCAATCAGTTTCTCGACAAGCTCGACCTGGAGAGAGAACGCGGTATCACCATCAAGGCTCAGGCTGTACGCTTGAAATACCGTGCCGATGACGGCAAGGACTATATCCTGAACCTTATCGATACGCCGGGGCATGTTGACTTCAGCTATGAGGTGAGTCGTTCGTTGGCCGCCTGCGAAGGCGGTCTGCTGGTGGTCGACGCCTCCCAGGGCGTGGAGGCTCAGACCCTGGCCAACGTTTACCTTGCCATCGACCAGAACCTCGAGGTTTTCCCGGTCCTCAACAAAATAGATCTGCCTGGAGCCGAACCGGCGCGCATCAAGGACGAGATTGAAGAAATTATCGGGCTGGATGCTTCCGATGCCGTTGAGGCGAGCGCCAAGGAGGGCATCGGGATACACGAGATACTCGAAGCCATTGTTGCCAAGGTGCCGCCCCCTTCAGGCGATGCCGAGGCTCCTTTAAAGGCGTTGATTATCGATTCCTGGTACGATTCCTATCAAGGGGTTATCATGCTGGTCAGGATCGTTGAGGGAACCCTCAAGAAGGGGGAGAAGATCCACCTCATGGCCAGCGGCCGTAGTTATGAAGCGCTCAAGGTCGGAGCTTTCGCACCTCATCCCGTCGAGATGTCCGAATTGGCAGCCGGGGAAGTCGGTTTTGTCATTGCCGGCATCAAAGTTCTGCAGGACGCCAAGGTCGGAGACACCATAACCCATTTCCATTGCCCTGCGGAAAAGCCTTTGCCCGGTTTTCAGGAAGTCAAGCCGATGGTGTATTCCGGTCTGTACCCCATAGACAGCGGGGATTACGACGCCTTGCGGGATGCCATGGAGAAGCTGCGGCTGAACGATTCTTCGTTTTCATTCGAGCCCGAAAATTCTCTGGCTCTGGGATTCGGTTTTCGCTGCGGATTTCTCGGCCTGTTACACATGGAGATCGTTCAGGAACGTCTCGAGCGCGAATTCAACATGGAGTTGATCACCACCGCGCCGACGGTTCGCTACCGCGTTACGACCACCAAGGGGGAAGAATTGATCGTCGACAGTGCCAACAAGCTGCCCGACGTGCAATATATCGATCAGATTTTCGAACCCTTCATTATTGCCTCCATACATGTCCCCAACGATTACGTTGGCGGCGTACTCGCCCTGTGCGAAGAGAAACGCGGTGTCCAGCGTGAAATCAAATATCTGACCTCCAACAGGGTCATGGTTGTCTATGAGCTGCCCCTGAACGAGATCGTGCTCGATTTTTACGACCGCCTCAAGACGGTGACTCGGGGCTACGCATCCCTCGATTACGATTTTCTCGATTACCGGCCCAGCGACCTGGTTCGCCTGAATATCCTGGTCAACGGCGAAACCGTCGATGCTCTCTCTCTCATCGTCCATCGCGATAAATCGCAAATGCGCGGCAGGGAGCTGGTCGGGAAAATGAAGGAATTCATACCCCGGCAACAGTATGAGGTTGCCGTGCAGGCCGCCATAGGCAACAAGATCGTGGCACGTGCCAATGTCAAGGCATTGCGTAAGGACGTTACCGCCAAATGTTATGGTGGAGATATCTCCCGAAAACGCAAACTGCTCGAGAAGCAGAAGGAAGGTAAAAAACGCATGAAGCAGGTCGGCAATGTCGAGCTGCCGCAGGAAGCCTTCCTTGCCATCCTCAAAGTAAAGGAATAAATCCATGTCCCCAAAAGGACCCAGCGACACAGCACTCGGCAAAAAATCCGGAAAACCGTGGTACCGGGAATGGGGCGAGGCGATCGGTATCGCCTTGATTCTGGCCTTGATTATCAGAACCTTCCTGTTTCAAGCCTTTAAAATACCTTCCGGGTCGATGGAGGACACCCTGCTGATCGGGGATCATCTTCTTGTCAACAAGTTCATTTATGGCATTCAACTGCCCTGGTCGGATGACAGATATCTCAGCCTGCGCGATCCTCAGCGCGGGGATGTGATAGTGTTTGAATTCCCGCTAGATGAGGATCTTCCCTTTTACAAACGCCGGGATTTCATCAAACGTGTCATCGGAGTGCCGGGTGATGTTGTCGAGGTTCGCGACAAAACCGTCTATATCAATGGAGCTCCTCTCGTCCTTCCGCAGGAGGTTCACAAAGGCCCCGCTTATGCCGAGGATCCGAGACGTGACAACCTTGTCCCGGTAAAAGTTCCGCCGGATCGCTACTTTGTCATGGGAGATAATCGCGACCGCTCATTCGACAGCCGGTTCTGGGGATTTGTCGACAAGTCGGAAATCAAGGGTTTGGCCTTTATCAAGTACTGGTCATGGGACCGGGAGGCACATTCCCCGCGCTGGAATCGCATCGGTCGCAGCATAGAATAAAAACGCAGGGCGCAGGTAATTTTAATTTGACAAGAGTGTGTGCTTTCTGTATCATTTTGCGGATTTAGCAACTTCGGTCATGAGACCTTTTAAGTTAATCCGGAGAGGTTAGCAAGGGTGATCATACGGTTAAGCATATACGCGCAGGAAAGTAACGTCCGGGTATCTTCTCCCGAAAGAGAGGATACCTTTTTTTTGCCTAGAATCCGGGGGTTGTCGAATGCCAAAAAGTGAAACCATCATTCTGGATGAAGCGGCCATAAGCAGGGCTTTGACGCGTATCGCCCATGAAATCCTTGAGCACAACCATGGCACCGAAAACGTTGCCCTGGTCGGGGTTCGTACCGGCGGAGATCATCTCGCACTGCGTCTGCAAAAACGCCTGGAGGATATCGAAGGGGTGACCGTGCCTCTTGGAACGGTCGACATCACAATGTATCGGGACGATCTTGCGTCCCGCGGCAGCCTGCCCGTGGGTAAAACCGACATCCCTTTTCCCGTAGACGGTAAACGCATCATTCTGGTGGACGATGTTCTTTTTACCGGTCGGACTATTCGCGCCGCCATGGATGCCTTGATGGATATGGGACGGCCCCGGAACATACAGCTGGCTGTTTTGGTCGACCGCGGGCATCGGGAACTTCCCATACGTCCGGATTTTGTGGGACGTAATGTTCCAACAGCGACATCCGAGCAGGTCATGGTTCGTTTCGACGATAATCAACGCCCGGTCGAGGTTTGTTTAAAGAAACCGTAAAATTCGCTCAGACTTTCTAAAGTTGTTTAAGTTTGAATATCCATGTTGTTGAAATGAAAGCCAACTTACGACGTCAGGAGATGCGGCATGGCCTTTAATCACAAGCATATTCTTGGTATCGAGCAGATGTCCGCCGAGGATATAACCCTCATTTTGGATACTGCTGAGAGTTTCAAGGAAATCAGCCTGAGGTCTATCAAAAAGGTACCCACTTTACGGGGGAAGACCATCATCAACGTCTTTTTTGAAGCCAGCACCCGTACCCGCACATCTTTTGAAATTGCCGGCAAGAGGTTGTCGGCGGATACCGTTAATATCAGTGCTTCGACTTCCGCCGTGGTCAAAGGCGAAACTCTTGAAGATACAGCCAAAAATCTCGAGGCCATGAAGCCGGATATCATCGTCATGCGTCATTCCTGTTCCGGGGCGCCCCATTATCTTGCGGAGCGTTGCGACTTTTCCGTTGTCAATGCCGGCGATGGCGCTCACGAACATCCCAGCCAGGCCCTGCTCGATCTTCTGACCATGCGTCAACATAAAGGTCGCATTGAAGGTTTGACGGTTGCCATTATCGGTGACATTACCCACAGCCGGGTGGTCAGGTCCAACGTCTATGCCCTTGGCAAACTTGGAGCTCAGGTCCGGCTGTGCGGTCCCGGAACCATGATTCCTCCCGGCATCGAGCGGCTCGGCGCTCAGGTTTTCAACTCCATTGACGAGGCTGTCAGCGGGGCGGATGTCGTGATGATGCTGCGTATTCAGCAGGAACGGCAGGGCAAGACCATGCTGCCTTCACTACGGGAGTACTCCATGTTTTACGGACTCACTCCGGAAAGAATGAAACTGGCGAAAACCGATGCCCTCGTCATGCATCCGGGGCCCATGAACCGCGGTGTCGAAATCTCATCCGCGGTTGCTGATGGTCCGCAGAATGTCATTCTTGACCAGGTAGAGAATGGTGTAGCCGTTCGCATGGCGCTACTTTACCTGGTTTCCGGTGGAGACAAACTGGAAGATTCGGCCCAGTAAACGTGCTTGCTCGATAAGGGGGAACAATGAAAATTCTGATTACGAACGGGCGGGTTCTGGACCCGGCACACGGTATCGATGAAAAATTCGACGTCCTGATCGAGGACGGTCGCATCTCCGGCATGGCAGCCTCAATCGAGACAGCCGATGCGGAAAGGATAGATGCCGCAGGGTGCCTCGTTGTTCCCGGGCTCATCGACATTCACGTCCATCTGCGCGACCCGGGATTCGAATACAAGGAAGACATCGAAACGGGAACCCGCGCTGCTGCTGCCGGCGGTTTTACCGCTGTTGCCTGTATGCCGAATACCGCACCGGTCAACGATAATAAAACGACGACACAGTACATTCTGCATAAAGCCTCTCAGGTTGGACACGCGAGGGTATATCCGGTGGGAGCTATAACCAAAGGGCTGAAGGGCGAATCCCTTGCGGAGTTGGGCGATATGAAAAACGCCGGGTGTGTGGCAGCCAGCGATGACGGACATCCCGTTTCAAACGGCGAGATTATGCGACGGGCCCTGGAATATGCCAGATCTTTCGATCTGCCCCTCATCAGCCATGCCGAGGATCTCAGCCTGGTCGGCGACGGTGTCATGAATGACGGTTTTGTCGCTACCGAACTCGGTTTGCGCGGCATTCCGTGGGTTGCCGAAGTGGCGGCGGTGACGCGTGACGTCATGTTGGCCGAATATACCGGAGCGCGCCTGCATGTGGCCCATGTTTCGACACGCGGCGCCATTGAAATTATCCGTGCGGCCAGAGCAAGAGGTGCGCATGTCACCGCTGAAACCGCACCGCATTATTTTACCCTGACGGAGGATGCGGTACGAGGTTATAACACCAATGCCAAGATGAATCCTCCTCTGCGCTCGAGCGATGATCTGCAGGCTGTGCGTGAGGGCCTGGCCGATGGAACTCTGAATGTCATTGCTACGGATCATGCACCGCATCACTCCGATGAGAAAAATGTCGAGTTCAATCTGGCCCTGAACGGGATTATCGGTTTGGAAACGGCTCTGCCTCTGACCCTGCGCCTGGTTGAAGAGGGGGTTCTGTCTTTGACCGATGCCATAGCCTGCCTGACTACTGGTCCCGCCAAAGCCTTGAACCTGCCGGGAGGAACCCTGGAAGTCGGTCGGTCGGCCGATGTGACAATTATCGATCCGGATGCCAAGTGGACCATGGATCCTCAATCCGGAAAGTCCCGCAGCAGCAACACTCCCTTTGGCGGATGGAACCTGAAGGGACGGGCCGTTTGCACGATGGTCGGGGGGCGGATTACCCATCGGCTTTCGTGATATAATGACCTGAATCGAATGGGCGAGGCCGTGCATACCATTTTTCTTTCGTCGGGTCGGCCGGAAGATAAGGACCGGCAACGACGCTATCGCGGATAGAAATCGCTTTTATATTCGGCGGCGCTCCCTCAAGGCAGCGCCGCCACCTGCATAAAGATTCGAAAATATTTGATTGCATCCTAGAACTGCTAAGGAGTAAGGCCCCATGAAAGCAATTTTAGCCCTGGCCGATGGCAGGGTTTTTATCGGCAAAGCATTCGGCGCCCGAGGGGAAGTAACTGGGGAGGTGGTTTTCAACACCAGTATGACCGGATATCAGGAAATTCTGACCGATCCTTCTTACTGCGGTGAAATCGTCACCATGACCTATCCCTTGATCGGCAATTACGGAGTCAATCCCGAAGACGTTGAATCCGGCCGACCGCATCTGTCGGGGTTCATCGTCAAAGAGGCCTGTCCTTACCCCAGTAACTGGCGGAGCGCGACCACCCTTGATGAATATCTCAAGGATAACGGTATCGTCGGTATTCAGGGAATCGACACCCGTGCTTTGGTCCGTCACATACGCGACAAAGGCGCCCAGACCGGCATTATTTCCTCCGTCGATCTCGATCCCGCGTCTCTGGTCGAAAAAGCACGGCAGGCTCCGCCTTTGGTGGGGCGGGACCTGGTGCAGGAAGTTACCTGCAAGGAACCCTATCACTGGACCGAAGGGCCCTGGGTGCTGGGAGAAGGATATCAGCAGGCGGGCGAATCGCGTTATAAGGTCGTTGCCTACGACTTCGGCATCAAGCGCAATATCCTGCGCAACCTGGTGGCCATTGGCTGCGACGTGACCGTTGTCCCCGCCGCCACCCCGGCTGCCGATGTATTGGCCATGAATCCCGATGGCGTCTTTCTCAGTAATGGCCCCGGAGACCCCGAGCCGATCACCTATGCGCAGGAAAGTATCCGTCAACTGCTGGGCAAGGTGCCCATCTTCGGTATCTGCCTCGGCCATCAGTTGCTGGCCCTGGCCCTGGGCGGCAAGACCTACAAGCTTAAATTCGGGCACCGTGGCGGCAATCAACCGGTTCAGCGTAAATGCGGCAACCAGGTTGAAATAACTTCGCAAAACCACGGTTTTGCCGTAAACGGCGATTCGATTCAGGATGCCGCCGTGCTGACCCATATCAATTTGAACGACAACACCATCGAAGGGCTTGAGCATTGCAAAGTGCCGGCGTTTTCAGTGCAGTACCATCCTGAAGCCTCTCCGGGACCTCACGATGCGCGCTACCTCTTCGACCGCTTCGCCGCTTTGATGGATAAACATCGTCAAAGCAAAGCCTGATGGGAGATTCTGCGCAGCATCGAATCATTGTCACTAATATTTCGCCCTGCGGGGCTTCAGGATCAGTGAAGGATAAAACATGCCTAAAAGAACGGATATCAAGAAAATTCTGATTATTGGAGCCGGGCCCATCATTATCGGCCAGGCCTGCGAATTCGACTATTCCGGCACCCAGGCCTGCAAGGCGCTCAAGGAGGAGGGGTACAAGGTCATCCTCTTGAACTCCAATCCGGCCACCATTATGACCGACCCGGAAACGGCCGACCGGACCTACGTTGAACCGGTCACACCGGAAGTGCTGGAAAAAATCATCGAAAAAGAGCGCCCTGATGCGCTTTTGCCGACCCTTGGAGGCCAAACAGCCCTGAACACGGCTGTTTCCGTCGCCAAGAAAGGGGTGCTGGATCGCTATGGGGTGGAACTGATCGGTGCCAGCCTGCCGGCGATCGAAAAGGCCGAAGACCGCACAATGTTCAAAGAGGCCATGGCCAAAATCGGTGTCGGCGTGCCGCGTTCCGGGCTGGCGCACAGCTACGAAGAAGCCATGGAGATTGTTGAACACGTCGGTTATCCCGCCATTATCCGGCCTTCCTTTACCCTGGGCGGCACCGGCGGAGGCATCGCCTATAACCGGGAAGAATACGAAGCCATGGCCCTGGCCGGTCTCGATGCATCGCCTACCACTGAAATTCTGGTGGAAGAATCGATCATCGGCTGGAAGGAATTCGAACTCGAGGTTATGCGCGACAAGGCCGACAACGTCGTCATCATCTGCTCGATCGAAAACTTCGATGCGATGGGGGTACATACCGGAGACTCCATAACCGTCGCCCCTGCACAGACCCTGACGGACAAGGAATATCAGATCCTGCGCGATGCCTCGATCAGGATCATTCGCGAAATCGGTGTTGATACCGGCGGGTCCAATATCCAGTTCGCCATCAACCCTGCCGATGGTCGGCTGGCGGTTATCGAAATGAACCCGCGAGTTTCGCGTTCCTCGGCTCTGGCCTCCAAGGCTACCGGCTTCCCCATCGCCAAAATCGCCGCCAAATTATCCGTCGGTTTCACCCTTGATGAAATACCCAACGATATTACCAAAGAGACCTTCGCATCCTTCGAACCGACCATCGACTACGTGGTTACCAAAATTCCGCGTTTCACCTTTGAAAAATTCCCTCAGGCCGATAGTACACTGACCACCCAGATGAAGTCTGTCGGCGAAGCCATGTCCATCGGTCGGACCTTCAAGGAAAGCCTGCAAAAAGGGTTGCGTTCCATGGAGATCGGCTCCCACGGTTTCGAAAGCCGGATTTATGCGTCGCCGGCAGAGTGGGGCAGTCCTCTCGACGATGCGACTGCGGACCAGCTCAACACCAAGCTGCATGTCCCCAACTGGGAACGTATCTGGTACGTCGCCGATGCCTTCCGTGTTCGCATGGACATATCCGCCATCCACACCGCGACTGGCATCGATCCCTGGTTTCTTTTTCAGATCCAGCAGATCGTTGAAATGGAAGAACGCCTGATCAATTTGGCGGAACTGCCCAAGGATGCCGAAGAATGGCCCGAGTTGTTGCGCGAAGCCAAGCAGAACGGTTTTTCCGATCGACGGTTGGCGGAACTTCTGAGCATGAGCGAAGACGAATTGCGCAAGTTGCGTCTCGATTACGGCATTCGTCCCGTTTATAAGCGTGTCGATACCTGTGGCGCCGAGTTTGTCGCTCATACGCCTTATCTCTACTCGACTTACGAAACCGAATGCGAGGCCATGCCTACCGATCGCAAAAAGATCATGATCCTTGGTGGGGGGCCCAACCGCATCGGACAGGGAATCGAGTTCGATTACTGCTGTGTGCACGGAGTCATGGCATTAGCCGAAGACGGCTATGAAACCATTATGGTGAACTGCAACCCCGAAACGGTTTCCACTGATTACGACACTTCGGACCGCCTCTATTTCGAGCCGCTGACTCTGGAAGATGTTCTCGAAATCGTCCATGTCGAAAATCCGGTAGGGGTTATCGTTCAGTTCGGCGGTCAAACCCCCTTGAAGCTTGCCGTGGCCTTGGAAGAGGCGGGGGTTCCGATCATCGGTACCACCCCTGACGCCATCGACCGGGCCGAAGACCGTGAGCGATTCCAGGCTCTGTTGTTCAAACTCAATCTGCTGCAGCCGGACAATGGACTGGCCCGGTCTTTCGATGAAGCGGAAAAAGTGGCCGAACGCATCGGATATCCCGTTGTAGTGCGTCCATCCTACGTCCTCGGCGGGCGGGCCATGGAAATCGTCTACCATATCGATGCATTGAGGAATTACATGCAGAATGCCGTTCAGGCCTCTCCCGATCATCCGATTCTGATCGACAAGTTTCTCGAACATGCTATCGAGGTTGACGTGGATGCCCTTT
The DNA here is from genome assembly GCA_030154185.1 of Desulfuromonadales bacterium. GTDB lineage: Bacteria > Desulfobacterota > Desulfuromonadia > Desulfuromonadales > Syntrophotaleaceae > Syntrophotalea. Next base: position 20,362 of record JASKKK010000004.1, read on the forward strand.
GTGACGGTCAGCAGGTCGTTATCGGCGGCATCATGCAGCATATCGAAGAAGCCGGCATTCACTCCGGCGATTCCGCCTGCGTTTTACCGCCTTTTTCTCTGAAGCAGGAGATTGTCGAGGAAATTCGCCGCCAAACCCGTGAGCTGGCATTGGAACTCGGAGTGGTCGGGTTGATGAATATCCAGTTCGCTGTCAAGAACGATACCATTTACCTGCTCGAGGTGAATCCTCGGGCCAGCCGCACTGTACCGTTCGTTTCCAAAGCAACGAACCGTCCTCTGGCCAAGCTGGCCGCCCGGGTGATGGCGGGCAAGAGCCTTGAAGATCTGAAAATCGGCGGCGAAATCGTTCCTTCCTACATTTCCGTCAAGGAAGCCGTCTTTCCGTTTGTTAAATTCCCCGGAGTCGATACGTTGCTTGGTCCCGAAATGAAATCGACCGGTGAAGTCATGGGCATCGATTCCAACTTTTACCAGGCATTCGCAAAAGCTCAGCAGGCTGCCGGGGTGCGTCTGCCCGTCAAGGGGAAGGTCTTCATCAGTCTTAAAGATGATGATAAGGAAACTTTCCTCGAACCTGCACGGCGTCTCGTTGCCGGCGGGTTTACACTGGTCGCAACCCGCGGAACGGCTTCTTATCTGCAGGCCAATGGGTTGCCGGTAACCGCAATCAACAAAGTCAAGGAGGGGCGCCCGCATTGCGTCGATGCTCTGAAGAGCAAAGAGATCGATATGGTTTTCAATACCACTTTTGGTCCGCAATCGGTTGCCGATTCGTATTCGATTCGGCGAACCGCCCTGATGTATAACATTGCCTACTACACGACCCTTGAAGGTATCGTTGCAGCGGTCGATTCCGTTCTGGCCCTGGGACGAGAAAAACTTGACGTCATTCCTCTTCAAGAGTATTATGCAGGGCAATAGCCGCCGTGTTTCCGGCGGTATTCGAGTATCTGAGGTATGCGGTTTCCCGCTGAAAGCAAATTTTTTCAGTTGAAACGTGATCTATAGACGAACAAACCGGGCGGGTTTTCCCGCCCGCTGATTTTTACAGAAGAGGGTTAAATCGTAACATGTCCAGTATTCCAATGACCGAAGAAGGTTACCGCAGTCTCCAAGACGAATTAAAACGTCTGATCCGGGTGGAGCGTCCGAAGGTTGTTCAGGATATTGCCGAAGCTCGCAGCCATGGAGACCTTTCGGAAAACGCCGAATATGATGCCGCCAAGAATCGTCAGGGGTTTATCGAGGGGCGGATCAAGGAACTCAACGATAAAATTGCACGCGCCGAAGTTATCAAGCCCGGCTCCGTCAACACGGATAAAATCGTCTTTGGAGCCAGCGTCACTCTGTTTGACGTCGATACCGAGAACGAAGTAACCTATAAAATCGTCGGCGAAGATGAAGCCGATCTTAAAGTCGGAAAGATTTCTGTCACGTCACCTGTTGGCAGAGCCCTGATCGGCCATCGTCTCGATGAAGAGGTCCGTATCAAGGTCCCTTCCGGGGTGAAAATATATGAAGTGGTGAACATCCAATACATGTGAGTGGGGCTTCTTCAATTTATCCCGTTACAAGGGAAAGGAACGATTAATGAGCCAGAAAATTACCAAAGATATGAAGTTTAGTGAAATCCTTGAATTCGGCCAGCCTGTCATTCAGGTTTTCAAGAAGTACAACATGGGCTGTCTGGGTTGTGCGGTCGCCAGATTCGAGACTCTTGAGCAGGGTGCCAATGCCCACGGTGTAAATGTCGACGAGCTGCTCAAGGATCTTAACGCCGCTTTGGAAAACTGATAAGGAGGGCAGGGGGCATGTCCCTTAAGCCCACCTATGAACAAAAGCATAAACTCCTTGCCACTCCCCTGGAGTCCATCCGGGGAGTTGGCCCCCGCCTCGTGGAAAAGTTCGCAAAAATGGGGCTATCGACGGTTGAACATGCCCTTTTCACCCTGCCTTTTCGTTACGAAGACCGCCGTCGTCTTACCCGCATCTCGCAATTAACACCAGACACCAGAGATATCTTTTTCGGATCGGTGCTTGCCGCCGGAGAAAAAACCACCTCGCGTTCTCATCGGAAGCTGTACGAAGTTATTGTCGGTGATGGCAGTGGCACTGTCAGTCTCAAGTGGTTTCATTATCGAAAACCCTGGATTGAAAAACAGTATCCTGTCGGCCGGCGGGGGGTCTTTTACGGCGAAATAAAGCGTTTCGGCTCGATACTCGAAATTCACCATCCGGATGTGGAGTTTCTCAGTCAGGGGCAATCACCCGAGGCCCTGTTGCAATCGGACCCTCTCAATTTCGGGCGTATTCTTCCCGTTTATCCCCTGACCGAAGGGTTGACGCAAAAAAAGGCCCGCAAGATCTGGAAGGAGATTGTGGACCGTTTTGCCGGTCTGGCGGAATCTCCGATTCCCGAGGAGATTCGCCGGCGCCAACGTCTGCTGCCGCTATCCGATGCCTTGCGCCAAGTCCATTTTCCGCATTCCGATTCCTCATTAAAAAAATTGGAAGAGAGAAGGGACGCCGCCAGAAGAACCCTGGTGTTTGACGAATTCTTTTATCTTGAACTCGGTATGGCCCTGAAACGGCGGGGTATTTTGCTCGAACAAGGTCACGCTTTTCGCGTGGAGCACTTATATACCAAGCCTTTGGCCAGGATGCTTCCGTTCAGGCTGACCGAGGCGCAGCGCAGAGTGCTTGGCGAGATCAAAAAGGATATGATGGCACCGCATCCGATGAATCGTCTTCTTCAAGGAGATGTCGGCAGCGGCAAGACGGTTGTGGCGCTTATGGCAGCTTTGGTAGCCATCGAAAATAATACCCAGGTTGCCGTGGTTGCTCCTACGGAAATCTTGGCGGAGCAACATTTTTTTCAATTTCAAGGTTGGATGAAAGCTTTGGGATTGCATGTGGTTTTTTTGTCGGGAGCTACATCAGCGGCAGAACGACGGGATATTCTGGAACAACTCCAAACAGGCCATGCCCATATGGTTGTGGGAACGCATGCCGTTCTTCAGAAGGATGTCCATTTTGCCAATCTCGGCCTGGGAATTATCGACGAACAACACAGGTTCGGCGTTTTACAAAGGGGATGTCTGCGTAAAAAGGGGAAGCATCCCGATCTCTTGGTCATGACGGCAACTCCGATTCCCCGCACTCTTGCCTTGACCGTATACGGTGATCTCTCCTTGTCGGTCATCGATCAGCTGCCACCAGGCAGGAGCCCGGTGGTCACCAAGGTCCTTCTGGAGGGTCAACGTCGCAAGGCCTTCGAAGAGATTTCCAGAGAATTAAACGAAGGCCGTCAGGCCTATATTGTCTATCCCCTGGTTGAAGAGACGGAAAAAAGCGACTTGCTTGCAGCTACCGAAGGGGCTGAATATCTAAGCGCGAAGATTTTTCCCGACAAGACTATCGGAGTGCTCCATGGCAAGATGCGCACCGATGAAAAGGAAACGATCATGCGTTCTTTCAAGTCGGGGAATTTGGATGTCCTTGTTTCGACAACCGTCATTGAGGTCGGTATCGATGTGCCGAACGCCACGGTAATGATGATAGAACATGCCGAGCGATTCGGTCTTGCGCAATTGCATCAGCTGCGCGGACGGGTCGGACGTGGCGCTTGTCAAAGTTATTGCCTGATGATCAGATCCCGCAGGTGCAGCGAAGACGGACTCCGAAGACTTGAAGTTATGGCTTCAACGACGGACGGTTTCAAAATTGCCGAAGCGGATTTGGAAATTAGAGGGCCCGGAGAATTCCTCGGCACCCGACAGGCCGGGGTGCCGGACTTTCGAGTTGCCAATCTTCTGAGCGACGGTCGTGTTCTCGAACAGGCACGGCAAGAAGCTTTTTCCATTGCCGAAGACCCTGCATTTTTGACCGCTGACCGGTACGGAGAGCTTCGCCAGGCCTTAAAAGACCGGTGGGGTGACCGTCTCGAGTTGGCAAGCCTCGGGTGATGTATTCCAGGCGATGGTTGCGAATCTTTAGGTTTACATAATATATATTATCCGACTCAACGGGTAATCTTGCCTGGGGAGGTCTTCTATGACTTCCCCAGGTCAACGCGTCCATGCTGAGGCTACCGCCCGTCTCGATCGGCTGCAATTCTACGTTGACAGCCTGACCAATATCGAGCGTTCCAAGCTCGCCGCTCGCTATCTCCGCAAAGTCCCCGAAAAATACCGCCGCTATCTGCTGCGTAAGCTGACCATTGCACAGCTGGCCTTCTGTGAAGTCTTTTCGCGGGAGGTGAACGGATGGTAGCCCCCACCTCTGCACGGCTCCAAGATCCCGGTCCAGAGCAACGGAGGCAGGACGAGTCTTCGCCCTTGCGAGAGCGAGTCCACGCCGACGATGTGACGGGATCGGCGTTTGTCGATCCCGAGCGAAGCGCTTTTGGCGCGGAGCGATCACCGCTTGTTTCTTCTCCCATATCTCAAAAACCCCTTCCGGAAACCATCGAACTTTACCAGCAGACCATTAGAGTCAAGCGAATCTTTTATGGTCGGATCCCTGTCGCTCCTAATCGTAAAGACACGGAACTGCAGGGCTTTTCCGATAAGTCCCGAGGCCGACTCCGGTTCGTTGCTGCTAATGCGGGTCATCATCTGATCAGTCAGTTTTGCCTGACCTATCACAACCTGTGGCCCATCGATGGCCGGGAGTTCAAGCGACAAACCAATCTGTTCTTAACTCGTGTGCGGCAACACTTCAAGGGGGTTCGGTATCTGTGGGTTGGGGAGTTTCAGAGGCGTGGTTGCCCTCACCTGCATTTTTATTCTTCCATTCCAGTAACCCCTGAAAATCACGAATTCCTTGCTCGTACCTGGCACTCGATTGCCGATCCCAATAGCACCGACCACCTGATCTGGCACCGCCACCCGAGCACCTTCATTCCGTGGGAAATGTTCACCGGTTCCTATCTCTGCAAGTACCTCGACAAGCAACACCAGAAGGCCATTCCCGAGGGCTTCCGGTCCTTTGGCCGCTGGTGGGGTAACAGTCGGGGGTTGGTCGACAAACCGAAGATTACGACTCCCGAAGAGATCGACAACGAATTTTCCTATGAAATCATAGACCATGAAACCGGCGAGATCCTCGAAGAGTTCAAAGCTTCCGTCTGGATTCTGCGCCAGATCGGACGTTATCACGAGCATAAGAACCGCCGGTCATGGTTCCGGAAGACCTCCAGAACCACAAGCGCTCTGACCGGTGCGCCCATATTCCGGCAGTTGCTGGACTATCTACGGAAGCAACCGCCATTACCTCAGCCCGTCCCATTTTGACCAGCAAAGGAGAATCCCATGCCGAATGTCATCGAATCGATTATCAACATTGCCGACCATCCGGACAACTTCTACCGTGTCCAGATTGCTCAGTACCGGAAAGGAAACGATGAAGACGCCGATATCATCAAGGAATTCGACCTTGCCCGCAACGATACCACCGGTCTCCTTCTCACGATTCGCAGCCTTAACCGATAACGAGGACGGTACAAGTAATACCGTCCTTTTATGCCATTTTTGGCAGTTGCTGCATGGTAGCAATCCACTGAAAGAGTAGCGAGTACCCCACGCTGCCGGGGTTGGGGTTTGACCTTGAAAGTTCACAGAGGGACCGGGTTTTGACCCTCTTTCTTGCTGTCTGCAACGTGCCCAAGTGGGGGCCGATATTTAACTCCAGTTTTGGCCTGTTTTTGTTATGGGGAGCTTGCGGGGGGCATTTTCGATTTTGACAATCGACTTATTCAGACCAGGAATATCGAAGACAGCGTCCGATGTGTTGTTCCGTGCCAGGCTTTGAAAAGGAAAAGGCTCCCACATACTTGAGGAGCCTTTCCTTTTTAGATTTTCAACAAAGGTTTCCGTTGTTGGGGCTCTTTTGTTTTTATAGAGCTAAATCGTCATTGACAGAATCTGAGTTATACCCACTCGATTTCGTGTACCGTTGGGTCTGTCTTGACGATATCGATAAGACTGACGCTATCTTATGGTATGTCATTCCGATTCAAAGTTGAGCACGCAGAGATTACCGGCCGGATTGGGACGGAAGCACCCATTGCAAGAGGTGCAGCGGGCCGGTCGGCAATCGCCATCCTGCCAGCGCTTTACAAGCTGCGGTTCGGCCAGCAGCGGTCGCGCCATGGAGAAGTAATCGATTGGCGTAGTTTTCAGCAGATTTTTAATCACCTCGATCGAGCGCAGGCCGCCCACCAGCAGAATCGGTACGTCAAGTTCATCGGCGAGTTGCGCGGCATGTTCGGCGTTGTATGCTTCCTTTTCGGGAGCGTCGATGCGCATACGACAGGGGCCGAGTTTTCCGGAGGCAAAGGTGCCACAACTGACTTCGATGGCATCGATGCCGCTGGCAGCCAGTTCTCGACAGAGGTAGCGACAATCCTCAAAGGTAGCGCCCTTTTCGATATAGTCTTCCGCGTTAAGTTTGATCAACACCGGGTAATCTGCGCCCACCCGGCTGCGAACTTCGTTGAAAATTTCCAGGATAATGCGCGCACGATTCTCGATTGAACCGCCGTATTCGTCGGTGCGGCGATTGTAGTAGGGGCACAGGAACTGGTTGAGCAGGTAGCCATGAGCACTGTGAAGCTGGATGCCGTCGAAACCAGCCGCCTTGGCCCGGGTAGCGGCCTCGCCATAGGCTTTGACCAGGGTTTGAATATTTTCCTGGGACATCTCATGGGGAACCACCTTGAAGGCCAGGTCGGCGACCTCAGACGGTCCCCAGATGTTCCGATCTTCGGTCCGATAATTGGTTTGCGAACCGCCGTAGGCGAGCTGCATGACGATGCGGCTGCCATGACTATGCACCATCTCGGTCAGTGGGCGGTAATCTTCGATGAAACTGTCGTCGTAGATGCCCATCATGCCAGGGTTGGGCTGTTCCTCGGCCAAGGGAAATGCGTAGCCCGTGATGATAAGACCGACTCCCCCACATGCCAATCCCTCGTAGAGCTTGAACAGCGACTCAGTCATGTGGCCAGACTGGTCGGCCATGTTTTCCCAGGTTGCACTGCGGATCAGGCGGTTCTTGAGGGTCATGGAATTAATCTTTGTTTCGTCGAATAGGGTGCGCATAATATCTCTCCCTTGCAATAGATGCTTTTGAGGTAATTGGGCAGGTTCTTAGGTTGTTCCGCCCGTCCTTTTTTGCTATGATCACATGTACGAATATTTAAGGCAATAACGCACCTTTTCGGTACGTAGGCACCTTTTAGGAACTATTGAAGGAAAAAGAATGATACAAAGGAATCTTGAGGAGAAAAAAATGCTGGTCTTTCGCGATCAGGAATACAAGTGCGGTATCGATTTGACCCTGGCAGTGATTGGCGGTAAGTGGAAGGCGGCTATTCTTTACCATCTCGCGCAGCAGACCATGCGTTTTTCGGAACTGCAGCGTCAGTTCCCCGACATCACTCGCAAGATGTTGACTCAGCAGTTGCGCGAGCTGGAACGGGACGGGCTGGTTCATCGCGAGGTCTATCCCCAGGTACCGCCAAAAGTGGAGTACTGGCTCACCGACAAGGGGCGGAGCATCAAGCCCATCCTCGATCTTATGTGCGAATGGGGGGCAGAGCATACAGAGGGGTGAGTTTGATGTCTTGCAAACTACGAGTTCCAAAATACAGAAACCCCGTCTGGTTCGCCAGGCGGGATTTTCTCGTAATGCAGGGGGCATAATAAATTGATTATTAAGCCTCATCTGCTCCCTGAAAGCAACGTGGAGCAATATATTGGACACTCCTGAGGTATAAAAAAATCACACTTCAGGAGGATCTCATGAGCAGCAAACGTTACACCGAAGAGTTCAAGATCGAAGCCGTCAAGCAAGTCACGGAATGCGGCTATTCCGCTTCCGAAGTGGCTCGGCGTTTGGGCGTGGTGAATGCCCACAGCCTTTACGCCTGGATCAAAGAGTGTCTAACAAACCGGGGTCGATTCAGTTTTCTCGCAATGTAGGGATTACGAAATACCAACGACTATAGAACTTTGTCATTTGCAACAAGTCAGTAAAACTCATTGGACAATTGCTTCCTTGACGAAGTATGCGTCATTGGATAGATTCCAAGACACCTTAAATTTCGGCTTTATCCACCACATAAAATTGTATTGGATTGCGAGGATAAGGTCAGTTTTTTCCTGGGCTCATCGTCCGGACAATTTTTTTTCGCTTGCTATGAACCCCCTTTTTTCGTGGATTGATTCCTTAATTTTAGGAGTTTAGAGGAGGCTGTCGGTGGCCGATAAACAGAGCCTAACTATGCAGTCCATAAAATTGCCCGGCATTTATGCACTTTTGGGTTTCTTATGGATTCTTTTTTCCGACAAACTCATCATATTAATTACTCATGATGTCGATAGCCTGGTTCATATCCAGACCTACAAAGGGTGGTTTTTTATTATTGCAACAGCCATTCTGCTCTATCTGCTTCTTCGGCGGACCTTAATTGCCCGGCAGTACATAGAAATTTCTCTGAGAAATAGCGAGAAACACCTTTCGGCAACTCTGAGTTCCATTGGTGACGGCGTTATCAGTGCCGACATTCACTGCAGGATCGTCAGTATCAACCGCGCGGCAAAAAACCTTACCGGCTGGAACTGCAGTGACGCCCTGGGGAGGAGCGTCCAAGGAATTTTTCCCATAATAAACGCCCAAACCCGAAAAGAGGTCGAAAATCCCGTGGAGCTTTGCCTTCGAGAGGACAGGGCTATGGAGCTTGCCAACCACACCCTCCTTATTACCCGGGATGGCACAGAGCGTCATATCGCAGGAAGTTGTTCACCTATTCATGATACGGCCGGGAAGATCATTGGAACGGTGCTTGTTTTTCGCGATGAGACCAAGGAATATCGTTACCGCCAGCAACTCGACGAGGAAAGGGAGCGTCTGGCTAATGTGGTTTGGGGGACGGGTGTTGGCACATGGGAGTGGAATGTCCAGACCGGCGAGACCCGTTTTAACGAACGCTGGGCGGAGATAATCGGGCATTCGCTGGAAGGCCTCTTCCCCGTTAGCATCAAGACATGGGAGAAGTTTTTACACCCCGAGGACCAAAAGTCATCAATGGAGGCATTGGAACAACATTATCAGGGCGAAACCGAATATTATGAGTGTGAATGCCGCATGCGCCACCAAGCCGGTCATTGGGTTTGGATTTTGGATCGTGGCAAGGTAGTTTCATGGACTAAAGACGGTAAACCGCTTTGGATGGCAGGGATTCATCTGGACATCACCGATCGAAAACGGGAAGAAACGATTCGGCGTTTAAGCGATGAGCGTCTTGAGAGTATTTTTCGTGTAGCGCCGATCGGCATCGGGATGGTACGGGAAAGAGTAATCTGTGAGGTTAATCAGCGTTTTTGTGAAATGATAGGGTATTCCGCTGAGGAACTCATTGGCAAAAGCGCACGCATACTTTACCCCACTCAAAAAGATTATGATGTTGCCGGCGAGACAAAGTATGCCCAGATAGAAAGTTTTGGTACAGGGGTCGTTGAAACTCGCCTTTTAAGAAAAGACGGCAGTTTTATTGACATACAGCTTTCTTCCGCAGCCTTGAATCCAAACGATTTTTCCCAAGGAGTCACCTTTACCGCGCTGGATATCACTCAGCAGAAAAAAGACCAAGATAAAATCGCATATTTGGCTCATCATGACCAGTTGACCGGGTTGGCAAACCGTTTCCTGTTTGCCGAACATTTTGAACTTGCTGCCGGGCATGCACTGCGAACCAAAACCAAATTGGCCTTGTGCGTGCTTGATTTGGACAGCTTCAAGGCTATAAATGATTCCCATGGACATCCTCAGGGAGATCAATTGCTATGCGAGGTTGCAAAGCGCCTAAAAAACGCCGTCCGGTCCAGCGATACCGTGTGCCGTATCGGGGGTGATGAATTTCTCATTCTGTTCACTGATCTTCCGAAAAGTGATGCCGTTACCGCCCTGATCCAAAACATTCAGGATTGTTTCGAACCCCGTTTCAACGTTGAAGGTGTGCCCCATTTGATTAGTGCCAGCATGGGAGTAGCGATTTTCCCAGAAGACGGTAATCAATTTTCCATCCTTTTCGAACATGCTGATTCCGCAATGTATTATGCCAAGGAATCCGGGCGCAACAGAGCCCAGTTTTTTCGCCGGGAAATAAGTGAGCGCATACAGCATCACTTGACTGTAGAGAAAGAACTGCGTCAGGCACTGCTTAGCGATCAACTGGAATTATACTACCAGCCTATCGTCCAATTACCCGCCCAGCGTATGGTGGGAATGGAGGCACTGGTACGTTGGCGGCATCCACAGAAAGGGTTGCTAGGGCCCGACTATTTCATTGCTGTGGCAGAAGAATCAAATCTCATTGTTGTTCTCGGAGAGTGGGTTCTCAAAACCGCCTGTCGGGATATAGCGGCTTGGCGCAAAATGGGCCTACCGCCTCTGCCCGTCTCAGTCAATATCTCTGCCAACCACCTTTTCGAAGAGGATTTCGCCGCTCTCATCGGGCAAATTATTGCGGACAACAACCTGTCTCCACAGCAACTTGAATTGGAAGTAACGGAAAACATTTTCCTTGAGAGTTCCGATACAGTGGAAAATGCAATGAAGAGTCTCAAGGATATTGGCGTCGGTTTAAGTCTGGATGATTTTGGCACCGGATATTCCAGCCTCAGCTACCTTAAACGATTCCGGATTGAGAAGCTAAAAATTGACCGCTCATTCATGGAGCATGTTTGTCATGTTCAGCAAGATGCCGTACTGGTAAGGACTATCATTCGTATGGCCAAGAGCTTGGGAATGCAGGTGGTTTCTGAAGGTGTAGAGACAAACAGTCATTGAAATTCCTGGTTGATGAAGGATGTGAGCTGGCCCAAGGGTTTTTCTTCAGTAAACCCTTGCCGCTTGACGCTATTCAAGAGATGCTGAACCGGCCTGAGGTGTGCGGATTAGACTATTCCAAGACAAATTTCAGGCCTAGGTCCTCCTAGCTCTTATTACTCATGCTGAGGCTACCGCCCGTCTCGATCGGCTGCAATTCTACGTTGATAGCCTGACCAATATAGAGCGTTCCAAGCTCGCCGCTCGCTTTCTCCTCAAATTCCCCGAAAAATACCGCCGCTAACTGCTGCGTAAGTTGACCATTGCAGAACTGGACTTCTGTGAAGTCTTTTTGCGGGAGATGAACGGATGGTGAGTCACCTTTCCCTTCTCGATATAACGATTAGATTCTCTGAGGGCTTTAGGTGAACTGCAATGCTCCTAAGAAATTGGCGGGAGAGCGACAGGAAAATGTGTCAGGAGCACTCCGAGAGGCCATTTCTCCAGGCCGGACTTTGACATTGCGCCATGACTCCCCTTCCCTGCCGGGATTCATCCACGTGTCCTGCCAGATCTTTACCCATGGATTGTCGGGATCGACCAGGCTAAGATTCCGGAATTTCTTTCCCTGATAGGATCGGGAACTCTCGGTGCAGTCAATTTTACGGCCCACGGTCTTATCCGAAGGAGCCGTTATACGTTATAGGATTTATCAGGGTTCGCTTTCCAGCTCTTTCCAGGTTGAGAAAGCCTCGATAATATCCGAAAGAGTAAGCGTTCCCACCAATTTGTGTCCGTCGACCACCAACAGGCGATTAATCCCCGTTTTGTTCATGTGATTCAGAGCTTGAAGCACTCCGGTTTCCCGTTTGATGACAGATTTTTCCGGACAGGATTGCAGAAGTTCACCGGCGCGGTGTTCAGCACGCATTTTATCGGGGATTCTCTTGATCTGAGCGAGGGTGATGCAGCCGACCAGTCGACCATTTTCGATTACCGGCAGGATCTTGCCTTTCTGGCGCGGCAGGTGCTCTGAAACCACTTCTTCCAGTGAAAGGTGGGGAGAAATTGCATCCGTCTCAATATTCATGAGGCTGTCAACGCGCTTTTCCGAAAAGGCCGCTTGAAGCAACAGCCGACCATAGGAATTTTTCGCTGCGGCCTTCAGAAACAGGCCGATGAGGAAATACCACATGCCTCCCAGCAGGTTGCCCCCAAAGGCATTTAAGATACCGAAAAGTATCAGAAGAACCCCGAAGCCGGAACCAATCCGGGTGGCCAGGCGGGTAGCATGGCGCAGATCTCCCTTCCAGCGCCAGATGACCGAACGTAAAATGCGCCCGCCATCCAGAGGGAAAGCGGGTAACAGATTAAAAACGGCGAGCAATAGATTGATGAACGCCAGGTAACCTGTAATCCCGTTGGCCAGATCGGGCCAGGCGAATTTTCTTCCCCAGAACCACGTTAAATATCCGGCACAGGCCCGTCATACATGCCCTACAGAGTGCATTCGTACTTCTCCCCGCCACACAGTTCCACCGCCCTCCGATTCCCGAAACCGACTCGGATCGGTTCTACTCCGCATGCGGTGCAGACCAGTTTCAGTCGCTTATGGTCAAGAGAAATCTCCACAGCCTGCCCGCGATAACGCAGTTTCAGCCGCAGGCGGGATATTTCCCTGGGCAGTTGAGGATTGAAGCGCAGTTCGTCTTCCCTGGTTTCGATACCGACAAAACAACGCTGTACCAGGTCGATGCTGCCCGCCATGGCGCCGAGGTGAATGCCTTCCGGGGTAGTTCCGCCCTGAATGTCGGTGTAATCGGCATGCAGCACCTGGCTGAAAAGTTTCCAGGCCCCTTCGCGGTCCGAACGGGACAGTACCCAGGCATGCACCACCTGGCTCAGTGTGGATCCGTGCGAGGTGCGCATCAGATAATAGCTAATGTTTTTGGGAATGGTTTCATATTCGAAGGTGTAGCCCAGACGATGGAACAGTTGCCGCAACTCATCGGCCGAGAAGAGGTAGAAAAGCATCAGCACGTCCGCCTGTTTTGAACATTTGTAACGATTGGGCGTATCGTTCTCTGCTTCGAGAATCCGGTCAAGGCGCATGACCTCGCCGTATCGGCGACGATATTTTTTCCAGTCCAGTTCCTTCAGGTCGGCATATCCCTCGAACTGGCTTATGATGCCGTCGTTATGAAAGATCAGGCGCATTTTGCGGCTGATATCGTCCCAGCGTTCGATTTCCCGTTTTTCCAGCCCCAGGCACTCCTGTAGTTTCTGTCGTCTCTCTTCCGGCAGGATATCGAGGACTCTGCGGGCACAGATCAGGATCCACACAACCATCACATTGGTATACGCATTATTGTTCAGCCCCGGTTGGTCGGCATCAGGGTAGGCATCGTGATACTCGTCCGGCCCCATGACTCCGCGAATTTCATAACGATCCAAATCCTCATTCCAGGTCGCGATGCTGGCCCAGAAGCGGGCAATTTCCAGCAGCATCTCGGCACCGTAGAAGAGGAGGAATTCCATGTCGCCGGTTATCTGATAATACTGCCAGATATTGTAGGCGATGGCGGCGTTGACATGTCGCTGAAGACGGGAGTTGTCGGGAATCCAGCGGCCCGAAGCAGGGTTGTAATGAATTTTCTGACTCTCTTCACGTCCGCTGCTGCCACTTTGCCAGGGATACATGGCGCCGGCAAACCCCTCATCGCGGGCGGCATTCCGCGCTTCGTCGAGGCGCCGGTAGCGATAACGCAGCAGGGTCCGCGTAATCTCAGGCATGCGCAGGTTGAGCAGGGGGAAAATAAACACCTCATCCCAGAAGATATGGCCCCTGTATGCTTCTCCGTGCCATCCTCGAGAGGGGACTCCGACATCGAGTTCAATAGTGTTCAGCGATACGCTCTGCAACAGATGGAAGATGTGGAGACGGAGCAATGTGCGGTCCTGCTCCAAATCCTTGGAACCGTCGAAATCGATCTCCACGTCGAAACGATCCCAGAGGTGTTCCCAGGCACGTCGATGTCCCGCAAGCAGGTCGGAAAAGCCTTCGGCACGGGTGATCTCCTTGCTGGCGGCCAATCCGCATTCGGAGATGGCTTCGTCGCGAGAAGTGAACAGGGACACGATTTTTTCCACGGTCAGGGGACGACCGGCCTCCACCTGCACCGAGAGGTACTCTCCTATGAAGGATGGCTCCCGAATCGTCTCGCGGTTAACGCATAGTTCCCGGTCGTCGCGGAACAGACGGGTGCGGGCGGCCAGGGCCACTCGCATTTCGGACTGATTGGTCTGAACCTTGAGAAAGAGGGTTTCCTCGTCGATCCGCTTGACTTCGAGGGGGGCCAGATGATGATTGCTGAGTCCCCGATATCGTTCCACCCCGTCGTTGACAACCTTTCCGTCGAGGGCCGAACGAATATTGAAAGTCCCCGACCAGTTTTCCGCTTCGAGGACAGTCTCCAGTCCCGCCAGGTGTCGGCGGGACTGATGCACGAAGGAGCGCTGGGCGACCCGGGTGATTCGACCCTGATCGTCCCGATAACGGATATGCCGCTTGAGAATCCCGTGCCGAAGGTCCATCTCCTGCCGGAAATCGAGCACCTCGACCTGGTGCAGGTCGAACCACTCGCTTCCCTCGTGGCGAAAAGTCAGGGGCAGCCAGTTGGGCAAATTGACCAGATCTTCGTTTTCGATGATCCGGCCGTGAACATCGGATTCGAGCCGATTATAGCCACCTGCCAGATAGGTCCCGGGATAATGAACCTCGTCGGCCGCCGCTTCAGGCGCCGCGCCGCGGGTGCAGAAATAGCCGTTGCCCAGGGTGCACAGCGCTTCACGCAGTTTTTGTGCAGGAGGATCAAAGGATTCGTAAAGCAGGGACCAGCCTGTCATGATGATCCTTTCGTGAGAAGTTGAGCCAGCGAGTGCAGGAACAGACGGACTTCTTCGGTATTTTCGACGGCATACCGGGCCATGGTGAGACGGTTTTCGTCTCTGACCAGAATGCCGATGCCCTTTTCCCGCAGTTCGCGGAAGGCGTCTTCGTCGGTCAGATCGTCGCCGATGTAGAAAGGCAGCACCTTTTTCCCGTCCAGGCCAAGTTGCATGAGGATCCAGGCGACGGCCCTGCCCTTGTCCCAATCGATATCCGGTCTCAGTTCGAAAATCTTTTTGCCCCCCGTCTTGCGCAAATCTTCATGGTCGGTCAGTACGTCGTCGACAGCGGTCTCGATTTCCGGAACCTTGGCCTCGTTCACCCGTCGAAAATGGACGGCGATGGCGAAATGCTTGCGTTCCACCTGGCAGCCGGAGATTGTTTCGAGACGCTTCCGTAGCGATTCTTCTGCCCGGTCAAGAGAGGGGAGAAAGGCACGGCCCTGCTGATATTCCATGCGACCTTCTGGTCCGGAGATGTCGAAACCGTGGCTGCCGGCATAAAGGATGCCGTCGATAGCCACAAGGTCTTGTACGTCCGCGAGATCCCGGCCGCTGATAATCGCCAGAGTGCATTTTCCGGCCAGTTCGCGCAACGCCTGGCGCATTTCCTCTGACAGCCTGGCCAGCTCCGGTCTTTCCACGATTGGGGTCAAAGTGCCGTCGTAGTCGAGAAAGACCACGACCTGCCTGTCCTGAATACATTTGCCGATATCTTCAATATCTTCCAGGGCCGACGGCAGGTCGTCGGTGATTATTTTTTCGATCGCTTCTTCCATGCTCAGCTCCTTCAGATCGGCTACGACAATATCGGCAAAGCGGGCGAGCCGGGCGGCCTGATCGGCCCGGTCGATGCCGATCACAAGACCGAAGTCCCCCCGGCGACCGGCTTCCACCCCGGCCAGGGCATCTTCCACAACTACCGTCCGACCAGGAGAAACGCCCAACCTGCGCACCGCTTCACGGAAAATATCCGGCTCCGGCTTACCCGGAATCGCCAGTCTCTCAGCATCGATACCGTCCACCCTAACGTCGAAAAGGTTGGCAACTCCGGCCGCCTCGAGTACTTCCCGGCAATTTTTGCTGGCGGAGATCACTCCGGTCGCGATACCGGCCTTTCTGAGTTTGCGAATAAATATAACCGTACTTTCATAACACTCGGCACCCCTTTCAGAAAGCATTTGCTGGAATCGTCGGTTTTTTCGATTGCCCAGGCCACAAACTGTTTCCTTGTCAGGAGGGTCATCAGGTTCCCCCGGAGGGATTTCGATGTTTCGGGATGCAAGAAAATCCCGCACCCCGTCATAGCGGGGCTTACCATCGACGTAGCGAGTATAGTCATGTTCAATGGAAAAGGGTTCGAAATGGTCGCTGGAGCGTTCTGCATACTCCTTGAGGAAATCGTCGAACATCTCCTTCCAGGCCGCGGCATGAACTTTCGCGGTGCGGGTCACGACCCCGTCCATATCGAAGATGACCGCGTCGAAAAGGGTAAGAGATAAATGTCTATTGGCGGGCGTAGTCATTTTTAAAGCATAACGTTTTTAGGGCAAGATGCCATGCCTCCGAGCCATATCTGCAAGATCAGCATGCCACCCATATTTTTGCCAGAGACCGACCTAGGTTGCGTGCATTCTCAAATGCAAGAGAACGGAGGCCTTCTGATGAGTCTTCTAAAGGGTGCAGTGTTTTGACGAGGTTGAATCCGCCTTTGGAGAATTTCATAGTGATAAAATCAGATCCTAGCGCGTCCAACTGAGCTCTGCAGCGTCCGTCACTTTTTACTGTCGGAGATATGAGAATCATGAAGCGATCCTCTCTCCAAGCACATGTCTTTCCTTGACGGCTACGAAAAACGAGAAATCCTTCGATGCGTTTAATAAGACTTTTAAATTTAATGCTCGGGTTTTCCGGACAGTCTTCCAGGGCGATAATTAGAATATCGGAGGCGAAGACGAATCGTCCAACCCGCTGGGCATCGTCTTCCGGCAAGACACATTCACCGTGGGGATCGCAGCGGAAACATTCTTTGCAGGACTCTATGTCCAGATCCCGGATATTGATCCATTCGATTGCGTGAGAAACGGATATGCCGTCATAAATGCATTTCAGCAATGCCATTTCATCACAATCTTCATTCAAGCAATCGCTCAGAATCACTGCCCTCATCATTCGTCTCCTGGTTGTAATTGTAAGGAAGGTTTATGAGATAGAGCTCTCTAGCTTTGCATCGTTCTTTAAATAATGTAAATACTCTCATTTTTTGGGCAGTTTTCGATCGCTGACGGAGGGAAAATCACCATTTATCGTAGCCCCCCATGTTCCATGGCCGAAATTCTTAAATGGATTATCAACTCATTATTATTTATTGAGCTATTTTACCTTGTTTCAGAAAATTTTCGAACATGAGGTTCAAAAAAATGACATGTGGAAGGATCTACATAGAGAGGACAGAATGAGTCACACGATCTAAGTGTTAAATTCAGGCAGGTGATATCATTTCGGCAGACGGAAGGCTCCGGATTGGTGCAAAAAAATGAGCAAACCTCTTCGTTGTTGCAAGTCAGTTTTTAAGCTTTACGATCATGTTTGGAAGCAGGCAAGGCCTTCGGATCAAAACCGCGAACGACGACCTTTGAGTGTCGACTGTTTTTGTTTCCGATCAGTCTTATTTTCTGAAAAACCCTCACCCAAAAAGATTTTTTATGCGGCACCGGAGGTTTTCGGAATGGAATAACCTTGCATTTTCCCATATTTGTCTCCCTTCGGAAATCAGCAGTTATCACTTTGGCGGGAAACGCTTTCCTAATAAATATAATGCAAACAGATATAATGGCAAGCCCGTTCACTTTAGCGATCGTCGGATATAAAAAAGGAGCCGCAATAACAATTGCGGCTCCTTTGCGTTGGTCGGGGCGAGAGGATTTGAACCTCCGACCCCCTGCACCCCATGCAGGTGCGCTACCAGGCTGCGCTACGCCCCGTCGATCAACGAGTGCGGATTATGCTGCATCCGCCAGGAATTGTCAAGGGAAAATTACCCATTGTTTGAACGAAAAATGAATCCAAAAATCAAAGGAGTTCAGGGTCTTATACCTCACCCTTCTACAAATTGTAGACACTCTCTCCAGGCAGTATTTTTATACCCTTGTCACGCAGCGTCTTGACGGCTCCATCGACATTATCGAAGCGGAAGATAATCACGGCGTTGTCGCCCAAACGCTCAACGAAGGCATAAAGGTATTCCACGGTTATCCCGGCCGCATCGAGTTCCTGAAGGATGTCGGCCAAACCTGCAGGACGATCGGGCACCTCGACAGCAACGACATCGGTCTTGGAAACGGTAAAATCGTGTTCGGCGAGTACCTGCTTGGCCAGATCGTTTTTATCAACGATCAAACGCAACACACCGAAGTCCGAGGTGTCGGCCAAGGAAAGAGCACGGATGTTGACCCCCGCATCTCCCAGCACTTTGGTCGCTTCGGCAAGTCGACCGGGGATATTTTCAATAAAGATGGAAATCTGCTGAACCTTCATGCGCAACCTCTCCTGTTTCAGGTGTGCGGTGCTATTTGGAAC
Source organism: Desulfuromonadales bacterium (assembly GCA_030154185.1). Lineage (GTDB taxonomy): Bacteria > Desulfobacterota > Desulfuromonadia > Desulfuromonadales > Syntrophotaleaceae > Syntrophotalea. Next base: position 38,724 of record JASKKK010000004.1, read on the forward strand.
GGTTATCGATGACCCTCTTTGCTTTACCTTCGGACCGGGTAATGGTTTTGGGTTCAACCAGTCGGACTTTGCAGGTGATGCCGAGAAGCTCCTTGATCTCCTTTCGAATTCTAGCGGCCAGATCCTGCAACGGTTTTATGGCATCGGAGAAAATACCCTCATTCACTTCGACTTGAACTTCGAGGGTGTCCAGATTCTCTTCCCGATCGACTATCAGCTGATAGTGGGGTTCCACACCCTCAATGCTCATCAAAACGCTTTCGATCTGCGACGGGAAAACATTTACCCCGCGAATGATGAGCATGTCGTCACTCCGGCCGCTCATGCGTTCCAGCCGACGATGGGTGCGCCCGCACCGGCAGGGCTCAACGATCAAACGTGTGATATCCCGGGTTCGATAGCGGATCATGGGGATGCCTTCCTTGGTGATGGTGGTGATTACCAGTTCCCCCTGCTCTCCCGGAGGTAAAACCTCTCCTGTATCCGGATTGATGATTTCGGCAATGAAATGATCCTCCCAGATATGCAGCCCGTGTTGTTCTTCAATACATTCGATTGCGACCCCGGGGCCCAGAATTTCGGACAGGCCGTAGATATCGATAGCCTTGATATTGAGTTTTTCTTCGATTTCTCCCCGGATCGATTCGCTCCAGGGCTCGGCGCCAAGGATCCCGACCCGCAACGGGAAGCTCTTTATATCGATATCTTGTTCAGCCGCAATTTCAGCAAGGTAGAGACTGTAGGACGGGGTGCAGGTCAGGACCGTTGAACCGAAATCCTGCATAATCATGATCTGCTTTTTGCTGTTCCCCCCGGACATGGGGATGACTGCCGCACCGAGTTTCTCGGCACCGTAGTGGGCTCCCAACCCTCCGGTAAAAAGACCGTAGCCGTAGGCATTGTGAATGACGTCACCCCGTCCGACTCCTGCCGCCCCGAAAGAGCGAGCCATTAATTCGGACCAGATTTCGATATCGCGCCTGGTATAGCCGACGACCGTCGGTTTGCCGGTGGTACCGGACGATGCGTGAATACGTACGATGCGTTCCAGCGGGACCGCAAAAAGACCATACGGGTAGTTATCACGCATGTCCTGCTTCAATGTAAACGGTATTCGTTGTAAATCGGCCAGTGTTTTTATTTGGTCCGGCGTCGTACCGGCCTTTTGAAAGGCCTGACGATAAAAGGGTACGGTGGCATAGACACGTTCCAGCGTATGTTGCAATCTCTTGAGTTGCAAAGATTCAAGTGCTTCACGCGGCAGGGTTTCGAACTCTTCGTTCCAGAGCATGGGAACGGCCCTCCTTTCAGCTTTTGACCGGAGCGGCCTTGCGTCCGAGATCGAAGGCCTTGAGATTTGTTTCGAGAAAACGCTCCGGCACCATGCGACGCAAGGTGTCGTGCCATAAGTCCGCACCTACGGGCAGAGCTCCGGATATCGCACCTAACAACGCAACATTGACGGTCCTGGGATTACCAGCCTGGGACGCTAGTCGCGTGCCGTCCACAACAAGCGTATCCGAAAAAGCCGAACGGATCTTTTCCTTGATGTTTTCGGGATATTGTTCCTTACCCAAAGTCACTGGCGGCGGAAGAATTTTCAGGTCATTCGCCACAACCTGACCTCCCTTGCGAAGCAACGACAGATGCCGATAGGTTTCCAACAATTCGAAGCCGAGCAGAATATCTCCTTCACCGTCCGGAATGATGGAAGAATAGACCTTGGTTCCGAAACGAATGTGCGATATGACACTGCCTCCACGTTGTGCCATACCATGGATCTCGTTTTTTTTGACATCGAAACCGGCCAGCATCAAAACTTCGGAAAGGACTTCGCTGGCAAGGAGAATGCCCTGGCCACCTACGCCGGAAATAAGAATATTGGTTACTTTATCCTTCATGGCGACCTCCAATGGCATCGAATTGACACATCTGCGGGCAGAGTCCGCAACCGCAGCATAACAAGGGATTGATGACCGCTTTTCCTCTTTCGCCGGCTTCGGGTTGCCATTCGATAGCGGGACAACCGAGCTGGAGACAGGCTTTGCAGCCGGTGCATTTATTCGGGTCGACGGCCAGCGGCGCCTTTTTTTTGACTGGATCGTGCTTGACAAGCATGCAGGGACGCCGGGCAATGACCACCGAAACTGCCGGGCGATCCATTTCCGTCCTGATTACTTCGCGGGTATGCGCGATATCGTAAGGGTCGACCACGGTGATGTTCTCGACTCCGACACTGCGGCAAAGGGCTTCGAGATCGATCTGATAAGTTTCATCGCCTGCCAGGGTATAACCTGACCCGGGATTTTCCTGGCGGCCGGTCATGGCGGTGGTGCGGTTGTCGAGGATCAAGACCGTTGCATGGGACTTGTTATAGACCATGTCCATAAGTCCGTTGATGCCGGTATGCAGAAACGTCGAGTCTCCTATCACCGCGACTACTCGCCGTGCCTCTTGCGGATCGAGAACCTTGGTCATTCCTGTTGCGTTGCCGATACTTGCCCCCATACAAATGCAGGTATCCATGGCCGAAAGAGGTTCCATGAATCCCAGGGTATAACATCCGATATCCCCGGTAACAAAGGCCTTGAGGCGGTTCAGAGTAAGAAAAACGCTGCGATGGGGACAGCCGGGGCACATGTTCGGCGGCCGGTTGGGCAAAGTATCCTGCGGCACATAGAAAGAATCATTCGTTTCACCGGTAAGGGCCCTTTTTAAGCGGGCCGGGGTAAGCTCGCCGCAGATGGGCAATATGTCCTTGCCATGTACGGCAATCCCCATGGCCCGAACCTGTTCCTCGATAAAAGGGTCCAATTCTTCGATGACGTAAAGTGTATCGTAACGACTTGCAAAATCCCGGATCATCTGCTTGGGCAGAGGATAGACCATGCCCAGTTTGAGAATGTCGGCATCCGGCAGCACCTCCTTGGCGTACAGATAAGATACGCCGCTGGTTATGACGCCGATTTTGCCTTGTCCCACTTCTATTCGATTAAAGGGTTGCTGACAGACCCACTCTTCCATTTTTCGCAGCCGTTCCTCGACGACAACATGGCGCTTGCGAGCGTTCCCGGGCAACATCACAAATTTGGCCGGATTTTTTTCCACCGCCTTAGTCGGTTGTGACGGGACCGGCTGGCCAAGTTCTACAACCGATTTCGAATGCGATATGCGGGTTGTGGATCGCAGGAAAACGGGTGTGTCGAAAAGCTCGCTGACTTCCAGACTCAGGCGCGTAAAATCGAGAGCTTCCTGACTGTCCGAAGGTTCGAACATAGGCATTTTCGCGAACTTGGCATAGTTCCGGTTATCCTGTTCATTTTGTGAGGAATGCAACTCAGGATCATCGGCCGTCACCAGTACCAGCCCCCCTCTAACTCCCGTATATGACAGAGTGAAAAGGGGGTCTGCTGCGACATTGACCCCGACGTGCTTCATGGCCACAAGAGCCCGCCCGCCGCCGAATGAGGCGCCGATGCCGACTTCCAGCGCGACTTTTTCATTAGGAGACCAGGAGGCATCAACCGAAGGATATCGGGTAATGTTTTCAAGGATTTCCGTGCTTGGAGTACCCGGATAAGCGGAAGCAACCTTGACGCCCGCCTCAAAGGCTCCGCGCGCGATTGCTTCGTTTCCTGATAACATGCAGCGTTTCATGTTGCGTCCTTTTCTGTATGGTTGGCAAGGTGCTACCAAGAAAAAAATACCGTTTTATAAATAACGGTAGCGAATATAATGAACCCTGGAGATATTGTCAATCGCCGCAGGAGTCAGCCGACCACCGACGCTCAGATATCCGTGCTGGTGTGCGGGACGTCGATGAAAATCATGAATTGGCGGCCATATCCAACAACAGCCCCTCCAGAAGTCCAAAATCGCTGACCTTCATATTTTTTTTATCGAAGTGCTTTAAAATGCCGAGAACAATGCGAAGCCCCGGGATAATAAGATCTCCCCTGCCCTTTTCCACGCCGGGCAATTCCTCTCTCTGGTCGCTGGAAAGAGGGGCCAGCCGCTGTGATAGGATACGCAGTTCGCTTTCGTTTAAAACCTGGTTATTGACAAGCAGCCCGTCATAAACAGTCATCTCCATTTTCATCGCAGCAAGGGTCGTTACGGTCCCGGCTGTTCCGACCAGGACGGTTTTTAAATGTAAGGCCGTGTCGAGTGTGCCTGCCTGCTTCATGTCTTCGGCCACAGCATCGAGAGTGCTGAAAATGCGTTTGTGTTGTTGTGATTCCTGGGGATGCTTTTCGCACAGCTCTACAACACCCAGCGGATAACTTTTCTGAAACAGCACTTTTTCTTTTTCACATAAAATAAATTCCGTGCTGCCTCCCCCGATGTCGAACATCAGACAGCGCTCCGGAGTCGGATCAAGGGCAGCATACATACCGGCGCGACTCAAACGTGCCTCTTCCATCCCATCGATAATATGCAATCGAAGCCCGGTATGCTCGTTTACCAGGGCGATAAACTCGTCGGCGTTGGGTGCACGGCGCAATGCTTCGGTGCCGACCACGCGCACCTTCTCTACCTCTGCCTTTTCGATGATTGCGGCCAGGTCCTGAAGAGCAGCAAGGGCATTATTCATGCTGTTACGGGAAAGTCCTCGACGAGGATGGAAATTTCCGGCCAGGCGGGTGACATGCCGGACATAGCGAATCGGCATGACGGCATCGTGGCAGACCTGCCCGATAACAAGCCGGATAGTGTTAGAACCGACATCGATGGCAGCATGCATTTATTTTTCTCCGACGACAGCCTTGCTGACATTGAAAGCATGACTGCCGATTTTGGAAAAGCTGTGCAACATATCGATGTAGATCAGTCCCTGCTGCACCGAACATTCTCCGGTATTCAGTCGGGAAATATGGTTGTTTTTCAACGTTTCCTCAAGTTCATCCACCACACCGACCATATAACTCGATTTGGATTTGATGCTGGTATCGCTTCGGTCCAGAGCATCCACAATAAAAGCCAGGAAATCCCTCGTCTTAAGTGCCAGCTCTTCAATTTCCTGAGTAGCGACACCGGATAAGGCCTGTTTGAGGTCTCGAAGGCGGCTGGAAAGTTTCCACAGATTTTCGCAATGATCTCCAACCCGTTCGAGATCATTAACGATATGCATCATGGAAGCGACATCCCGGGACATATCCTGAGTGATGGATTTTTGAGAAAGGTTGACGAGGAAATCGGTTATTTCCTTTTGCAGCAGATCGACGATTTCTTCTTTTTTTTCCAGATCGGGAAGACGTTTCAAACTGCCATCACGGAAAAAATCCATCGTTTCATCCAACATTTCGAGAGTAAGATGGGCCATTCGTCGAGTTTCGGATCGCGCCTGCCCCAAAGCAATAGGCGGTGTATTCAGTACGCGATTGTCGATATATTTGAGATGAAATTCCATAAATTCGTCCTTCCCGGGAAGCAACAGACAGACGAATTTTGCCAACAGGCCAATAAAGGGCAGGAAGATCAAAGTATTGACGATGTTGAACAGACTGTGGGCATTGGCGATATGCCAGGAGATGTTCGGCTGGTCACCTATTGCGGCGCCGAAACTGGAGGCCTCGCCGGCCGTGTGAATGATAAAATTCGGATCCCCTGGGGTCAGGGCATCGACCGCGGTCAAAAAATACGGAAAAGTCGAGATAACGAGAACAACACCGATGGAATTGAAAAGCAGGTGAGCCAATGCCGTACGCCGGGCCGCGAGATTGGTACCTATGGCTGCAAGATTGGCCGTTATGGTCGTTCCGATGTTTTCGCCAAGGATCAGAGCAACGCTGACATCGAAGCTCAGTAGGCCGCTGCTGGCAAGCGCCATGGTTATTCCGATGGTGGCGCTGCTGCTCTGAACGGCGATGGTCAACAAAGCCCCCAAAGCGATAGCCAGAACGTAACTGTCTCCGACCATAAGGAAAAAGTTTTGAAAGGCCTCACTTCCCTTCAGTGGGTCAAAGGCTCCCTTCATCGTAGCCAGTCCGAAAAACAGGATACCGAAGCCCAACAGAATTTCACCGCTGTAAATCCATTTTTTACTGCGGGAAAAAAGTTTAAGCCCGGTACCGATTCCGATTGCAGGCAAGGCAAATTGGGTGATTTTAAGAGCAAGAAGCTGGGCGGTAATCGTCGTCCCGATATTGGCGCCGAGAACGACGCCTATAGCCTGTATCAATGTCATCAGGCCTGCATTCACGAAGCCGATAACCATGACGGTCGTGGCGCTGGACGATTGAATAATGGCGGTAACGGCCAGTCCGACAAAGGTACCTATCAACCGATTATTGGTCAGAGCTGCAAGAATCTTCCGCATGCGTTCGCCGGCGATTTTCTGCAGTCCTTCCGACATAATTTTCATGCCGAACAAAAACAGGCCAAGGCCGCCGATCAAGCCGAAAATGGTGGCCTGATTAAAGAAATCCAGCATGGATTGGATTCTCCTCTGATGGAACGTAAATGGTATAAAATCACATAAACCGCCGGCACTATACCCGAAGCATCCGGTTTTTTCAAGAAAGAGCCGGCGATATTAGTTTGGGAATATATTATTCGACTTGAGAAAGGGGATATGGGGTGAACCGCGGTTTATAGTTGATGAATCCAACTGGTATCGCCGGCCCCCTGGCGCAGCACTTCGATCTTGTCGTCGATAAGACTGATCACTGTGGAAGCCTCACCTTGAATGATACCGCCATCGACGACCATATCGATCTGTTTACCCAGTTGCTCTTCGATCAGGGACGGGTCGTAGCAGGGGTTTTGGCCGGATAGATTGGCGCTGGTGGTTACAAGGGGATGACCCAATTCGCGCACGATGGCCAGTGCAATAGGGTTGGAAGGAATGCGGATACCGACGGTTTTCTGTTTGGTGACAAGCAGGTCGGGGACGATGCGGGTTGCATCGAGGATGAACGTATAAGGCCCGGGCAGGTAGCGTTTCATGATCTTGAATGCAAAATTACTGACCTGCGCGTAGTTGGCTACGTCGGACAGATCGGCACAGATAAATGAAAATGGCTTTCGCTCGGTGCGCTCTTTGATCTGATAGATCCTTTTGATGCCTTTACGATTGAAAATATCGCAGCCGAGACCGTAGATGGTATCGGTAGGATAAGCGACAATCCCCCCCTGCTTGATGCATTCGACAACGCGATTGATAAGGCGCTTTTGAGGAGTTTCGGCATTTATGGTGAGTAGCATGACGGCTCCTTTTCCCTGGTGATCCAGTTAAAAACCGGTATGTCCAAAACCACCGTCGTTGCGTTCGGTGGCGTCCAATTGCTCGACCTGTTCAAGAATCGCCTTTTGTACGGGGGCAATGACCAACTGGGCTATACGATCTCCGGCCGTCACAATGAAATCCTCATTACCGTGGTTGATGATGATGATTCCCAATTCGCCGCGATAGTCGGAGTCTATGGTGCCCGGAGTATTCACCAGTGTTACACCACGATGAATCGCGAGCCCGGAACGCGGTCTTACCTGCCCTTCATAACCGACCGGAATGGCAATTGCGATACCTGTCGGAACGATAGCCCGACAACCGGGTTTTACGATCATTTCCTCATCCGGGCAGGCGAAAAGATCCATCCCTGCTGCATGTTGACTCATATAAGCCGGCAGAACGGCTTCGGAACGTAATCTCTTAACTTTAATTGTAATGTTTTTCATAGGAATGCAAGGGAAAGGAGGTTATTCCTTAAATTTCGAAAAATCAGCCGAGCGTCAGATCGACCGAGGGAAAGCCTTCTCCGGAAATCGGTCCGACCAGTTGCAGATTGAGTTTATCGTCGTTCCAATATTCCTTTGTCAGATTTAATAAGTCTGCACCGGTAACCTTTTGGAGTTTTCTGACAATATCATCGGGCGATTGAACATAGCCAAAGTAAATTTCGTTTTTGGCAAGACGGGTCATCCGATTATCCGTACTTTCAAGGGAGAGCATAAACCGTCCTTTGAGAAGTTCCTTGGCCGCCCGCAACTCATCCGGATCGGGTTCATGGTGCTGAAATCGCGACAGTTCCCTTAGAACGATGTTGATAGCGTGCTGCACCTCACCCGACGAGGTGCCGGCATATACCACCAATGCTCCGGCATCGGAATGGGAAGTCAGATAACTATAAACGGAATAAGCCATGCCCCGCTCTTCCCGAAGGGTCTGAAACAATCTGGAACTCATACTGCCGCCGAGCATAGTGTTCAATAAATTTCCTGCGAAACGCTGATCTTGGCGCTGGTCCGGTGCCGGCAACCCGAGACAGAAATGAACCTGTTCAATATCTTTATGATTTGTTTCGATGGCGAAATGAGGATCGGGAGGATTGCTTATTCGGTTATGGAAACAGGCGGGATGCTGACTGAAGAGACCGGCAACCTGGTCGACCAGGTCTTCGTGTTCTACATCTCCGGCAACGCATACAATAAGATTCCTGCCACCGTAATGCCGTTCAAGGTAGTCTAACAATTGCCGGCGCTCAAGATTCTGAACCGTCTGAACCGAACCGACGATGGGTTTACCCAACGGATGACCCTGCCAGAATGAACGCATAAACATCTCGTGAATGCACTCTTCCGGCGAATCTTCAAGCATATGAATCTCTTGAAGGATAACTCGCCGCTCCTTTTCCAACTCATCGAGGTCCATGATGGAATTCAGCAGAATGTCGGACAGCAGATCGACCGCGAGGGGCAGATGCCGTCCTGCCACCTTAGCGTAATAACAGCTGAATTCACTGCTGGTAAAAGCGTTGAGCGCCCCGCCCACCGAGTCGATTTCCCTGGCGATGGACGGGGCGCTGCGACGAACTGTTCCTTTAAACAGCATGTGTTCCAGAAAATGGGACACACCGCTCTGTTCAAAAGATTCATGGCGAGATCCGCATTCGACCCAAAGACCGATGGTGGCCGAATAGGCTCCGGGCACACGTTCGGTGAGAACGCGGATGCCATTATACAAAACAGTCTTTTGTACCATAATGAACCGGGACTAATCTTCTTCGGAAAGAGTTTGTCCAAGCGCTTCCTTGCGGGACAATTTGATCTTGCCCTGCCGGTCGATATCGAGGCATTTAACCAGGACCTTATCCCCTTCCTTCAGAATGTCGGTTACTTTCTTGACACGTTCCTTGGCCAACTCGGAAATGTGGACCAGGCCTTCGGTGCCAGGAAAAATTTCGACGAAGGCACCGAATTCCATGATTTTTTTTACGGTAGCCATATACAGCTTGCCGACTTCGGCTTCCTGGGTAAGGTTGCGTATCATTTTGATTGCTGCTTTGCAGGCGTCTCCGTCGGACGAGGCGATATTGATGCGCCCGTCGTCTTCGATATCGATGGCACAACCGGTCGCTTCAATGATGCCGCGGACGTTTTTGCCGCCGGGACCGATAACGGTCCGGACCTGATCCGGTTTAACCTGAATCGTGGTAATACGCGGTGCATAAGGCGACAGATCATTGCGAGGCTCACCGATCGCTTCCGCCATTTTTCCGAGAATATGGATACGTCCTTCCCTGGCCTGCTCAAGGGCCTGGGCCATTATTTCCTTGCTGACACCGCTGATCTTGATATCCATCTGCAAAGCGGTGATTCCATCCTTGGTACCGGTAACCTTGAAGTCCATGTCGCCGAGATGGTCTTCGTCGCCAAGAATATCCGAAAGGACGACGACATCATCGCCTTCTTTGATAAGGCCCATGGCTATGCCGGCTACGGCTTCACTGACAGGCACACCTGCATCCATCAAGGCAAGGGAAGCGCCGCAGACGCTGGCCATAGACGAAGATCCGTTAGACTCGAGAATATCGGACACAACCCGCAGAGTATAGGGGAAGTTATCATGTTCAGGAAGGACTTGAGCGATGGAGCGCTCGGCGAGCATGCCATGACCGATTTCACGCCGACCGGGGAACAGCCGCATACTGGTCTCTCCGACACAAAACGGCGGAAAGTTATAGTGCAACATGAACTTTTTAAATTCGAGCGACTGCACGTTATCCATGCGCTGTTCATCTTTGGAGGTCCCGAGCGCCGCGGCAACCAGCGCTTGAGTTTCGCCACGGGTGAACAGGGCACTGCCATGAGCCCGGGGCAAAAGGCCGATTTCGCAGCTGATGGGGCGGATGGTTTCTTTGTCGCGACCATCTATTCGCACTTTGTCGCGAACGACCATCTGTCGCACGAGTCGTTTTTGCAGGTCTCCGAAAACCTCGCTGATATTTTCCTGCTGGTCTTCGAATTGATCAGCCAGAGAATCGAGGACATCTGCCTTAATTTCGGCAATAGCCGTATAACGTTCCTGCTTGGCTCGAATCTGGACAGCCTTTGCCAACCTTTCTTCGGCCAGTTCCGCTACCTTGGCAGCGATGGCGGGATCAATTTCCGGAACGGAAAACTCCCGTTTTTCCTTACCTGCCGCTTCGACCAGTGAAAGCTGAACGTCGAGCAGGGGCTGCATGGCTTCATGCGCGAAAAACAAAGCATCGAGCATTTCCTGTTCGCTGACGAAACGACATTCCCCTTCCACCATAAGGATGGCATCGCGGCTTCCGGCTACGATGATATCCATATCGCTGTTATCGCGCTGGTCCATGGTGGGATTGGCGACCAGATCGCCGTCGACCCGACCCACGCGTACGGCGGCCACGGGACCGTCGAAAGGGATGTCGGATACTGCAAGAGCGGCAGATGCGCCGATCATGGCGAGGGTGTCGGGATCGTTCTGTTCGTCCACCGAGACGACCGTCGGCATGATCTGGGTTTCGAACATATAGCCTTTGGGGAAAAGCGGGCGCAGCGGACGGTCGATAAGGCGGCAGACCAGAGTTTCACGTTCGGTGGCACCGCGTTCCCGGCGAAAAAAGGACCCGGGTATCTTGCCCCCGGCGTAGAACTTTTCCTGGTAGTTGACGGTTAGAGGAAAAAAGCTCTGACCCTCGCGCATCTGTTTGGCGCTGACGGCGGTGCAGAGTACTTTTGTGCCGCCGTAGGTGACGACTACGGCGCCGTCAGCCTGGCGCGCCATTTTACCTGTTTCGAGGGTAAGGGTTTGCCCGTTAAACTGACATTCGGATTTTTGATAAGCCAAATTAAACTCCTTTTCTTGTGTGGTGTACAACAAAATATGAAAACACCGCACAGTTTTTACTCTTAAAACGGCTAAAGGAGACTGGCCTGAGAGAACGGCCGCTCAAAATCACGGACCGGCCGTTCTCTCCGGACAACCTCCATCAGCATACAAATAAAACTCAGGCAGCAGGCCTCCCGACCAAGCGGGAAGCGTGCTGCCCTATACTACCTGCGGATACCGAGGCTTTTTATGATTGTACGGTAACGTTCGACGTCATTACTTTTGAGATAATCAAGAAGACGTCTCCGCTGTCCGACAATCTTCAGCAAACCGCGACGGGAGTGATGATCTTTCTTGTGGGTTCTGAAATGCTCGGTCAGATAGTTGATGCGTTCCGACAGCAGAGCAATCTGCACTTCGGGGGACCCAGTATCACCCTCATGACGTTTATACTGATCGATGAGTTCCTGCTTTTTTTCAGTGGCCAGCACCTTGCCACCTCCTTTCCTGTTTAAATTCAACCTAAATGGTTATTATAACGATACAAAGCGTAAACTAAATAACACAGTTGGATGCCGCTGTAAAGCGCTATTAAAAACCTCCGGCATCATTAAAAACTCTCAAAAGTTCGAAATCCCCGCGAGCTTCGCGCTCTCGCGATGGCGCGTATCGAGCCAGCGCCAAAGGGCCCTTGTTGCTGACGAGCAATGCCAGAGTCCCCTCTTCGAGGGTGACTTTTTCAGTAACCATATCAAGCGTAGGTGGAATCCCGTATCGCAGTTTTTGAATACCCTCTTCGCAAACACCCACGGCAGGATAATCTCTCAATGCCTCTCCTATGGATAAAAGGAACCTGTGGCGTTCTTCCGAAGAGGCTTTTTCAATATCTTCCAGACTGACCGCCTCTTTTTCGGTGAAAGGCGCGCTTTGTATGCGTCGCAGGGCGGTCAGGTGTGCTCCACATCCCAATTTGAGCCCGATATCGTGACAAAGTGTTCTGACATAGGTTCCTTTGGAACAGGTCACCTCAAAGGTAATTTCAGGTGGAGCGACCGATACCGTATGCAGGTCGAAAATCGTTACGGGTCGGGTTTTTCTCGCAACCTCTATACCTTGTCTGGCAAGTTTGTATAATGGCACACCGTCCTTTTTCAGGGCCGAGTACATGGGCGGCATCTGCTCATAAGAGCCGATCATGGCCATGCAGGCCGCGTAAATTTCTTCCTTCTTCAAATGATCGGTTTCATGTTCAGCGAGCACGACACCTTCGGAATCCTGGGTGTCGGTAATTTTACCAAGAATCAGGCTGGCACGATAGACCTTATTCTCCTCCATGAGGTACTGCAGGATGCGGGTGGCCTGGCCGAGGGCCACCACCAGCACACCGGTTGCAAGCGGATCCAAGGTCCCGGCATGACCGACCTTACGCAATCCGAAAAGACGTCGTACCCGCCCAACTACCGCATGGGAAGTCATCCCCTGAGGCTTATCGACAATCAGAATACCATTCATTCGGCAAAAGGGAGCAATTCGTTGAGGCGTTTCAAAACGTGCTGGCGCACCTGGCCCATTTCCCCGGACACGGTCGCCCCGGCAGCGTTATGATGTCCGCCGCCTCCGAGTTCCCGCGCCAGAGAACCGACATCGACCTTACCTTTGGATCGAAAACTGACTTTAAATACCCCGCTCCCCTCCTGCCTGAAAAACAGGGCGACTTCGACACCGCGAATGGAACGTGGGTAATTGATCAGTCCGTCAGTATCCTCCGGTCCGGCTCCTGCGGCCGACATCATGTCTGCAGTAACAAAGACAGCACCGAAACGACCGCAAGGTGAGATGGTGAGTGTCTCAAGGGCGCTTGAGAGTAACTTTATCTGGGCGATGGGCCTGCTTTCGTAGAGGTTGCCAGCAACATGCCAGGGAGATACTCCTGCCTGGACAAGGGATGAGGCTATGCGAAAGGCTTCCGGATTGGCGTTGGAATAACGAAAAGAGCCCGTATCCGAAAGAATTGCGGTATAAAGGCATAGAGCCAGGTCTTTTGAAATCGATTGCCCGGAACGCTCGACTATACGATAGACAAGAGCACCGGTTGCACACGCCTGTTCATCGACATAGTTAACACAGCCGAACGGGTCGGAGTAAGGGTGGTGATCTATATTGACCAGTTTGGCGCAGTGACTGCGTAAAACCTCGCCGGCGCGCGACAGATTCCCGGAGTCGAGCACAAAGCATACATCGAATGTACCGAGTTTGCCGGGATCGCTGACCAACTGTGCCGCACCAGGCAGGAAAGCCAGTTCATCGGGAATACCATCCACATTGAAGGCAACAACCTTTTTACCTATCTGATCCAGAAAGCAGGTCAGTCCCAGAGTGGATGCTATGGCATCGCCATCCGGATGAGCATGTGATGCCACCAGAAAACTATGATTTCTACCGATCAGATCGAGGATTGCATCAATCTCAATCATTGTCGTGACGATCCTCATTCAATTGGCGCAACAGGCTTTCGATGCGGTTACCGTATTCCAGGGACGTATCAAACTTGAAAACCAGGTCGGGCATGTAACGCATGCGCAAACGCCGGCCGAGTTCCCTGCGAAAGTAAGGTACCGCACTGTCGAGGCCTTTTTGCGTATCGGCACGTTCCTTTTCATCACCGTAAACCGTGTAATAAACGCGAGCAAGGTGCATGTCGGATGTAACCTTGACTGAGGTGATCGTAACGAATCCGACCCGCGGATCCTTTAATCCCTTGAGCAACAATGCCGAGATTTCCTTATGAAGTTGTTCGCCAACGCGATGGGGTCTTGGATGATCCAATGTATGTTACCTGTCAATAATGTATAAGTTCGATCTCCTGGCTGCATATCTCGGCCGAACCCGTACGCTCCAGTTCTTTCAGAACTCTTTGCAGAACACGGTCGGCTGAGGCTTCGTCTTTTTCAACGACGGCAAATCCAAAGGAGGCTTTCTGCCACAGATCATGATGATCGGTCTCGGCGCAACTTACGGGGAGACGCGCACGGCATCTCCCCAACAGACTTTTCACCACTGCCCGTTTTGCCTTGAGGCTTTGGCTCCCATGGATAAAAAGTTCGATTTGAAGTACTCCGACAACCATGACCAAGCCAGGTCTCTGTTACAGGGTAGTCTTAACCTCTTCCATTTCGAAGACTTCGATAATGTCGCCGATCTTGATATCGTTGTAGTTCTCAAGGCTCAGGCCACACTCGTATCCACTCTGTACTTCCTTGACATCGTCTTTAAACCGCTTCAAGGATGCAAGTTTGCCTTCCCAGACAACGACGTGATCGCGAATCAAGCGCACATTGGCATTGCGGACAACCTTGCCGTCGGTGACATAACACCCGGCGATGGTACCGACCTTGGATACATGGAAGGTTTCGCGCACCTCGACCTTGCCGAGCTCTTTTTCTCTCAAGGTGGGAGCCAGAAGACCTTCCATGGCATCCCGAATATCATTAACGGCATCGTAGATGACGTTGTAGAAGCGGATATCAACACCCTCGGTTTCGGCAAGGGATGCCGCCTTCGCTTCGGTTCGCACATTGAAGCCCAGAATAATGGCATCGGATGCGGAAGCAAGGGAAACATCACTTTCATTTATGCCGCCCACAGCGGTATGAATGACGACAAGGCGACAGGCATCGGTCGAAAGCTTGACCAGTGAATCCCGTACAGCCTCCACGGATCCCTGCACGTCAGCTTTGATAATGACCTTGAGTTCCTGCATCTCGCCCTCCTGCAGCCGGGCGTAGAGTTGATCAAGAGAGATCTTGCTGGTCGAGGCCAGTTCCTGCTCACGCACTTTCCGTTGCCTGTGGCTGGCCACTTCCTTGGCATCTTTTTCCGATTCCACCGCATGGAAGGAATCGCCGGCTACGGGAGTTCCGGAAAGACCGGTAACCTCGACGGGACAAGAAGGCCCGGCTTCTTCCAGAAGCTCGCCCCTATCGTTCGTCATGGTACGGACTTTGCCATAATGCAAACCGGAAACGACGGGATCGCCAACATGCAAGGTACCCTCTTCTACGAGAACGGTTGCAACGGGACCACGTCCGCGATCAAGCCGCGCCTCAACGATGGCACCTTTGGCGCGCTTGTTAGGATTGGCTTTAAGGTCGAGTACTTCGGCTTGCAACAACACCATCTCAAGCAACTCGTCGAGCTTCGTCCCGTTCTTGGCCGAGACTTCGACAAATATGGTATCACCGCCCCAATCTTCCGGTACCAGCTCAAATTCCGTCAGTTCCTGTTTGACGCGCTCCGGATTGGCGTTGGGCTTATCCATCTTATTCACCGCAACCACAATCGGCACACCGGCAGCCTTTGAGTGACTGATCGCCTCTTTGGTCTGCGGCATGACGCCATCGTCTGCAGCCACAACGAGAATGACGATGTCGGTTACCTTGGCTCCGCGGGCGCGCATGGAAGTGAACGCTTCATGGCCCGGAGTATCGAGAAAGGTAATTTTCTTGTCGCCGACATTGACGTCGTAAGCACCGATATGCTGGGTGATGCCACCGGCTTCGCCGCCGGTCACGTTGGTTGCGCGTATGGCATCGAGCAGACTCGTTTTACCATGGTCGACGTGACCCATGATGGTCACGACAGGCGGACGGGGCTCAGCGTCTTCATCGACTTCACCTTCTTCTGCGGGGCTTGTGTCGGTTAGCAGATGCTCTTCGTCAAAAGCGACATTCTCGACCTCGTAGTTGAATTCCGATGCCAGTATGGCAGCCGTTTCATAGTCGAGAGGGTGATTGATGGTAACCATCTGTCCCTGACGCATGAGTTCGGTAATCAGGTCCTTGCTCTTAACCCCCATGCGTTTGGCCAGTTCACCGACGGTAATAACATCGCTGATGCGGATAATACGCTTGATGGCTTTGGAAACGGTGACCTCGGTTTTTTTCTGGGGCTTCTGGCTTTTTTTCCCGCGTCGCATGCGGCGATCATCCCGATCGGGCTCGTAGACTTCCCTACGGCCGCGACGCCCCTTGCCGCCATCCCTGAAGTTACGATCTTTATCGTATTTGCCTTTGTTTTTGCGAGCTTTCTTTCCGCCGCGCCCTTCCTTTTCGGGGGCCGGTCCACCGTCGAAGGGAACGGCCATTTGCGGATGGGGCTCTTTGCCGCGCGGCGCGGCACCATTTGAGGGCCGAGCCCCCTTGGGGCGCTCCGCACGTCCTTTGTCGCCCTTTCCTCGTTCGGGGCGTTCCTGGCGTTTGGCCGGGGTGGACAAGGTAGACAGTTCAACGCGGCCCAGAATCTTGGCACGATTGGCGGTAGCTTTTTCCACTTTAGGTTTTTCCTCGCTTGCAGAAACTTCGGCTGTTTCCGGCTGCCCCTCTGTTCGTTCGGCCGCTTCACGGGTTTCGGCCTCAGCTACCTTGGATTCTTTTTCCGGAGCTGCAGCGGGTTGTTTATCTTCAACTGGCTCTTTATCGGCAACCGGCGCAGGCTGTGCTTTGCTTTCCCGGTCCTCTACATCCGACTTTTGAGGAGCCTCTTTCTTTTTCGTCTCGACGACCTTTTCCTTCTGTGCAGGAAGAGCGGACTCTTCCTCTGAAGCAGGTTTTGCGGCAACGGTTTTTTCTGGTTTTTCAGTAGTTTCCTCAGCGGGGGGCTGTTCGGCAGGAGCTTTTTCAACGGCAACAGCATCCTCAGAAGCTTCCTCCTTGGCGGCCGCCGGGGGAGCAGCCTTTTTCGCCTGGGGCACTTCTTTACGACGCCGACGGATGACTCCGGCGGTTATACGCCGCTCCTCGACACGCTCCTCTTTGACGGGTGAACCTTCAAACTTCTCGACCTCTTCTTCAGTCAGGACACTCATGTGGCTCTTGACGTCGATACCCGCTTCGTGAAGTTTTTCCAGTAACACCTTGTTATCGAGACCCATCTTTTGTGCTAATTCGTATACTCTTATTTTTTTACCCATTAAAGCTCCCCCGAAAATTTATCCAACCGTTCCAATTCTTTTGCAATGGCAGCGGTCAGCGGACCATTCTTTAACATAACCACGCCACGTTCGGATTTTCCAAGCAACCGGCCGAGTTGCTCTTTTGTGAAAAGAACAGTACATGGCACATTGTTGCAACTTGCGGCTTTTTCAACCTTTTCAGCGATAGCTGAGGAAAGGTCGTCAGCCCGCACAAGTAATCCGACTTCTTTGGCAGCCTGGAGTTCGCTCAGAACCTGACGGGTTCCGGAGATCACCTGCCCGGCTTTGCGAGACATGCCCAGCAAGTTCAGAACCTTACCGCGGATCTGATCATATAACGCACGCCACATTTTTTCTACTGAAGGCTCCTTGCCGCCTCTAAGAGACCGCGAAAGCTGCTTTCGCTTGACGGCCAGTTCAAGACATGAGCGATTCAGACAGGTATAGACCCCTCTTCCAGGCAGTTTTCGTCTATAATCGACAACGACCTCATCTTGCGGGCTCAGAACATACCTTACCAAAAGGTCTTGGTCAAGGGACTTCCTGCACCCCGCACAGGTACGCCGAGGACCGGATCTTACACCACCGGCCGAGTCAGACCGATGGGTCTTCGGACGATCCTTCCTCATTTGCCTCCGTTGCCTCCTTCAATTCTTCGGAAACACTTTCAGGAGCTGCTTCTGCATCAGCGGCTTCAATGTCGGACAACTCTTCTGAAGGCATTTCGTCAGCCGGTGTTTCTCTTAATTCGTCTGTTTCTTCCTGGACGTCCTTGGCGGCTTCCGCGGCCCGGGTTTCACTCTTGATATCGATATTCCAGCCTGTCAACCTGGCCGCGAGTCGCACATTCTGCCCTTTTTTTCCGATAGCCAGAGACAACTGGTCATCCGGCACAATTACCTCGAGAGCCTGTTCTTCGTTGTCGAGATATATTCTTGTCACCTCTGCCGGAGCGAGAGCGGCACAGACGAAACGGCCCACATCGGGCGACCAGGGGACAATATCGATCTTTTCTCCCCGCAGTTCGGAAACCACATTCTGCACCCGGGACCCACGCATGCCGACGCAAGCTCCAACGGGATCGACATCGGGGTCATAAGAGGCCACGGCAATTTTAGTGCGGCTGCCGGCTTCTCGCGCAACAGCTTTGATCTCGACGATTCCTTCAGATATCTCCGGAACTTCAAACTGGAACAGCGCGGAAACCAGACCGGCATGGGTTCGCGACAGAATAATCTGCGGCCCCTTGGTCGACAGCTTGACATCCGAAATGAGAACCCGCGCACGGTCACCCTGGCGGTAGTTCTCTCGGGGCACCTGCTCGCGATGAGGCAACAACCCTTCTGCAAGGCCAAGATCGATAATCAGATCGCCACGCTCGTAGCGGCGCACGATGCCGTTGACGAGTTCGCCTACACGGTCCTTGAATTCATTGTAGACCTTTTCGCGTTCGGCCTCCCGAACCTTTTGAATGATAACCTGCTTTGCAGTCTGCGCGGCTATCCGGCTGAAATTCCCACTCTCTATTTTCATGCCGAGGGAGTCGCCGATCTCGACTTCTTCGTCGATTTCGCGGGCCTCTTCCAGATCGATCTCTTTGTAGGAGTCAACCACTTCATCGACCACGGTGACGAACTCAAAAAGTTCAACCTCTCCCAACTCGTCATTAAAATGTGCTTCCAGGTCGCGCGTATTGCGATATTTTTTGTTTGCCGCGGAAAGCACGGCTGACTCCAGGGCCTCGACCAGAATTCCCCGATCGATACCCTTTTCCTTTACGACCTGCTCGATGATATGGTTAAGATTTACCAACATCCGAATCCCCCTCGATGTTTTTTTATTCGGTTTTTCAATAATATGTAAAAGTTGCGCCCCTATTAAGCAAAACGCAACCGGGTTTGAATCAGAACTCGATTTCCAGATTGGCCTTTTCGATATCTTCAAGCGGCACTTCGACCCGGAAACCGTTTTTTTCCTTAAGTTCGATCAAAACCTTTCCATCACAAAGACCTTCGAGCGTTCCCACAAAGGTCTTGCGTCCACGACCCTTGCCGTCGATATCGATGGCAACCCGACTCTTAATTTTTGCCAAGCGTCCGACAAAGCGCTCATAATCAGCTGCCTTGGTTAAAGGCCGATCGAGTCCCGGAGATGAAACTTCCAGATTGTATGCCGTTTCAATCGGGTCTTCGACTTCCAAAAGAACACTGATTTCGCGACTGACCTCGACACAGGTGTCGAGCGTTACTCCGCCCGGTTCATCGATATACAGGCGCAGCACACAACCATGAGATTCTCTTTTATATTCAATGTCAACGAGTTCGCAACCCTTTTCCTCAAGAACCGGAAGAACAAGAGCGCGGACCTTGTCCAGTACAGTTTGTTGCGTCATGCGATCAAAACTTTCTTTGCCCGAAATAAAAAAAGTGAGCATGAAGCCCACTTTTCCGTAGTGAACGTATTTGATAGCCCACTGTTACCACGAAGTATTGAATAATGCAAGAAAAAAATAATTTTCCGCAGTTCGCGACCTGGCCCGTCACTCTCTTTTCAGCATGGTGATGCTTTCCGTATGATGGGTATGCGGAAACAGGTCGAAAGGACGCGACCAGACAGGCTGATAGCCGTTGTTTACCAATGGTTGTAAATCGCGCACCAGCGTGGGAGGATCGCAGGATATATACAGTAATCTGCCGGGACGAACCGACACGAGTTCTCGGGCAACATCGTAAGCACCGCTGCGGGGAGGGTCGAGAATGACCAAATCGACGGGCTCGTTTTGACTATAAATGGTCGCGGCCCCATAGGATTCCCTGGTGAAAAATCTGACGTTATCCATACCGTTGAGTCGGGCATTGAGCCGAGCCATTTCAATACTCTGCTGATAGGCCTCCACGCCGATGACTTCCTGTGCCAGGCGGGCGACAGGCAGGCTGAAATTCCCCATACCGCAAAACAGATCCAGAACCCTTGTCGGAGGATCGGATACCAACGCCCTGATCACCTCCTGAACCATGGCTCGATTCTGAGCGAGATTGATCTGGGCGAAACCGCCAGGTCCGTATCCGAGACGCAATCTTGGCGTATCCACTTCAATGATCAGCTCGAGGGAGCCGCAAACATGCCGCAGACTGTTTTTGCGCCCTGTCTGCACAAACACCGCCATATCGCTCGATGCGGCCAGGGCCTTAAGGTGATCCACGAATCGCTCGACATCCTGCGCCAGACAATGCACCACGCAGCGCACCCGTTCCTGATCATCGACAGCCAGATCTATCTGCGGCACGGTGCCGGCCCAGCGGGTATTCCCGATCCAGGAACGCAATTGCTCCTTTGCCTGGTTCAGCGATGGATGGATTACCGGGCAATGTTCTACCGGTATGACATAATGACTGCCACGCCGGTAAAAGCCGACCTGAAATCCTTCCGGCGTATTCAGGCACTTGAACTGAACTCTGCTGCGATAGCCCCACTCCTTCGCCGAGGGTACCATCGGCCGAATCCCGGCAGGGTCCATGCCGACTTTGCGAACCAGAAAATCTTGAAATATCCGCTCTTTCCAGGCGCACTGATCCTCATAAGACAAATGCTGCCACTGGCACCCACCGCACTGTCCGAATACCGGACATACCGCCGGTCTGCGATATTCCGAAGGAGCAATCAACCGCTCCGCCCTGGCCTCCACATAGCGTTTTTTCTGGCGGACGACCCGGCATTGTACGCGATCCCCGGGGGCAGTATAAGGCACAAACACCACCTTGCCCTTATAATGACCGAGACCGTTACCACCATAGGCAAGGGATTCGATAAGAAGATTGTCTATTGATCCAGGCTTGGTATCCATCATCGGTCTTTTCGCTGGCGATTCAGCCAATCGAGACGGCTCCACAATCCTCTGAGAATACGGACATCCCGATCGTTCAGGCCGGCGCGTCCGAATATCCTGCGAAAACTGCGTAAAATATGATCCGGATTTTGAGGGTCGAGAAAACCGATATCGGTCAAAGTACCTCGCATGTGCTGGAACATGCCCTCAAGTACTTCGACGGAGGAAGCTTTTTTGCCATCGGCAGTTTTGCCGCGAGAGACCGCGCGAGCTTTGGCCGTTTCATACAGACATATAGAAACGGACTGAGCCAGATTCATGGACGGACAGGCCTCTTCGGTCGGTATGGTAACGAAACGTTGACAGAAATCAAGTTCCGCGGTGGCAAGCCCCTTATCTTCCCTTCCGAAAACCCATGCCACTTTTCCCTGTTCGGTCAGGGGAGCGAATTCTTTCGCGGCGTCATCGGGATGCAGAAAATCCTCACGGTATTTTCCAAAACGCCTGGTTGTCCCAAGCGCCAATACGCAATCGCCAAGCGCAGAGCGCAAATCATTATAAATACGAGCGTTTTCGAGAATTCCTGAGGCCTTAACCGCCATGCGTCGGGCATCGTCGCTCAGATGATCCGCAACGGGATTGACCAAGCGCAGATCGGAAAAACCGAAATTCATCATGGCACGGCAGACAGAGCCTATGTTAAGCGGTCCCTGCGGTTCAACAAGAACCACACTTATCCGATCGGAGTTCATTGCTGTTAATTCATCCTTTAAAATTTTCTAGCCGGGGCATCCATGGATAAGTCGGGCTAGCCTAATTCATCCATGAAAAACTGCGCCAGGGTCACACCGGCGATGGCCGCCGTTTCGGTGCGAAGAATTCGGGAACCAAGGGTTACCGGGATGATTCCGGCCCCGGAGACCCGCTGGATTTCAGATGGTTCGAACCCTCCTTCGGGACCGATGATGAGTGCGACACTGGAGACCGGCAAATCGTTAAGAGCATCGCGCAACCGGCAGGATGTATCCCCTTCATAAAGCATCAAAGCCCTGTCCCAGCGGCGGGCCTCGTCAAGCACGTCCGTAAAATTCATAACGGGCGCCAGTTCAGGTATGTCCGGCCTACGACATTGTTTGGCTGCACGCAAAACGATATCCGGCCACCGATGGGATTTTCGCTGTCTGGCATCCCTTTCTTCCAGAGTG
Organism: Desulfuromonadales bacterium; assembly: GCA_030154185.1. Lineage (GTDB taxonomy): Bacteria > Desulfobacterota > Desulfuromonadia > Desulfuromonadales > Syntrophotaleaceae > Syntrophotalea. Next base: position 60,800 of record JASKKK010000004.1, read on the forward strand.
GTGGAGCGCAGCGAGACAAAGGGGACTATGCGCCAGACGCCCAACTCCACACTCTTTTGCAATACCAGCTCGAAGCGTTCTTTATCCGGCAAAGCCTGATACAGTACAAGAGGAACTGCAGCGAGGTTCTTCGAACCCAACTTCCGAAACGGGACCACCCGCTCGTCGTTTACAAGCCGCGCACGATAAGCGCCATCCCTATTATCGACAATCGTCAGGATGGTGCCGGGACGGGCACTCCAAAAGGACAAGGCCCTGACCGCATCCGGCGGCAGGGCCATTTCCGTTTCGAGCAGAGCAGGTCTATCCAGTCGAATGATGCTCTGAAGACCTCCCTTGTTAACGCATGGCAACCTCAAGGCCGGCCTCCCGAAAGTCGACGAACCGTTTGCGTGCGGCAACAAGCAGATTCGGGTCGTAAGCTTCTGCAAAATCGATAGCCAGTGGAAACTGCCGCACAAATTCCAGAGAGCATGGTCTGCCCATGATCAAGACCTCGGCGCCATTGGGGTTGCGTTCTTCTACCTCGATAATGACCGGTTCGTCAAGGCATTCTACCGCGCCGTTGTCGTAGACATGGGGAATGAAAGACCCTTTTTTCCAGGTCCACATGAACCGATCGAGGGTAACACCCTGGTTATCGTCACAAACCAGGATCAAAACACGCCTACCTTGCGAAAAAAAATGGTTTGCCAGTTCGCACAGGTGTTTGGCCTTTTCAGGACGTTTGATTTTAACAAACTCGACCCGCGTCATGACGGCAAGGCCTTTTTGTTTTTACGCAAAGGTTTGTAGCACATGGGGACACTAAGCATTGACGGCGAAGGCGGCGCCTCGATCGAGAGCCTGCATGTTGGCAGGAATGAATCGTTTGTTGCGTTCCGGCAGGATGCTGTCAAGGCCGGATTTTAAACTCTCAAGGCTGACCACACCGGTACGTCCGGCATAGGCGCCAAGCATAATCATGTTGACCAACCGTGCGTTACCAGCTTCGGCGGCAAGGTCGTTGGCGGGGATGCGGATCATCTCAACATCGGACCGATCCCGTGGCACCTGATCGACAAGGGAGGAATTATAGACACAAAGCCCGCCTTTGGCGATGCGTTCGAAATACTTATCTATGGCGAGTTGATTAAAAAGCAGCGCAGATGCGGGTCGTCCGATAACGGGCGAGCCGATTTCCTCTTCGGAAACGATAACGGTACAGGTTGCCGCTCCACCGCGTTTTTCAGGACCGTAAGCAGGAAAATAGGTGGCATTTTTGTTTTCCAGGATGGCGGCACAGGCCAACAGATTGCCAATGAGCAAGATCCCCTGCCCGCCATATCCGGCCATAAAAACATTATCGCTCATTATATCCAGTCCGTTTCTCAAACAGTTTTAAAAACGTTACTTTCCCCGTCGGCTGTTACGTCCTTATAAACACCCAAGGGGAAAAAATCCATCATTTCTTTCTCGACACGCGCATTCGCGTCGATGGCCGACATGCCCCAATTGGTAGGACAGGCACCGAGCACTTCGACAAAAGCGAATCCCTGCTTTTTTTTCTGCATTTCAAAAGCTTTGAGAATGGTGCGCCCTGCCTCGATGGCGCGCTTCGGAGTGTCGACTGCGACCCGGGCCGAAAATCCTGTTCCACCGAGCATGGCAAGCAACTCGGCCATTCGTATTGGATGCCCCTCTGTCGTAACATCGCGCCCATAGGGCGAGGTCGTTGTAACCTGGCCAGGCAAGGTGGTCGGTGCCATCTGTCCGCCGGTCATGCCATAGGTGGTGTTGTTGAGGAAAATGACGGTTATGAGTTCGCCGCGATTGGCCGCATGAATGATCTCGGCGGTACCGATGGCGGCAAGATCGCCATCCCCCTGATACGTAAAAACCACGCTGTCCGGATGGACGTGCTTTACACCGGTAGCAACGGCGGGTGCGCGACCGTGCGGTGCCTCGACAACGTCTATATCAAAATAGTCGTACAACAAGACACTGCACCCGACAGAACCGATCCCAATGGTCTGTTGCTGCGCACCAAGCTGGTCGATTGCTTCGGCAACCAGGCGATGCACGGTACCATGATGGCAGCCGGCACAATAATGAGTGGGCACCTCTTTCAATGCCGAAGGTCGTTGAAAAACCGTCTGAACGTTGGAAGCCATGATCAGTCCTTATAATGTTTACAGATCTGTTCAAAGATTTCTTCGGGATTCGGTAACGATCCGGTTCCGCCGGGTCGCCCGTAGAATCGCACATCGGCACCGGGAGCGGAGGACAAACGTACATCTTCCACCATCTGCCCATTATTCAACTCGACACAAAGTACCTTGGGGGTGCGCTCGGTGGCCTTACGATAAATTTCGGCCGGAAAGGGGTACACCGTGACAGGACGAATCAGACCAACCTTTAAACCTTCCCGACGCGCCATGGCGATAGCGGTTTTGACGATACGAGCGCCGCCTCCGAAGGCGGTCAAAATCAATTCGGCATCGTCCAGACCGGTGGCCTCATACCGAACTTCGTTTTCCCGCAGTCGAGCATACTTTGCGTGCAGATGCCAATTATGTGCTTCCAGTTCACCATCGCCGAGATATAAGGATTTGACGGCATTGCCTTTGGCTCGACCATGTTTGCCGGTGACCGCCCAATCCTTGCGGGGCAAATCTTCGGGGGCCTGATAGGGATGCGGCATCAGCGCTTCTTTCATCTGTCCCAACATGGCGTCACCCAAGACCAGCGCGGGCATGCGGTAGCGATCGGCAAGATCAAAAGCAAGCATGGTGAGATCATATAACTCCTGGACCGAATGAGGAGCCAGAACGACGAGATGGTAGCCGCCATGCCCTGCCCCTTTTACCGCCTGGAAATAATCGGCCTGTGAAACATCGATGCCGCCGAGACCTGGGCCGGGACGTTGAATATTGACAATAACGGCGGGCACTTCGGAACCGGCCATGAAAGAAATGCCTTCAGCCTTAAGAGATATGCCGGGACCGGATGAAGAGGTCATGACACGTCCACCCGCAGCCCCTGCGCCTAATACCATATTAATGGCGGCCACTTCACTCTCGGCCTGGATAAAACATCCCCCGACACGCGGCATTTCCCGCGACATGTATTCGGGAATATCGTTTTGGGGGGTAATGGGATAGCCGAAGTAATAACGGCACCCGGCCTCGATGGCTCCCATGGCAACCGCTTCGTTGCCTTTGACAAATAAACGTTTTTTCAAAACAACCTCCTGGTTGCGTTGAAACCGGTTTGAAAAAATCCGGGATATGATTTCCCGGAATGATGCGAACTTTCTCAATCGTCCGATTTGTTGACCTTGATGGCAACGTCCGGACATATTCGGGCGCAGAGTGCACAGGAAATGCATTTTTCCTGTCCCGCTTCATCTATTTCCACCAGGGGGTATCCCTGTTTGTTGAGCTTGCGCCCGATTTTTAATAATTTCTTGGGGCAGGCTTCTGCACAAAGACCGCACCCCTTGCAAAATTCTTCGTCGATAAGGATTTTTTTCACGGACAGGCCCTTTTCTAAACGTCTGACAATACTTGTTGGAGATGCACTTGCCGCGGAAGCTGAAAGATAACAAATCGCCTAAATTTTGGCAACACCGAATGAAAGTTCACGCTTTCTTAACAGGCCTTCTTCCTGCCTCGACCGAATAAGCCCTTCATATTTGTCATACAAAGCGACCTTGGACACGGAACATATCTGCTTCCCGGCTTTACCGGTTGATCCTTCCGACTTTTTCGCCTGACATGCAAAGGTAAACCTTTCCCCTTCGAACCCGTCTATTCACACAAAAGAAAGGAGAGTTCGCCATGAAAAGAAAACTGCTATCTGTGGCCATGACGGCCGCAACCCTCGGTATCGCTTGTATGCTTGCCACGCCTGCCTGGTCTCTGGGACGTTATGAAGTGACCAACCGCAACCAGCACAAAAGGATCGCTCAGGGCGTCAGGTCCGGAGAAATCACGCGGGGAGAACGGGCAAAGCTGAAATCCGAACAGCGTCAGTTGCGCCGCTTTCACCGTCGTGCACATGCGGATGGGCATGTATCCGGGAGGGAACACCATCGCATGTTGAAGATGCAACAACGCGCCAGCCGCAACATCTATCGGGCAAAGCATAACCGCAAGGCCTACAGAGCTTGTCCTTCCGTCCCTCGCAAACACCATGGAAACCATCATCTGCGGCATCGCCGTACGGCAAGGCCGAAGCACGGAACCTTCAGCGGGGCCGTCCTGCAACCGGGCATGTCTCTTGCCTGGAACATCAACCTTCGATAGCATCATTTTTCATCGGCTTGCATGTTGACTCATGCAAGCCGTTTTTTGCCTCCTTTGAATGCTCGGTTATAATCGTTACTCAATGGCTTGAGTGCAATATTCCAAGCACCAGGCATGAATTTCGAACCGCATCCATATTTAGGGGGAAACTGATGAACTATCGTGGTACCATTGGCATCCTGACCGGAGGTGGTGATGTTCCGGGATTGAATCCCGCCATCAGGGCTGTAACGTTTCGAGCTCTACGCGAAGGTTACCGGGTCGTCGGCATCCGCCGTGGCTGGGGCGGTCTTGTGGATTATGAACTGGGCAATCAAGTGGACAACTCTGCTCATGTACAGCCCCTTACCGAAGATATCGTGAACCGCGCCGGACGCACCGGCGGTACTTTTCTTCATACCTCACGGACTCTCCCCGCGCGCCTGCCCCGTGCCGCTTTGCCCGGACATCTGCAAAGCAGGTACACCGACGACATCAACGACGTGACACCCCACATACTCCAAGCCATCGAAGACATCGGCATCGACTATCTTATCCCTATCGGCGGCGACGACACCCTGAGTTACGCCGACCGTCTTCATCGGGAGGGGATCCGCATCGTAGGTATTCCCAAAACCATGGATAACGATGTTCCCGGCACCGATTACTGCATCGGTTTCAGTACCTGCGTTACGCGAACCATAGAATTGACCCATACCTTGCGTACCACGGCAGGTTCACATGAACGGTTGCTTGTCATTGAGGTCTTCGGTCGCTACGCAGGTTTTACCGCCATGTTGCCGACCATGGCCGGGGCCGCCGATCGCTGTGTCATCCCCGAACAACCTTTCGACATCCATCATTTGACCAAACTGCTGGTGGACGATCGCAATCGACATCCCAGCGCTTATGCCGTGGTCCTGGTTTCCGAAGGCGCAACCATGATCAATGAGGAAAGCATGTCTTTTGAAGGGCAGGAAAAAGATCAGTACGGTCACCGGAAACTGGGAGGGATCGGAGACAAAGTATCTGCCCGACTCAAGGAGCTGTCTCCCGAATACAACAGAGGCCAGCGCATCAACATCGTCAACCAGCGCCTGGGATACCTGGTACGATGCGGCAACCCGGACGCCCTCGACTCCATCGTCCCGATGGCTTACGGCAACCTCGCCCTGGATCTTATTTTGAAGGGCCGGTCAGGACACCTTGTGGCGTTGCGCAACGGTTGCTATGCCAGCGTTCCCATCGATATCGTAACCAGCCGCAAAAAAGTGGTATCCGTCGAGCAATATTACAACAAGGAACGACTTCGACCCAAATATGAAACTTTCCGCAACCAGCCCATGTTTATCATGACAAGCGAAAGTTAAATCTTTGTTGCCAGCCAAAAAATAATATGGCTCGGGAAGCGTTTTCCCGGGCCATATCAAATAAACTTACCCCTGAATTGTTTTTCTGCCGGCGCCTTACAGGTTGTCGAGTTTCAGACGGACTTCGCGATTATCCGGATCGAGTAGCAGTGCCTTGCGATACAGTTCTTCCGCCCGATAAGTAATGCCCATGCGCTGGTATACGCTGGCAGCGGTCAGCAGCAACGTCAGATCGGTGGGATGCGATTCCATTCCCGCACGCAGCACTTCCAAGGCCGATTCCAATCGACCACCGTCTACGAAATATCCGGCGATGTCTAAAAACAGTTCACCGGAAACCCATGGTTCTGCGACAGCCAGTTGTACCGCTTTTTGATAGACCGCATCGGCAGTCTGATTATGCTGACGCTCTGCAAGATAATCACCATATTGCCGGTAAACCTCCGCCCGCTCCGGCAATAAATCGAGCCAGCGACCTTTGGATATGTCTTGACTTTCGAAATATCGTAACCAGAAACCGGTTTGTTCCGGCGCGAGCAACAGCAATCCCGGCAACGTTCGCAGGGCATCTCTATTGGCACTTTTGGTCAAGAGAAAAAGCAGATAATCGCGCCGCAATTCCTTCGAAAGGGGGGAATTTTGCAAACCGGCCCGCATCAACGCCCGCCCCTCTTCCGCTTGCCCCTTCCCTTCGAGAAACTGACCAAGGCGATAAATCGGTTCCCCCGCCAGGGGATTGAGCCGTACTCCCCTGTTAAAACAGGCAAGAGCCTTCTCATCCTTCTTTTGCGCTGCCCAAAAACCACCTGCCGCATACCAGTTGGCACCGGACAACGGGTCGAGAAGCAGGTGTTTTTCAAGGATGTTGGAAAAATCGACATCCCCCTCGCCTGCAGACGTCGAAGACAGGGATGATTCCAGCGGCATGCGTGCCGACAGTCCGATTTTCCCAACGACATAGACGGTACCTGTCAGTCCCACCACGCATGTCAAGAAGATAATCAGCCAGCGCTCCTTCGGCGTTAGAACACCGATGGACGAATCGGGGTCTCCGGTAGAGCTGTAGCACGCGACAGCTACCCAGAGAGCCGCCAGGAAGTAACCTGGAAACCCCGGCCACAACCCAAAAAGCTGATGGGTGTCGGGACCCGCCGCGAAACAAACAATAAGACCGGCCAAGATGCCGGGTAAAAGGTACATGGAAATGCGGTTGCGCCTTTTAAGCCAACCAAAGATTCCGGCAACAATCACCGCCGACCAGAACCACAGGGTCAGGACAATTCCCACCAATCCACCTTCCGAAACCATTGGGAGACCTTTGTCGCTGGAACTGCCGGGATCGACCGACAGCTGGGAGTAACGCAATCTTAAATCGGGCAGGTTTCCCGGACCGGCACCTAACAGGAGAAAGTCCCTGAGAAGTGTTTGACTATTCACCCTGACAGACGCCGGCTCAGCAACAGGCAGGGATTCCGCATGCCGGAAATGGCGGGTTCCCAACCCCACGATAACCAGCAAAAACAAGGAAAGCACCACCGCTGCTGTGCAACTGCTCCGGCTACCGCGACGGAACAGTAACATGGCCGTCATCACCAACATTCCACCCACAAGGGCAAGCTGAATTTTCGGCGGGCCGGTCCCGACAACCACTATTCCCATCATAAAAGCGGAAGCCAGCAGATAGCCGTGAAGGTGACCGGTCGGGTGACGCACCCCCTGCAGAAAACGTTCGATCCATTCCCCATAATTCTGGTGCGGTTTGGCATAAAGATGACATGCCGTGACCAAAGGCATCAACGCTGCGAAGGAAACAATCGCACCTCTGGGAATATGCCATTGCAAAGGGCCGATCGCTGTGCCCAGATAGAGGATCATGACGCATGTCGCAATGGCGCCTGCAGTCAGACTCAGGCGTTGCAGAAGCAATCGGGTTTCATTATGATCGGCTCCGATTCGAGTGGTGATAAAAAAGACTCCACCGACCACCCATAACTGCATGATTCCCAGAAAAACCTTTTCCGCGTTCAAAGCCAGGGGCATCCATGTTCCAGGCTGCAGAACCCACACGGTTTCACTATATAAATGGTAACTGCCGGGAGAAATGTAAGCGAGAACCGCCGGTGGCAAGGGCAGGCATTGGACTATAAACAAAACAAACCATCCCACAAAAGCTGCAAAACCGGGCGGTCGAAAATGCACATCACCCAGCCGATACACCGCACCGGCCAGTACAATGCAGACAGGCACGGCCATAATGGCGGCACGCCAGGACCAGGGGATGGCATTACCGAAGAGGGTAAACACCCATACCGCCAACAAAAACCAACTCCAGACCTTAGACATCCAACCTCCTCCCCGAAATGACAGCGGCCGGATTATCTTCGACCAGCTTTGTTGCTGCCTCTTTCCCGATGAGTTGCCCCGCGACACGAAGGCCCTCGGATAATCGAGGAAGTCGGTATTGGCTTGAATGGCCGTCGCTGGCAAGAAAATGAACCAGTCCGGAAGAAATAAGATGACAGGCACAAGCTTTGGGATCCACACCGAAATCGCCGGCAAGACTTGATGCGGTAACTTGAACGAGAGCACCGGCTTCAACCAGTCGTATTAGATTTTCCGGGTGTTTCAGGATGCTCGGGTTCCGCTCGGGATGGGTGATGATGGGACGCAACCCCGCCAGTTGCCATTCGAAAATAGTCTGTTCCGCATTGGCCGGCAGATGACTGTGCGGAAACTCAAGCAAAATGTAATCGGTCCGGTTGATGGTATAGCGGGAAACGATATCGACAGGCAATACGGAAGCGACATCCCCCCCTGAAAGGATATCTAGGCACAGGCCTTCTTGCCGCAAGGAGCTGGTAAGAGCATCGATTTTTTCAGCTATAAGGTCAGGCGCGGGAATATCGTTTTTCACATGGGGGGTTGCCACAATCGTCCGGATGCCATCAGCAACAGCAACGCGGGCCATGGCCAAAGACTCCTCCATGGACGATGAGCCGTCGTCCATGGAGGGCAGGATATGACAATGAAGATCGATCATGATGGTTTTCCCGCCTCAGGGGCGGGTGATTTCTCTTTATTATCTCCACCGTAATGATGGTAGTAACTGTGGTGGTAATAGGAAGTTTTGTCAATCTCCAAAGCATTGATGACCAACCCGAGAATACGTGAGCCGGTATCCCGGATGGCTCTCAGAGCCTTGTCTGCAAATTCATAGGTTGTTTTGCCCCCTGCTGCAACCATGATAACCCCCTCGAACAAGCGGCATAAAAGCCGTGCATCCGATACGGGCAGAACCGGCGGGGAATCGCAGACAATAACGTCAAACTCATTGCTCATGGAGTCCAGAAGTCCCGGCAACCGACTGGAAATTAAAAGTTCGGAGGGATTGGGCGGTATGGGACCGGCCGTGATCACATACAGGTTCTTGACCTGAGTTTTTTGCACAATGTGTCCTTCTACCGCTCCGGCCAGGTAGTTGCTCAACCCACGCGCATTGGATATCTTCAAGGCCTGATGAATGCGAGGTTTGCGCAAGTCCCCGTCTATCAGCAACACCTTCTTTTCCGACTGGGCAAGAGTCATGGCCAGGTTTATGGCCGTGGTCGTCTTGCCCTCGCCTACGCCGGCGCTGGTCAACAAAATACGCCGCGGCGCCTGATCCGCAAAAGACAGGAAAACTGCGGTGCGCAAACCTCGATAGCTTTCTGCAAACGACGTGTGGGGTTCGCGTAAGACTGTTTCTTCGACGGCATATTTAACATGACGTCGTTTTGCGATAACGCCGAGAATAGGTACGCCGAGAACCCCTTCGGCTTCTTCGGGATCCTTAACGGTATTGTCTACATATTCAAAGAACAGCGCCAGAACAATGCCGCCTGCAATTCCGACCACGAGTCCAAGTGCCAAATTACCCTTTTTCCACGGTTTTGCCGGCTCCTTGGGAGGTGTGGCCTCCTCCACGATCCAGAGGTTGACAGGGCTGGTTTCCTCAGTGATGCTCTGTTCTTTTAATTTCAGCATCAGGGCATCGTAGAGCTGACGATTGGTGTCGACCACCCTCTTGAGAGCACCATACTGTATGAATTTCTCATTCAGCCCCAGGGCCTGGGACTTGGTGCCCGAAAGCTTGCTGCGCAAGGTCTGTTCGTTGGACAAGGCGAGTTCGTACTCGTTTTTCAGCGAATCGATGATGCGGTCGATTTCCTGACGTTTTTTCCTTTCCAGAATTTGCAGGTCGCCTCTGACTTTGACCATCAAGGGATGTTTCGAGCCATATTTGTTCGATAATTCCATGATGCTTTTTTCCGTCTCGACGATCTGGGCGCGAATTCTCTGCAGAGCGAGATCCGAGGTAATGGCCGAGATCGTTTCCAGCTTATCGTAATTTCTTCCGGCTCTGGAGATTTTGCGAACCAGAATCTCCAGTTCCTTGCGACGGGTTTCAGCCCGCAGCAATTGGATGTTGATTTCCGACAGTTGTTCCGGAACCACTGCAATTCGGTCTTCCATGGTGACGATATCGTTGGCCTTCATATAATCCTGCAGAGCCTGCTCCGAGGCTTTGAGCTTCTGGGCCTCATCCTCGGCCTTGCGCCCCATCCATTCGAGACTGCGTCGCGTGGCGTCCATCTTGAGTTGCATGGTTTCTTCGATATAGGCCTTGGCCGTGGTATTGGCAACCATGGCGGCAAGTTCCGGATTGGGGGACAGGTAACTGATATTGACCAGACGGGTTCCTTCCATCGGTTTGACCACCAGGGATTTGGTTACCTTGTCTACGATGGCCGCCCTGCGATTCTGGGATTTGTCCTTATTACCCGTCTTTTCACCGAATACCGTCGTTTTGACATCCTTGACGGTGTCTCCGAAAACCTGCCATGTAAATTGTAAAAAGGATCGGTTCTTATTGACGGTTTCCAGATAAGTTTCGTAGTTTTCCTCCAGGTTGAGCAGATCCACGACCCTCTCGACCACGGCCCGACTGCGAATCAACTGCAGTTGCGTTTCATAAAATATGGGATCGTGGGCGCTCCCCCTGGTTCGCCCCGTCAGGTCGTCTGCCTCGCCTTTTTCGATGAGCACCTTGGTCGTGCCTTGGTACAGAGGTGTGGCGGCAAAAGTGAAAAGAACCACCAATCCGAACACGACCAGGAAAAAAGACAGGATGACGCGCTGACGTTTGCGTATCGTTGCGATCAAATCCAACAGATGAAGATCGGTCTTTTGGAAAGGCATATGCTCACTCTGCCTCCTCTGATGTTTCGCTGAATTGTTGGGCTTTTAAATGGTCCAAGTTGACCCTCTTTCTAGAAAAAACTCTCCGGAACCACGATGACATCTTCAGGCATGACAATGGTATGCAGCGGAACCTTTTCGATAACGGTCTCCACCCCGTCCACCTTGCGAATCAATCGCACCCTCTTCTCCGAAGCCAGTTCCGTAAATCCGCCTGCCATGGTAATCGCCTTTATCACAGAGGTGCCGCTTTCGAGTTTGTAAGCATCCGGCCGGTTCACCTGGCCGGTCACGTAAACGACACCGGCTCTCGGCACGAAAACCCTGTCACCGTCCATAATGGAAACGTTCGGTGAAGTTTCCTGTTCTTCCAGAAGGGTTTTAAGGTTAACGGTAATAAGATTGTCCTGGCCCGGATCGTCAGGATTTTTACGTTTGATATTGATCTCGCTTCCGGCATCTTCGGTCAGTCCGCCGGCTTTGGAAATCAGTTCCATCAGGCTGGTACTGCCGCTCAATTCATACAATCCGGGAACCTTGACCTCGCCCATGATTATGGCTCTTTTACTCCTGAATTCCTCCACGAAAACCGACACCTGTGGATAAAGAATGTAGCCCTGGGCGAGTTTATCGGCAATCTTGGAAGCAACTTGCGATACGGTAAGCCCTTCGATGTCCAGTTCACCGATAAGGGGGAAGAGGATCGTTCCTTTCCCACTTACCCGGGCCGTGGTTTCCAGGTCCGGATTATCGTAAACCAGGACGTTTAACACATCTCCTTCGCCGACCCGATAATCCTGCTGTTCAAGACACAGGGACAGCCGACTGGTCATTAAGAGCACAAGAAGTAACAAGCAGGGTAAAATGAGATATTTCATGGTCTCTCGCCTCCGCTCTATATTTCGTGGTAAGCTGTGAGCCATCCCTAGAGCGCAAATATCAGGCTCATATAAACGTTATTACGATCATAGTCGTAAGCAATGAAATTGGAATTCCGCTTGAGGAATGTATATCCGGCAGACAAAGCGAGCCAGTTGGTAAAGGCGTATTTCATATCCAGCCCTGCGCTGTAGTATTCATCAACCCGATCGCTGAAAACGTCGCCACCCCGGTAACTGTTTCTTTTATAATAAAAGTTGGCTGACGTCGTCAGTTTTGTCGTAAATCTCTGAAAATAACGAAGTTGATATTTCTGGGACAGGGTATAAGCCGTTTCGGCAATATCCGTTTCATTAGTTTGCCGCGACGCATTGAGTTCAATGTAGGATTTGGGGGTGAACCGGTGACGTAACCTGATTTCCGCAAGAAGATTGTTGGCTTCATCGCTGCCGGAAGCGTCAAAATCCTTGACTCCGTATCCAACTCGCGCACGTAGACTCGATTTAACCGTAGCGATCCATTGCAAGCCTAGATAAACCTGATGCTCATCACTATCGGAAATCACATCGTCATCATAGTCAATTGTAATAAAGTCATACTCCAAAAAAGCCGAGGTTTTGGGTAAAAATCGATAGAAAAACCGTCCAGCAAAACTATGGTCGTCACGCTCACGATAGGCATTTCGATCTGCGTTATAACTCAGTGTATAAAAGCCGTACTCCCCTTCCATTCTGGTTTTAGGGGTCATCTCGTAAAGCACGCTGGTTGTAACCAGATTCGATTTGAATTTGTCCAGCTGGCGACTGGTGCCGGTACCGTAGGCATCGTGGTCCAGTTCATAAATATCCAGAACATCGATCGAAAGACCGCCGCGAAAATTGTAACGAACATACCCCTCGGCCCTCTGATTGACCTGATCTTCCGACTCGAATTTGTCATGCAGCAAAATATCGGCCTGATATTTTGCATACGCCTGCAGGCGGGTACGCCCCCTCGTACGGATTCGACTCAATCCCAATCCGCCCGGAGCGGTATTCAGGGTGTTGACACTGATCAGGGGATACCTGCTGTTCGGAAGCACCACCCAGATGCCAGGGGTGACACGGGTGATGAAATCGCTTTCCCGTTTATATTCGCGGTTGAAAAGGTTATCCGTGTAATAGCCGCCCACGGATAGATAGGGGTGCACATATCCGGCTTTGCTGCCCAGAACATCGCCTAGCCTTACGGTTGTCGTGTTTTCCTCGAAAGGACTTTTGCTGTAAATGGTCGCTGGAAAATTGCCGGGTGACTCGATATTTTCCTCAACAGCATCCGCACACCAGGCCGGCTGGACAAGAAAGATCGCAACCGCAATCCCCCAGAAAATTTTACCGATCATTACATCCCCCTTGACTTGGTTTATGAAACGGCTCCCTGAAACACGGAATCACCAGATTGTTGCCTCGCATCCAGTTCCTATTCAAAGGCTAGCAAAAAACCCCTGAAAGTCTAATGACTTCACGCGACCGATAGCTCTTGTCAAAGCTCCTGTTCCGGCTTCCTTTTAGCGATCAGATTCAGATTTTCAAGACCCTGTACTGATTTTTCCTCGGTGCTGCTGCCGGTTGCGGGTTTGTCGTTATACTCGGGAACCAATTCCTTGAGCAGATCGACAATCCTTGCCACATCGGTCTTATGCGTCGCCTCCAGTAAAAGCTCCGTTTCATCGCTGAGCCATTGGCCGGAAAAACTTGCCGCTTCAAGAATGCGAATCTTTTCATGCCGCGTCGCCTTTACGCCTTCTCCGGAAATCAGCAGTTCTTCGTATAGCTTTTCGCCGGGGCGCAGTCCGGTAAAAACGATCTCAATTTCCTCATAAGGCTTCCGCCCGGAAAGGCGAATCATCTCTTCGGCAAGACAGACGATCTTGACCGGGTCCCCCATGTCGAGGAGAAATATTTCCCCTCCCTGCCCCATGCATCCGGCCTGTAACACCAACTGGACAGCCTCGGGTATTGTCATGAAAAAACGCGTTATTTCCGGATGGGTAACAGTGACCGGCCCGCCCTTCAAGATCTGTTCGCGAAATATGGGGATCACACTTCCGTGGCTGCCGAGAACGTTTCCGAATCGTACGGTGACGGCTTTGGTCGCGCCGTTACGGGGAAGATTCTGCACATAAAGCTCGGCCACCCGTTTGGTCGCCCCCATGATGTTTGTCGGGTTCACTGCCTTGTCCGTGGAAATAAGAACAAAGTTTGCGACACGACCTGCCAAACTGGCATCCACGATGTTCTTGGTCCCGAATACGTTGTTTTTGACAACCTCTATGGGATTGACTTCCGACATGGGGACATGTTTGTAAGCCGCGGCGTGGAACACCACTTCGGGTTTGTACTTGATGAATATCTGAGAGACCCTTTCCGTATCACGTATATCGCTCAGGGATGCGAAAATCGACATCCGGGGATACTTTTCTCTCAATTCGTTTTCAAGGTGAAACAGTGGCGTCTCGGCGTTTTCGAACAGAATAAGATGGGAGGGTTCAAAATTGGCCACCTGCCTGCAGATTTCGCTGCCGATACTCCCCGCGGCACCTGTCACGAGGATACTTTTTCCATGCAGATAAGCGTTTATCTCCTGGATATCGAGGCGAATCGGCGGCCTGCCCAGAAGATCCTCAAGTTGGACAGCCCGACACTTTTCCAGGGATACCCGTCCATCGATAATATCCCCCAGGGCGGGCAGAAGCTTGGAAGTGATGTTCTGCCGTTTGCAAAATGTTTCAATATCGCGAAGTTCACGCGGAGAAACCGAGGATTGGGCAATGATTACCAGATCGATTCCGTTACGGACACAGATCTTTTCCATATCATCCTGCGTTCCGATTACCGGCACGCCATAAAAGATTTTCCCCTGGCGCCGGATGTCGTTGTCGATGTATCCGAGGACAGCTTTGTCAAGCTTGGGATTTTCGCGGATTTCCCGCACAATCGATTGAGCGACAGCGCCGGAGCCGACGATCAATACCGATTTATGTTTGGAATTGTACCCCTTTGAATTAAGCGCAAGTTGCTCACGTAAAATTCGGGTCACAACCCGCACACCGATCATGATGGAAAAACACAAGAGAAAATCGAGCAGCACAACGGAACGTGGCAATGTCTCATAAGAATGGAAAAAAACGATATACAGGACCACCGCCACAGAGGCCACGACATTGGCCTTGAAAATCTGCAGCAGGTCCGGCATGGAAACGTAACGCCACCATCCTTCAGTCAATCCCATGGACCAGAAAACCATAATTTTAAGAATGACGACTGCGGGAACCAGATCGACAATAACAGGCCAATAGTTGGTGGGAATACTCAGATCGAAACGGAGGGCAAACGCATCGACAAATGCAAAAATGACGACCAGGAGATGAAAGAAAAGGATCAGAATTTTACGAACGGTATTGTTATATAGAGGAAAAGGAAGGCTCCACATTGCGCACCTCCTGGGATATAAGAAAGCCCTCCCCATGCGTCGCAAATAATATAAGTAAATCTGTACATTCGTATAGAGGGACTACAAAAAAACTTATATTTTAAATATTTACATACTTATAGAGATATCACAGGAGGGGCGGTTGTCAAACGTATGGAACGACTCCTTCTGTTTGAAATGGAAGCTAAGCCTTTCTACTTTCAATAATAAATAAAAGGGTTTAGTAGCCTTCCCTCCGGCATCTCCGGATCAAAACTATTTGGAAGCAAGATCAAGAACCTTTTTCGTCCTCTCGACCATAATGCGCATATCTTTTTCTTCAAGGGTGGGATGAACGAGAAACATGAGGCTGGTTTCGCCGAGAGTACGGGCATTGGGCAGACGCGCCGGCGGTCCGAGACCCGCATTTGCGAATGCCTTTTCCAGGTAGATCTCACTGCAGGTACCGCTCAGTCCCGGAACCCCTTGCCGCCAAAGGCATGCCAGGATCCGCTCCCTGTCCCAATCCGGATTCAGTGCTTCCGGTCTTAAGAATGCATAATATTTATAATAGGCATGCTCCACATGCGATGGAGGCACCGTCAATCGCAGAATCGGCATATCTTTGAACGCTTCGGTGAGAAACCTTGCATTTCGGCGTCTTTTGCGTAACCAATCATCAAGTTTCTCCAAAGCCATACAACCCAGTGCCGCCTGCATTTCGGTCATGCGCCAATTGGTCCCGAAGGATTCATGGAGCCAGTGAAATCCGGGCTTCTGATTCTGGCAGTAAACAGCGGTGAAACTTTTACCGTGGTCTTTGTAGGCCCAGGCTTTTTCCCACAAGGACTTATCGTCGGTGACGAGCATGCCTCCCTCTCCACCGGTCGTCATGATCTTATCCTGGCAGAAGGAAAAAGCGCCCATATCCCCGATTCCACCCACGGGCCTGCCCCGATAGGTCGCACCATGGGCCTGGGCACAATCTTCGATCACTTTCAACCCATGCTTTCGGGCAAGTGCCATGATCGGGTCCATTTCACAGGGCCACCCGGCGAGATGGACAACGATGATCGCCCGGGTCCGTGGGGAGAGGACTTTCGCCACCGTTTCTGCGGTGAGGTTCTGGCTTACGGGATCGACATCCGCCAGAACGGGAACGGCCCCCCTCATGACCACGGCGCTTGCGGAAGCGATGAAGGTACGGCATGTCGTGATCACCTCATCTCCGGGGCCTATGCCAAGAGCATGAAGTGCCAACTCCAGGGCCACCGTTCCGTTTGCGAGCGCAATGGCATAGCGGGTTTTGAAGCGCCCGGCAAACGCTGTTTCAAACCTTCGTGCGATATCCCCCGTCCAGTAGTTGACCTTGCCGGAACGTAAAACCTGCGTAACGGCTTCGATGTCGTTGCCATCAAATACCGGCCAGGTCGGCATGCTCCATTGACTTGATTCAGCCATCGGCTAATCCCTCTTCTCTCGGGCCAATGTCGGGAATGCGCGTTTACTCAGGGGCGTTGGACGATCAGTCCGTCAAAGGACTTCGATATAACGGAAAAAAGTCATTATTTTCGGGATCTCTTCCTGTCTGCTTCGCCCACGAGGCAACCAGGGAAGAATATACGGCTCGATTCAATACCAGGCGAAACGTATGGAACATTTCGAAATGGGAGGAAAACCCCGCTTTAAATTTAAACAGAGAGTCGTCCTTACCACCTAATCCGCCGCCGAGATGAAAAATCCGGAGTCCCTGATCGTGCCCCCACCTGCGCATGAAATCGAACATCATCTTACTGGGGGCCTGCTTCAGATAACGAGCGTCGGTGCATCCCAGATGGTACTCGATAAGATCGTCGACCACGGTAAACAATCCAGCGGCAGCCAACTCCCCTTCAGCGGAAAGAATGCTGCAAAGATGAAGGTGTGGTTCAAGCAACAACCGCAAATCCTCAAAATAGTCGTCCTCGAAAAGATAGAACGGATCGGCTCCCACCCGGATCATGGTGTCCCGATAAATGCGGATGAAATCCCGGTACAGGTGCCACTCATCCAAAACGGCATGAAACCCTGCCCTGTTTAATTTTTTAAGCCCCCGTCGATGATTGTCGCTGGTGTCCCGTATAAGTTCGTGCAAGGGGTTCTGAAGATCTATGGTCACGGTTTTGCCGTGCAGGACAAGATTACCCATGTCGGACAGAACTTCCAGCGGGCAGGCAAGCAAAGGGTGCAGTCTTACGAAAAGGGTTATCAGGCCGAAATCTTCGCAACTCTTGAAAAAAACCTCCATGAGTTCTCGACAGGAAGCCTTATCCTCGGGATGAGAAAACAGTGGCGAAGGATATCCGTAGGGACTTGAAGCGTCCCAAAGTTCGTCTCGTTCCACGAAAGCATCGGGTAGGCGACGCAGCAATAAAGGTATGAGGACGCCCCGCCCGTTTTTGCGGGCGTGAAATGCTACCGGTTTTCCTCCTTCACACCGTGAAGCAAGAGTGACATAGCCTGGCAGATGATAAATGTCGTGAGGAACCGTGAGAAGGAAATCGGACCAACGTCGGTCGTCAGGTTCCATGAAAACGCCGGACATGCTTCTCTTCTCCCTCAGCAATGGGCAAAGGTTTGATATTTCTGCCGATTCGGATTTTGTTTTTTGGTCAACCGGCTATCATCCGGAATTCCGGATAAAAACCGGTTGAAAATTCCACTTAACGAATCCAGGCTTTATTGACAAATTTGAAAACGGCTTTCCGATATTTTTCAGGAATGAAGTACCGTGCGAATCGAAAAATCCTTTTTTTAATAGAACAAACAGCAGGCAATATTCGGAAACAACCGTTCGGTACCGAAAAACTGCCGTCGGGTAAAACGATCCATTTTCCGCGTCGGCATGAATATTTTCTTTCGGCTAACCCATCGACAATGTCCTGCACACGAGACGAGTTTTGTGGTTGTGTAATATCGATATAACAAACCCGATTTTCGCTATAACCGGCCACATTATGGATATCGGCTGACACCAAATAGGACCCTTTGAAGTCCTGGTCATTCATCCAACGAACGAATTGCTTATTTGGAGCGAACTCACAATCAAATTTGGTGTTCCACAATTCAACGAAATCAAAGCATTCAAGATGTTTTTTTTCAAGAACGTGCCTTATGTTGTTCGGATGATGCAGAACGGCAAGGCCGCCGCATGCGTGAATGGCATTCACCAGAGCCAGAATCCCCTTCCTGTTTATGGAAGGGTCCAGAAACCGGGAAACCCCTATGGCACCTATATGAACGATTTCGCCGAGGTGGATGACTTCATACTCGATGCCCGGAACAAGAAGAATATCCCGGCTGTATTTTTCACAATCATCACGAAACCGATCGAATTTTACCTGATCGAACCCTAAGTCATGCTCGGTCAGAAATATGAATCGCAACCCGGTTTTTTTCCCCCATTCGGCAATTTTTTCCAGGTTGTTGACACCATCATAGGAATAATCCGAATGTATATGATAAATTCCACTATAACCGGTGGATGTGATAGGCATCCCTGAATCTCCCTGTCGAATGAAATCGATCTCGGCCGTTGCCTTTCGGCATCCTGAAATGAACGCCGGGAACCGGCTGAAACATACTTGGGTTATCAGAAATTGCGCACAAGTTCGGCGCTTATTCCTTTGGATACTCCGGTAATTTTTGTTTCTTCCACAGCTCCTTCATCGACGAAAACATCATCAAACACTCTGAAGAAATAACCGGTCTTTACCTTCGGCGGTGCAACCTCTTCATGAAGTACAAAATGTCTGATGCACATTTCCGGCATGTTGAAATTGAAATATGCCCGCGCGGATTCCGTACTGGAAAACCTCGGGTTGATTTCAAACAGGACCGGCCCCCTTTCGGTAAGTCGCAGCTGGAGATTCAGTGGCCCGATGTATCCCAGTTTTTCCGCAATACTTTCGCAGTAAGCGGAAATACCATCGTGAAAAATCACACTCGCTTTGTGAGTAAGACCATGTCCGAGGGTCCTTTTCATGATAATCGATCCAACAGCCTTCGACTGGCTGTTGCAAAAACACCCGACCGTGTACTCTTCATCATCCGGCATCAGATATTCCTGGATAATAGGAGCGTCCAGGTGCAGAAGAGATTGCTCGAGCTCAGCTTTATCATGTGCAATGGTCAGCTCTCGTGACCCCGCTCCATAACGTCCCTTGACGATATAGGGGAAAGGAACTTCATCAAGAAACCGCTGAAAGACCTCCCGGTTTTCCGGAATACACGAGGCGGGATAACTGAAACCGTTCGATTTTAAAAAATTCACCAGGGACCATTTATCTCCTGCGATTTTCAGGGTTTCGAATGGGGGACACACGACATAGGCCTTTGTCTCTTCCCGTATTTCGCCGGCATTTTCAGCCAGGACCATCATTTCGGCCATGCCGCCGGTCATGATGATATCGACATTTTCAGATACGATTATCTCTTTCAGGCGAGGTAAGAAGTCCTGCGATGTCGCTTCGGGAACGACATAACCTCGATCCGTTCGGTACAGCCCAACAGAAAGATAATTACTGTCACATGCAATAATATTGATATCGAAAGTCGATTGTTTGAGGGCTTTCCAGATAAATACACTCTGGTCACCGCCCGCTCCGGTCAGCAGAACGTTAATCTTCCTGTTTGAGCTTGTCATGATTCGGCATCCTTTCTCTTTTCCCGGAAGAAACGGAATCTGGAGAAACCATTTTTTCGGCAGTGTCTTTTCCAGTCCCGGAAAAATGTTTGGCGAGATTTCCCTCTTCGGTGGTGATTCCTTCCCTCCTGATGACTTTGATAAAGGTCAACCAAAGGATTCTGATATCCAGCCAGATCGATTGATGGTCGACATACCAGACATCCAGAGAAAATCGCTCCTCCCACGTCAGAGCATTTCGACCATTGATCTGGGCCCATCCTGTTATCCCCGGCCTGACATCGTGTCGACGTCGCTGTTCGGGAGAATAAAGCCTCAGATATTCCATCAACAAAGGCCGGGGACCGACGAGGCTCATGTCTCCTTTCAATACGTTGAAAAGTTGGGGCAATTCATCGAGACTTAAACCGCGCATAAAACGTCCGAGGGGCGTCAGCCTCTTCTGCCCCGGCAACAACTTACCGTCTTCGTCATAGGCCGTAAACATGGTTCGGAATTTGAGCAGATTAAAGGGGCGGCCGTGCAATCCGGGGCGGGTTTGCTTGAAGAAAACGGGACAGCCCATATTGATCCGAACAGCCAGAGCAAGCAGGCAAAAAAGCGGGGAGATCAGAACCAACGCCGATAATGAAACGATCACATCAAACATTCTTTTCATCTAAAAACCCCGAAATTTCGTGGATGATCGCACCATTCAGATAATGCTTCCTTCCAGCCATGCAACAAATTTTTCCGCCAATATTCTGCGGTCAAATTCCTGTTCGGCCAAATGCCGGGCATGCTTCCCCATTTCGATCAATTCAGAACGATGATCCGCCATGTATTCCAGGCCCTCGGCGAATGCCGCGGGGTCAGACGGAGGAACGGCAAGTCCGCAGCGGTACTGCCGGATCATATCGGCAAGCCACCCCGGATAATTGTTTAAAACCGGCAATCCGGTGGCAATATAATCGAAAAACTTGTTAGGGGAAGTGCCATAGTAAAAGGCAGGCACGTTGGCCAGTATCATTAAACCGACATCCGCCCCTCGCTGGTAGGAAGCCAACGCCATTTTCGGAACCGGATCCAGAAACATGCAGTTATTCAACCCTTCGGTCTCGGCTCTGTGTTTCAGGGCGGGTTTGAGTTTCCCGTCGCCAACGAAAAGGAGCTTGATATCGAATCTCTGACGTTTCTTCAATTCCCCGGCTGCGTCCAGCACTGCATCCAGGCCGTTGGCAATGCCATGAGCGCCGGAGAATATGGCTAAGAATTCATTTTCTCCGACACCTTGGGGGCGGAGGGCCTCTCCTGCCTTGGGCGCGAAAATATCCAGGTCGCAGCCGTTCGGAATCATGGCAATTTTTTCCGCAGGGATGCCGCGTCGTTTGATGCCTTCAACGATACCTGGAGATAATCCAATGCATTTCCGGGCCGAATGGTAGGAGAGCCATTCCAGTACATCCATGGCCTTCAAAACCAGAGGGTTTTTAACCACCCCCATTTCCCTTGGCAGTTCCGGCCAGAGATCTCTCACTTCAAAAACAAAGGGTTTCCGCCTCAGAAAACTGGCTGCAATCCCCGGCAAACCGGCGGTAAGGGGGTTAGAGTCCAAACAAGTGGTGTAACAGGGCAGTGCCCTTGAAAAAAGAAGACCATCGCGTCATTCTCCAAAGCTAAAACCGCCAAGCCTCAGCGAAA
>JASKKK010000005.1 GCA_030154185.1 Desulfuromonadales bacterium
GAGAGGACAGTTGCCGATGCAGATCGAGCAGAGCCGTGAAATCGCCTGTATCGGTAAAGTGCTGAATGAGGTTGGAAAGATGTTTTTTAAGAGAGATCTGCTCACACCTGTCTTCCGTATTTTGCAGCAAATGGCCAAGGACGTTGGAGAGCCGCTTTTCCATTGTCAGATCATGGATGCTGTTTTTCAGCGTGGTGACGACTTCGGCCGGTAGCACCGGTGGCGGCTGGCGGTTTGGAATCTGTTGCAGAACCGATCGGTAGTCTTCTGGTACATAGTGATCGGCATGGTGCTTGGCAAATACCAGCTTGAAATGTTCTGGTGTTTGTTTCGACCTCCCTGCCGACAGACTGTCAGTAGTTTTCGGGGCGAAGTTGTCGCCGGCTGAAGAACCATGGCATGACAGCTGATTGAGCATCTGCAGGATAAAGGGGGGGATGACACCTTTTTCCGCATTGATGTCTTGCAGCGCCTCCAGAATTAGCTGGTTGGAAAAGGAGCTGAGAATTGCCCCGGCATGTTTGTCGTGGGTGGCCAGGGCGGAAACGGTGCTCGATAGAAACTGCTGACGTAGAGGGGGGTGCAGGTTGCCGATAAACACCCGGAATTTGTCCAAAACTTCGCTGTGTACCTGTTGGGAGAGATTTTCCCGATCAAGATCACGTAAAAAGGAGGCAATGGCTTTGTCGTAGTCGCTGTATTCTTTTGTCCTGTCCGGGGAGCGGCTCTGGCTCAAATTCTCGGCCAATTCTTGCGGAGTCAGCCATGTGCCCGGATAAGCCGGAGCCGTTTTTGAGCTGTCGACCGCCTTTAGCATGGCGTCGACAAAACCCTCCCACGGAGATGTCATGCCATCCTGCGTGGGGTTGGAAGGTTCGGAAGACTCCGACCACGGTTGCGTTTGAAACCGACCGTAATGGAGAGGTGTGACGGTAAGGTGTTTGATATCAGCGGCGACGGTTGTTTCAACGATGCCGCCTCGTGCAAGGATATCTTCCGGTTTACAGGCCAGCAGGCGGCAGAAACTGCATAGTTCCGGTACCGTCAGTCCGTAATGGATGGTCAGAGCGACCAGGCCATGGGAAAACAGGGCACGGGAAAATTCGCGGTAGACCGGGTTTTTGGGATCCAAAAGAGCCGAACCGAGCATGAGCCGGTCACGGGCAACGCCTATGGTGACCTGCCGGGAGGATGTTTTGAGGTGTTCCACAACCTTGATGGTTCTTTGGGCGGAGGTGAGTATGATCTGGTGCCCGGGAGGGTAAGTGCTCACCTGCCGTCGTACGATATTCATCTGATAGATGAGATTGGACAGAAGTCTGGTGTCCAAGCAGGCCTCAGCATCTTGGTTGTCGGGATGGTGAGACAATCGGTTTCCCCCTTGGCAGGATGTCGAAAAAGGTTAACACGACTCTTTTTCAACGAAGCAACCCGAGAATGCGTTTTCTCCTTGCTTGCAAAATCAAGGGATTGGAGAGCAACTCCGGATTCTGGTCGCCCACCCGCACAATGGGTTCACGCTTTTTAAAGGTCTAATCGCTTGATCTTTTCGACCAGGGTGGTGCGCTTGATATTCAGCAGATCGGCTGCGCGTGCCTTGACGCCGCCGCTTAACTCCATGGCGGATTTGATCAGACAGCGTTCGATGCCTGCTATGACCTGGGGCATGTCGAGACCCGATTCGGTCAGACGGGGACAGGATATCTGAGGCTCTTCGTCCTCACAGGAACTGCCGCTGATATTGGCCGGCAGGTCGCTTTTACCTATTGCCGCCCCGTCTGTTAATGTGACGGTGCGTTCAATGACATTCTCCAGTTCGCGCACATTGCCGGGCCAATGGTAGTTTTCCAGAGACGTCATGGCTCCAGGGGTTATGGATACGATAGGGCGTTTCATCTCGCTGCAGGTTTTTTGCAGGAAGTGACGTGCAAGCAGGGCGATGTCCTCGCGTCTTTCCCGCAGAGGCGGCAGGGCGATGGGGATGACATTCAGACGATAATAGAGATCGGCACGAAAGTGTCCCTGCTCAACTTCTTCCTCGAGGTTGCAGTTGGTGGCGGAGATGACCCTCACGTCAAGCTTGATTTTTTTTGAGGAGCCGACTTTTTCCACTTCCTGCTCCTGCAGCACCCGAAGAAGCTTCATTTGCAGATGCAGGGGCATGGTTCCGATTTCATCGAGAAAGATCGTGCCCTGATGAGCTTGCTGGAATTTGCCCGCTTTATCGGAAACGGCTCCTGTGAAGGCTCCTCTGACATGGCCGAATAGTTCGCTTTCCAGCAGTTCGGCGGGAATCGCTCCGCAGTTTATGGCGACAAAAGGTTTCTCCCGGCGATGACCGTTGTAGTGGATGGCCTTGGCGACAAGTTCCTTGCCGGTACCCGATTCCCCAAGGATGAGAATGGTCGAATCCGTATTGAGGATCTTTTCCATGCGGGAAAAAACGTATTGCATGGGCAGGCTGTTTCCGATGATGTTGTCGAAACGATACTTGCCCCGCAATTGTTGGCGCAGATACAGGTTTTCCGCCACCAGCTGACTTTTTTCCAGAGCCTTGGCGATGATTACCTGAAGCTTTTCGAAATGCAAAGGCTTGGTAATATAATCGAAGGCCCCTTCCTTCATGGCTTCGACAGCAGATTCGGCAGAGCCTTTGCCGGTGATGAGGATAACGTTTGTAAAGGGCCATTGCTCTTTTACGCGTTTCAGGATCTCGATCCCGCTGACTCCCGGCAGGAAAAGGTCGGTAAGTATGACTTCAAAGGGGGTTTTGCTCAGGATTTCCAGGGCTTTTTCGCCGGTTTCGGCGGTTGTGACCTGATACCCTGCGTTGCCGAGCAGAAGAGCGATGGCCTCGCGATTTGCAGCTTCATCTTCAATAACCAGAATTTGTGATATGTTTTTCATAGTGTCGACTGCAGAAAAGGGTTGGCTTGTCATCCGATTGACGGTATGGTAGAAAGCTACCATGCTCGGATGATCCTTGCAAGGCCGGGCGTTAAAAAATTGGCGCATCGTGGAGATCGTGGTTCAAATGATTGACGCTTTATGCTCCTTAAAGATTTTTGCTCGCCGTTTCGGCGTGGTTTTTATGCTGGTGAGCCTGGCCATTTCGTTGGTCCTGCTTCGAATGGCGTTCAGCGCAGTGAATGAGACGCCACGCGTTGAAGCGGTACGTATCGCCGGGCCAATCAATCCGGTTGTAGCTGAATTTGTAACGGACCAGCTTGCTCGCGTCAACCTTGAAAATGCCGATGCCTTTCTCCTGGAACTCGATACGCCGGGCGGGTTGGACAATGCCATGCGGCAGATCATCAAGGGAATTCTCGGTTCGAATATCCCGGTCATTGTCTTTGTGTCGCCTGCCGGGGCGCGTGCCGCATCGGCGGGAGCGCTGATTACCCTTTCCGCGGATTTCGCGGTCATGGCGCCGGGGACAAACATCGGTGCTGCGCATCCCGTTTCTATCGGCGGGGGGCAGAAGGATCCCGACGATGTCATGATGAACAAGGTGGTGGAGGATGCCGCCGCCTATGCCCGCAGCCTTGCTGCGCGCAGGGGGCGCAATCCGTCCTGGGCAGAGAAGATGGTGCGGGAAAGTGTGTCTATCTCCGCCACCGAAGCTCTCCGTTACGGGATTGTCGATGTGGTCGCCGATAATCTTGACGATCTTTTCCAGAAACTTCATGGGCGCAATTATCAGAGGGGTGATGTCGCCAGGAAGTTGTCCTGTAAGGGGGCGGTGGTGGCATGGGCCGCCATGGATTGGCGGCAGAAGATTCTGAATGCCGTCAGCGATCCGAATGTTGCCTACATGTTGCTCATGTTGGGGATACTCGGCGTGTTCTTTGAAATTTCTCAGCCCGGTGTCATACTGCCGGGCGCCATTGGCGGCATTTCTCTGTTGCTGGCTCTGTTTGCCTTCCAGGCTTTGCCGGTGAACTATGTCGGGATTCTGTTGATCCTGTTGGCGCTTGTGCTGTTCGTGCTGGAGGTCAAGGTGACGTCCTTCGGCATGCTTACGATTGGAGGCGTGGTTAGCATGACACTTGGCTCCCTGATGCTGTTTGAACACGCTGAACCGTTTTTCCGGGTTTCAAAGGCTCTGGTTGCCTGCAGCGTAATCGTGGTCAGCGGGCTTTGCCTTCTGGTGCTTTATTATGTGGTTCGGGCACAACGTCGACGTTTCGTGTCCGGCCGGGAAGGGATGGCCGGCTTGACCGGCGAGGCTCTTACAGAGGTCCATCAAGGCGGGCAGGTTTTCGTTCATGGCGAGTATTGGAGAGCGTTCTCGGTCGAACCGATTGCCCGGGGTGAATCGATCGTGGTGGTGCGCATGGTTGACAACATGCGTCTGGAAGTCCGTCGCGCAAATTCCTTACCCCTGCAGGAAGCCGCGTACCCAACGTCAGGGTCCGACAAGGAGGATGGCAAATGATCTATCCCGTTATTGTGCTGGTTCTGCTGATTCTGATTCTTACCTCTGCGATCAAGGTGGTGTATGAATATGAGCGGGGGGTGATATTTCGCCTCGGGCGCTTCAGCGGTGTGAAGGGCCCAGGTTTAAGGCTTATCATTCCGATCGTCGACAAGCTCATGAAAATCAGTTTGCGCACGGTGGCTATGGACGTGGCGCCGCAGGACGTCATTACCAAGGATAACGTTTCGGTCAAAGTCAATGCGGTCATCTATTTTCGCGTAGTCAGTCCGGAAAAGTCGATCATCGAAGTGGAGAATTATCTTTATGCCACCAGTCAGCTGGCGCAGACTTCGCTGCGCAGCGTGCTGGGGCAGTCCGAGCTGGACGAACTGCTGGCCCATCGGGAAAGCATAAATCAACACTTACAGGAAATCCTCGATCGGCAGACCGATCCGTGGGGCGTCAAGGTATCCAATGTGGAAATAAAACATGTGGATCTGCCAGTAGAGATGCAGCGCGCCATGGCACGACAGGCGGAGGCCGAACGTGAGCGGCGTTCCAAGGTTATTCATGCCGAAGGGGAATTTCAGGCGGCTCAGAAGCTTACCGATGCGGCGGAAATTATTGCATCACAGCCGGGGGCGCTGCAGTTGCGTTATCTGCAGACTTTGACCGAAATTGCTGCGGAAAACAGCTCGACGGTGATATTTCCTTTCCCGGTGGATCTGGTGAAGCCGTTTCTGAGCAAGTTCAATCAGAACTGAAAACGGTTCGCTCGACTTTCTGGACCGGTGTGAAAAGCGGCTATTACATGAATTTATGGTGCATCTATAAAGAGAATATTTGCTTTGGGCCCCCGGTTTTGATACGGTTCTCGGTCGGTCCAAACACCTAGTAACAGGGAGGTTTGTTTCATGGAAATAAAGAAGTTCAATAAGATCATGGCGGCCAATCGCGGGGAAATCGCCATCCGCATTTTTCGTGCCTGCATCGAGCTGGGTATCAAAACGGTCGCCATTTATTCGGAAGAAGACCGCGTATCCCTGCATCGTTACAAGGCAGATGAATCCTACCGGGTAGGTAAGGGAAAGGGGCCCATCGAAGCTTATCTGGGCATCGAAGAGATTATCGACCTGGCCAAAAAAAAGGATGTCGATGCCATTCACCCGGGTTACGGCTTTCTTTCGGAAAACCCTGAATTCGCCGAGGCCTGCGAACGTGCCGGTATCGCTCTGATCGGACCGGGCGCCGAGATTCAGCGCAGACTCGGTGACAAAGTCGCTGCCCGGAAGGTGGCCATTGCAGCCGGCGTACCGGTGGTGCCGGGCACCGACCAGCCGGTAACCAGTGAGGAAGAAGCCCTGCTGTTCGCTGCCAAATGCGGTTATCCCATCATGGTCAAGGCGGCCGCCGGCGGCGGCGGGAGAGGCATGCGCATTGCGCGCAACCGTCAGGAACTTGTGGAAGGCTTGCGGTCGGCATCTTCGGAGGCCAAGGCTGCGTTCGGAAATCCTGCCGTTTTTCTTGAGAAATACATAGAAAAGCCTAAACATGTCGAAGTTCAGATCATGGGTGACAAGCATGGGAACGTGGTGCATTTCTATGACCGCGATTGTTCCATTCAACGTCGTCACCAGAAGGTTATCGAAGTCGCTCCCTCTCCTAACCTGAGTGCGGCCAAGCGACAGGAATTGTGCGAATACGCCCTGCGCATCGCCAACGAAGTCGGTTATGTCAATGCCGGCACCGTTGAATTCCTCATGGATGCCGACGGCAATTTTTACTTCATCGAGGTGAATACCCGCATTCAGGTTGAGCATACCGTGACCGAATTTGTGACGGGGCGCAACCTGGTCCGCACCCAGATCCGTGTGGCCGAAGGTTACCGTCTGGCCGATCCGGAAATCGGGATTCGCAGCCAGAAGGACATCCAGCTTAACGGCTTCGCCGTTCAGGCTCGTGTGACTACTGAAGATCCCACCCGAAATTTCTCCCCGGATTTCGGCACCATTACCGCTTATCGCAGTCCCGGCGGCTTTGGTGTACGTCTCGATGCCGGCAGCGCCTTCCCCGGTGCGCGAATTTCCCCCCATTACGATTCGTTGCTGGTCAAGATCAGCGGGTGGGGGCTTACTTTGCGTGAAGCGGCGCGCACCACCGCCCGGAGTCTCGAGGAATTTCGTCTGCGCGGGGTCAAATGCAATATCGGCTTTTTGGATAATGTCATCAATCATCCGACCTTCCTGGCCGGAGCCTGCGATACCTCATTCATCGATACGCATCCCGAGCTGTTCCAGATACCGGTGAAGCGGGATCGAGCCAACAAGCTGTTGTCCTATATCGGCCATGTGGTGGTGAACGGATATCCCGGCATCAAGGATCCCCTTCACTATAAGGACCTGCGTGAACCCCCCATTCCGGAGATTCACTATGATGTCCCGCGTCCCAAGGGGACCCGCGATATTCTGCTGGAAAAAGGTCCCGAGGGCCTGATTCAGTGGATCCTGGAACAGCAGCAACTGCTGATTACCGATACCACCATGCGCGATGCGCACCAGTCGCTGATGGCCACCCGATTCAGGACTCATGATCTTGTAAAGATCGCGCCTGCCACCAGTCATCTCGGCAGCGGGCTGTTCTCCCTCGAGATGTGGGGCGGAGCATCCTTTGACGTGGCCATGCGGTTCCTGCGGGAGGATCCGTGGGAACGCCTCCACAGACTGCGGGAAAAAATTCCCAACATCCTTTTCCAGATGTTGCTGCGTGCTTCCAATGCCGTCGGATATTGCAACTATCCCGATAACGTGGTGCGGGAATTTGTCGCCAAGGCGGCGGAGTGTGGCATCGATGTCTTCAGGGTGTTCGATTCGTTGAACTGGACCAAGGGAATGCAGGTCGCCATGGATGCGGTGCGCAAATCCGGAGGCATTTGTGAAGCGGCCATCTGCTATACCGGCGATATTCTCGATTCCAAGCGGGACAAATATCCGCTGTCCTATTATGTCAATATGGCCAAGGAACTGGAGAAGATGGGAGCCCATATCCTCGGTATCAAGGACATGGCGGGCCTGCTCAAACCGCTGGCAGCAGAAAAGCTGGTGCGGGCATTGAAGGATGAAGTCGGTATCCCCATTCATCTGCATACCCACGATACTTCCAGCAACGGCGGAGCGACCCTGCTTTTGGCGGCTCGCGGTGGGGTCGATATTGTCGATACGGCACTGTCTTCCGTTTCCGGACTTACTGCTCAGCCCAACTTGAATGCCTTGCTGGCGGCTCTGAAGGGACACGAGCGCGATCCTCGTCTGAATGAACTGGATTTACAGAAACTTGCCAATTATTGGGAAACCGTACGCACTTACTATGCCCCCTTCGAGTCGGAATTGCGCAGCGGCACCGCGCAGGTCTATCACCACGAGATCCCCGGCGGACAATATTCGAATTACAAGCCGCAGGTCGAAGGGCTTGGTTTGGGAGACCGTTGGGAAGAGTGCAAGGATATGTATCGCAAGGTGAACGACATGTTCGGCGATATCATCAAGGTCACTCCGTCCTCCAAGATCGTCGGCGACATGGCCATGTTCATGGTGCAGAACAATCTTGAGCCGGAGGATATTTACGAACGCGGTCATGAGTTGACCTTCCCCCAGGGGGTGGTCGATTTTTTCAAGGGAATGATAGGTCAGCCCCACGGCGGATTTCCCGAGAAGTTGCAGAAAATAGTGCTTAAAGGCGAGGAACCGCTGACCTGCCGTCCCGGTGAATTCCTCGAAGCGGTCGATTTGGGGGCCAAACGTCAGGAACTTGAAACCAAGCTCGGTCATCCGATATCCGATCAGGACGTGCTGTCCGCCGTTCTTTATCCCGGCGTCTTCGAGGAATTCGATGCTCATCGGCAGGAATATCAGGATACTTCGGTATTGCCGACACCGGTCTTTTTCTACGGGCTCGATCTCGGTGACGAAACCACCGTCGAAATGGAGCCCGGCAAAACCCTGCTGGTGCAGCTGAATGCTATCGGCAGGGTACAGGAAGACGGGCACCGGGATATCTATTTCGAACTCAACGGCGAGCCTCGGGTGATCATGGTCCCCGATCTGTCCGTGGCGGGCGAACACATCAAGCATCGCAAAGCCGATCCCGAAAACCTGCATCATGTCGGCGCGCCCATGCCGGGTAAAGTATTCCGTATCATGGTCAATATCGGTGATGTCGTCAAAAAGGGGGATATCCTCCTGTCCACCGAAGCCATGAAGATGGAAACCAACGTCAAGGCTGAAAAAGACGGTGTGGTGGCCGAAATACTGGTCAAGGAAGGAACCCAGGTGGAACAGGGCGAATTGTTGCTGATCCTGGAATAATCCCCGATTCACCAGCCCTGAAAAAGGCCGAACTTATGGTTCGGCCTTTTTTTATATGGTTGGTTTTGGGTATTCTGTCCCTTTGTTAATCTGCGGCTGCGGTCAGTAAGACAGAAGTCCCGCTATTCCCAGCAGGGTTAACAGAACGGTGAAGCTGGCCGCCGAAAAAATGGTTGAAAGAATGATAATGGAGCTGCTCAGGCGGGGATTGCCGTCGAGTTCCTGGGCCAGGACATAACTGGCCGCAGCGGTCGGTGTTCCGGCCAGCAGCACGGCGATGCCGAGATCCATACCGTGGATGCCGAAAAGACGTATCACAAGGAAATTGAGGAACGGAAAGGCGGCCAGTTTGAAAAGGGAGGCCAACCCGGCTTTTCGAAGGTCGCCCTGCAGTTGTCGGAGTGAAAAAGCCCCTCCGATCGTTATCAAAGCCAGTGGCAGGGTGGCGCCTGTCACCAGTCGAAGACTCCGGGATACCGTGTCGGGCAAGGGAAGGCCTGAAAGACTCCAGGCAATCCCGCTAAGTGATCCGATAATCAGAGGGTTGCATAATAGCTGATCGCGTAAAAGTCGCTTTTTTGTCGCAGAGTGTCGGTTTCCCCGGGCAAGGATCAACGCCAGGATCGACAACAGATTGATTGCCGGAACCAGACAACCCATAAGCATGCCGGCTTTGGTAAACCCGGCCTCGCCGTATGCACTCAGCACAATAGGTAGTCCCACGTATGCAAGGTTGCCGCGGAAGGCTCCCTGGCTGAAGGTTCCGCGATCCTCCGGAGAATAACCGAAGGCGAGGGCCAGGCCATAGGATGATACGGCGCCGAGGCTCAGTGTTGCAAGCATGCCCAGGGTCAGGTTCAGGTTGAAGTTTGTTTCGAAGTCGGCGCTGCCGATCTTGTAAAAAAGAAGAAGTGGGAGCAGTATGAAATACAGCAGGCGGTTGGTTTGTGTCAGAAAAGACGGATCGACGAGTCCTTTGTTTCGCAGCAGGGCTCCCAGCCCAATAATGGCGAATACCGGCAGAACGATATTGAGGGTGGTCAGAAATGCTTGCATGACGATGCTCCTGCGGATACTCTGCGACCATACTCTTTTGAGGCCATGTGAGGCAATGTTCTTTTGTGATAATGACGAAAAGGAGATGTAATGGCCAGATTGCTGGTAAATGGCGATACGCCGAGAAATCGCTCGGAACGACAGTTTGTCATGGAAGGGTGGGTATCGCTGGCACCTTTCGAGGATTTACTCGGGCTTTCCATTCGCGAGGCCGCGGACGGGCGGGCCGTGTTATCGCTGCCTTTTTCCGTCAAACTGGCACAAGGGGGCGGGGTTTTGCACGGAGGGGCTTTGACCACCCTGGCCGATACAGCCGCAGCTATGGCCGTCAAGACCTGGTTGCCCGAGTCTGTGCCCTTTGCCACGCGTGATCTGAA
This sequence comes from Desulfuromonadales bacterium, assembly GCA_030154185.1. GTDB lineage: Bacteria > Desulfobacterota > Desulfuromonadia > Desulfuromonadales > Syntrophotaleaceae > Syntrophotalea. Next base: position 10,215 of record JASKKK010000005.1, read on the forward strand.
CATGCGTTTTCTGGCTCCGGTGCACGAAGGCCTGGTGACCGCCACGGCTGTGTTGAAAGAGGTCGACGGCCGCCGTTTTATCGTAGTTGTCGATCTGGAAGATGAACGAGGCGTCAAGGTTGCGACTTTTTCAGCCGATTTCCGTCTGTTGCGCAACGCCGGAGGTGGCAGCCCCCCCGCTTAACGTCTTCTTGACTTTTCGAGCCCCGTTGATAACGTGGCACAAGAAATTCTTGTGCTCCCGGTTACTCTTTGCAAAAGGGGAAAGATCATGATTAAAAATCTCAGGCCGTGTATTCCTGTGGTCGTTGTTTTGCTGCTTTGTTGGGCGGTTGCATGGGGTGGCGGACGAAGGGACGCCAATAGTCGTGTCGAAGATCTGAGTGTCGGACTGCCGGCTCCCGACTTTACCCTGAAGGATCTGGAAGGGAATGACATTACCCTGCATGAGTATCGCGGTCGGGTGGTTGTCTTGAGTTTCTGGGCGACCTGGTGTCCCGCGTGTCGTGCAGAAATGCCATCTCTTGAGGCTCTGCACCGGCGCATGGCGGAGCAGGGGGGGGTCGTACTCGGTGTCAACGGCGGGGAACCCGTTGAGCGGGTGCGGGATTTCATGACGAATTTGCGGCTGTCTTTTCCCGTTGCCATGGATTCTGACGGCCGGATTCACGCACGTTATCACGTACGGCAATATCCTGTCACATTCATTGTCGATCGCCAGGGTCGTCTGGTGGAACGTCACCTTGGACTGCGCGATTGGAATGCTCCCGAAGTTGTGGATACACTTCGCACCCTGGCTGAAAAAGGATTGGAGGAAAAACCATAATGCCCGGAGAAGAAATTACCTTGGGAATCGCCTTTTCCGCCGGGCTGGCCTCTTTTGTGTCGCCGTGCGTGCTGCCGCTGATCCCATCGTTCATCACTTATATAACCGGTTTAAGCTTTCAGCAATTGCAGGACGCCCATCCCGGTGGGCGCATACGTTTGCGCGTAGCCATACACTGTCTGTTGTTTATTGCCGGTTTTTCCCTGGTGTATACTGCCATGGGGGTTGTGGCCGGGGGCTTGTTCAACTTCCTCAGTGAAGGGTTGTGGTGGGTTCAGAAGGTCGGCGGTGTGTTGATTTTCCTGTTCGGGGTGCACCTGACCGGACTCTTCCATTTTGGGATTCTGCTCGGGGAAAAACGTTTGCACATTCACGACAAACCGGCAGGTTATATCGGCTCATTTCTTGTCGGGCTCGTTTTTTCGGCCGGTTGGACTCCTTGTACCGGGCCGATTCTCGGTGCGGTGTTGACCATGGCCGCCGGTTCTTCCGGTGGGTCCATGCGTGGCGGGTTGTTGCTGGCGACCTATTCCGCAGGTTTGGGGCTGCCGTTTTTGATCTCCGGTCTGCTTTTTCATGGGTTTCTGGGGTTTTTCAACCGGTTTCGCAAATATATTCGTTTGGCCGAAATGCTCACCGGTATCATGCTTATGATTGTAGGTGTCGTACTCTTTTTTAACTGGTTCACCCTTCTCACCGGTTATCTTTATCAGTGGCTGCCATCCTCCGGATGAAGGCCGTCTTACTGCTTGACACCCGTATTGTTACTCTGTTACTTTGATATTCAATTTCACTGGAGGGGGCATGTCCGAAAAACGCGAGATATTCCGAAAGTATATCAGCCAGCAGGGACTCAAACTCACACGCCAGCGACAAGTCATTCTGGATGAATTCCTTCGGATGGAGGCCCATCTGTCGACTGAGGAACTTTATCTGAAAGTCCGCAAAAAGCATCCCCATATCGGCTACGCCACCGTTTACCGAACGCTCAAGCTTCTGGCAGAATGCGGCTTGGCGAAGGAGCGCGATTTCGGCGCCGGACAGACCCTTTACGAGGTAACGCATCGCGGTCAGCATCATGATCACCTGATCTGCACTGAATGCGGTGAAATCATAGAATTCGAGGACCTTCGCATCGAAGAGTTGCAGAAGCAGGTGGCCAAAAAATACGATTTCACCATCCGCGACCATCGTCTCGAAATATACGGCCGTTGTTCCAAGTGTTCTTCCTCCTAGTGACGTTCAGACCCACTCGTATTGTAATGCAATTTTTGTGGTAACCTGGTAACCCCTTCCGGAATATTCAGTCATGGCAGTACAAAATGCAGTATGTGCGGCCGATCGTAAGATCGTGCTGGTTGGCAACCCGAATGTAGGCAAGAGTGTTCTTTTCAACGCCCTGACCGGCGCCTATACCGTCGTCTCCAACTATCCGGGCACCTCTGTCGAGGTTTCCCGGGGGAATTGTCAGATCGACGGGGTATCATACGAAGTGCTCGACACCCCCGGTATGTATTCCCTGTTGCCTATTACGGAAGAGGAACGGGTTGCGAGGGAAATTCTCCTCAAGGAAAAAGCTCACACCGTCATCCATGTCATCGATGCCCGCAATCTCGAACGCATGTTGCCCATGACGCTGCAGCTGGTCGAAGCCGGGTTGCCGGTGATACTGCTGATCAATATTCTTGACGAGGCGGAACGTCGGGGGATGTATGTCGATATACCCCTGTTGCAGGAAAAACTCGGTATTCCGGTGATAGGCGGCGCCATGGCGAGAAAACGCGGTCTGGCCGAACTGCGCCAGGCCATTGCCTCCTACGATTCGAAAGTTAAGGCGGTTTTCGGGTATTCCCGCGACCTTGAGAAGGATATCGCCAAGATTTCCGAACATCTGACCGGCGATTATACGCTCGTACCACGTTCCATCGCCCTGCTTCTGTTGCAGAAAGACGAAGATGTCTGGGGACTGATCCGAGACGCCGAAAAAGGTAGTCTGGAAGCCATCGAAAAGGCGGTCAATGATACCGTCTATGAACGGCGTATGGATCTTAACCTTCGCATCAGCCTCGAGCGTAAGCGCATCTGTCGCGCCATTCTGGAAGAAGTGGTCCATCAACAGGCCGATCGAAAACCGACTTTTTTCGAGAGATTGGCAGGGTGGACGATCAATCCGTGGACCGGCTTCCCGCTGCTTCTGCTGGTGCTTTATTTTGGCGTCTATGTTTTTGTGGGTAAGTTCGGAGCCGGCGTTCTGGTCGATCTGCTTGAAGGCGGGTTGTTTGAGAATTATCTCAATCCCTGGGTTGTCGGTTTGGTCCACAAGTTGACCTCGTGGTACTGGCTGCGCGAATTGCTGGTCGGGGAATACGGGGTTTTTACGCTTGGGGTGCGTTATGCCGTAGCCTTGGTTCTGCCGATTGTCGGTACCTTTTTTCTGGCTTTTTCACTTATGGAAGATGTCGGCTATTTCCCGCGACTGGCCATGCTGGTCGATCGCGTGTTCAAAAAGATCGGCCTCAACGGGCGGGCCGTGATCCCCATGGTGTTGGGTTTCGGGTGCGATACCATGGCAACCATGGTTACCCGTACTCTGGAAACGGTGAGGGAGCGTGTTATCGTAACGTTGCTCTTGGCTTTGGCCGTCCCCTGCAGTGCCCAACTCGGGGTCATTATGGGGCTTCTGTCCGAGGTTCCGGGGGCTCTGCCCGTATGGGTCGCATGTGTTATGCTGGTATTCCTGGCCGTCGGGTTGTTGTCGGCACGCCTGCTGCCCGGAGAGCGTCCCATGTTCTATATGGAGTTGCCTCCCATGCGTCTGCCCCAGGCTCGCAATGTACTGATCAAAACAGTAAGCCGGATGCAGTGGTATTTCCTTGAAATATTTCCGCTGTTCATTTTTGCCTCGATATTGCTCTGGGCCGGCAAAATGACCGGTGCCCTCAACGGGCTGGTGCGCATCATGTCCCCGGCCATATCGGCCCTTGGACTGCCATCCGAAACCACTGCCGCATTTATATTCGGCTTTTTCCGGCGGGATTTCGGGGCAGCCGGCCTCTACGATATGCATTCTCAAGGGTTGCTTTCTCCACGGCAATTGACCGTCGCCGCGGTGACCATGACTCTGTTTGTCCCCTGCATCGCTCAGTTTCTCATGATGAAGAAAGAGCGTGGCTGGAAGGTTTCACTCGGTATCTTCCTGCTGGTGACGCTGTTGGCATTCGCCGTAGGTTGGAGCCTTAACGTGGTGCTCGGTTTTACAGGATGGCTGGCATGAAATGCGGTTTTTGCGGCAGGGATCTTCCTCCGCCTGACAAGGTGCGGCAGAAGCCTTGCGGTGCATGCCTGGGAGGGTGTCGCAAGATCCACTGTCCCTGGTGTGGGTATGAAAACCCCATTGTGCCCAACTATTTGCGCCGTTGGAAAAACAAAGACGAATCTAAGGAGAACGATTAATGGGATATACGGAAAGGGCTGAAGATATTCTGGAAGCCCTATGGATCGCTGTGGTCGAAGAAGGGGACAATTCGGCCTCGCTGGATAATCTGGATGTGGATGTTCAGGATCCGGCTTTGCTGGACCTGGAGCGTCAAGCCCTTATTGAAATCAAGGGAGAGCGGGTCTATTTGCGTTCGGAGGGGCGCAGGGCTGGAGAAAGGGTGGTTCGGCGGCATCGCCTGGCGGAGCGTTTGATGATGGATATCCTCGATCTCAAGGGAAATAACGCCAATGCCAAGGCCTGTGAGTTCGAACATCTTCTCAACGAGGGCGTTGATACCCGAATCTGTACCCTTTTGAATCATCCCGCGACCTGTCCTCACGGCAGGCCCATCCCCCCCGGAGAATGTTGTCGGAATGCAAGGCGCTCTGCCGAGATAGGCGTTGTGCCGTTGACGGAAATGAAGGTTGGCGAAGAAGGAGAGATAGCTTACCTGACCACCAGCGATACCAAGAAAATGCAAAAACTCATGTCGCTCGGTGTTTTGCCCGGAAATCACATCCGACTGAACCGACGCTTTCCTTCGTTCATTTTCCATGTGGGAAATTCCGAGTTCGCCGTCGATGAGCAGCTGGCCAAGGAGATTTTCATCCGAAGCGCTCATTCGGAATAATCCCGGCATTCCGGCAAGTTTTTCAAAGCATGGCTGGTTCTCAAAGGCTCCGCCACCCCGGTAAAGGGGTCAGGAGCCTTTGAACTATCCGGATGGCTGGGAGGGGATTTGTCTTTGCATTGAATGGGGGATTTGTTAGAATCCTTACCGCTTAAAACCCTATTATTGGACGATATTTCCGATTGTTCTCCTCGTTTGCCGCAAAATACCAGCACTAACACCCGATGGAAATGAGGTTTCAGGCGGATGTTTCGATTTCGACATGCGACGCTGAAGACAAAACTGACCGGTATCATCATGCTGGCCTGTGCGGTGGTTCTTGTTCTTTCAGCAGGGGCTTTCGTTGTCGTCGAAATCCTTTCCTTTCGGCGGAATATGGTCAGTCGGAACTATTCGCTGGCCGAGGTCCTGTCCGCCAACGGCACCGTTGCCCTCACCTTTAAAAGCACACAAATCGGCGAGCAGGTCATGTCATCCCTGCTTGCCGAACCGCATATCCGCTCTGCATACCTTCTGGATAACCATCATCGGATTATCGCACAATTCACTCCTTTGAACGATGCTTTCGATGCCCCGGGGCAATGGGGCACCGATGTCGACCCTGTCACCTATCAGCAATTGGCTCAGGTTTTAAGGTCAGGGCAAAGACAACATTTTTTCACCCGGGATTCTTTGACGGTTATCGTGCCGGTGCGACAATCCGGCAAGATCATAGGTACCGTATTCATTCGATCGGGTTTAGGAGCCTTTTATGCCTGGTTGAGATCTTTTGCCCTTAGCGTTCTGGCTGTATTGGCCGCTGCCTGTCTTATCGGTTTTTTCGTTGCCAGGCATCTTCAGCACCTGATATCTCGTCCAATCCTCTACCTTGCAGACACGATGCGTAAGGTCTCCGTCCACGAAGACTTTTCCCTGCGTGTCGTACCGTCGTCGTCCCGCGATGAGGTCGGGGTGCTTTTCAACGGATTCAACAACATGCTGGAGCAGCTCGAAATCCGCGACCAGCAATTGGAGAGTTATCGTTATCATCTGGAAGAACAGATTTTTCAGCGGACTCAGCAACTTCGCGAAACCAACCAGGAGCTGCATCAGGCCGTCGAGCAACTCCGTCAGGCTCGTCAGAATGCCGAGTCGGCCAACCAGGCCAAATCACGTTTTCTGGCCAACATGAGCCACGAAATCCGTACTCCCATGATCGGCGTCATCGGATCGGCTGAACTATTGACCAAGACTCTTGCAACGCCTGAGCAGAGGGACCTCGCGCACATGATCTGCAACTCCGGAGAATCTCTGCTTCAGGTGCTGAACGATATACTCGATTTTTCCAAAAACGAAGCCGGGCAGCTGGTGCTGGAGCAGGTCCCTTTCAATCTGATCGAGGTTGTCGAAGAACCTTTCACCCTGCTTTCCAAAAACGCCCAGGATAAAAATATCGCGATGATCTGCCGCATCGATCCCGGCACACCGATTTCGCTCCTCGGTGATCCTGCCCGCCTGAGGCAGATTCTATTCAATTTATTGGGGAATGCGGTTAAGTTCACAACCGAAGGAGAGGTGGTTGTACGCGTCGGTTGCCGGGATGAAAACTGTGCAAGCGCCATGATCTATCTGGAAGTAAAAGATACCGGCATCGGCATCGATCCCAGCTACAACAAGGATGTTTTCGAGTCTTTTTCGCAGGCGGATAGCTCGACGACACGCCATTTCGGCGGCACAGGTCTCGGGTTGGCCATTGTAAAACAGTTATTGGATCTTATGAATGGTCGCATTTGCCTGGAAAGCGCCGTTCATGAAGGATCTGTCTTTACCTGCACCATCCGTTTTCCTAAACATGAAGATCTGCGCTGGCTTGACGGTTTCGCAACACATCAGCATCGAGAGGCGTCTGTGATGGTGGTCGATCCCCATCATGGGGTGCGGGAGATGCTGGTTGAGCAGCTGGCGGCCCTGGGGCTGCATGTCGGTGCCGTGGATTCAGCCGAGGAGGCATGCCGACGGTTGAAAACAGCAACCCAACGGGGAGAGAACTATAATCTGGTTCTGGTCGATGCGGCGATCTATGGAGAAAGCACAAGCTTGCAACAGGTCTGTACGGTTTCATCTGCACAGGGTTGCCGCTGGGTTCAAATGGCTTATCGAGGCACCATGGGCGTAATGCCGGAGTCCGCAACGATTTTCGACCGTCTGCCAAAACCGGTGTGTCCTTCCCAACTGCGCAATCTCGTGCTCAGGTTATTGAAGAACCATGCAGGCACGGAGGAGAAGCCCGCTGTGCCAAAAGAGTATTCGAGCAGCAAGGATGCGGAGGCCATGTCTGCGGTACGGGTGCTTCTGGCCGAAGATAATCCCACCACCCGCAAGATGATCTGCATCAGTCTGAACAGTCGTCATTGCAAGGTGGTGGCGGTAGAAAACGGGCAGCAGGCGCTGGACGAGGGAACGAGCAAAACCTTCGACATCATACTCATGGATTGTCAGATGCCGTTGATGGACGGATTTCAGGCCACGGCCGAATTACGTGGTGCAGGTGTGAAAACCCCCATTGTCGGCCTTACGGCTCATTCACAGGAGGAAGCCTCCATTCTCTGCAAACGCGCCGGCATGGATGATTGCCTGGCAAAACCCTTTAAGCATAAACATTTATATCTGCTGGTAGATAAATGGACGGCAAAGAAAACCCCGAAAACATCCATGAAGGAGCCGATCAGTCTTAACGACGGCATGGTATGCAATGCGTCCAAAGATTAACAGGGTTGGTCTCATCATCGGTTTTTGCATTGTGTCCTATCTGGGACTGATTTTTTTTCTGCTGGCGAGTATCTTTAAACCGGAAGTGCCTGCAGATGATTTGATGGTTCGTTCCATTGTTGAACAATCAGGCACCGCTGCAAAAGGTTTTTCCTTAAAACTCCAAGGGCAAGGGTTTTCTTCCGATATGCAGGCTTATTTAAGTCTGGACATTGGGAATCGCTTTGCCCTCGTCGGCAACAAACCGAGTTGGGGCATTGCAAAGAGTGTCGAAGCCAGGGGAAGCCTTTGTTTTGTCTGTGATACGGTGCGGGGGCTTCAGGTTTTTGATATGCAGAATCCCTCGCGTCCTGAAATTATCGGTTCCCTGGCCGTTGCGGAGCGCGCCTGGGATCTGACCGTGCTGGAGGATCGCGTTTTTATCGCCGCAGGAGAGGGCGGAATCCATATCGTCTCGATCCAAAATCCGGCCAAACCCGAACTCCTTGCCACTGTCGACACGCCCGGCAAGGCTCTCGATATATGGGCGGAGGCGGACCGTCTGTATGTGGCGGATGACGCAAAGGGCGTGCATATCGTCGATTGGCGTAACCGGCCACGTATCGTATCCTCCGTGCAAACTCCCGGACGGGCAACAGGACTTTGGAAAGATGGTGAGTATCTGTATGTTGCCGATCAGCGGGCCGGATTACAGGTCGTGCATTGTCCGTTGCGCAAGCCGCCCCGATTGATCGGTACGGTGGACACTTCCGGAGTTGCCACAAGCGTTACGGTTCTGGATGGCGTCGCTTATGTAGCCGATCGCCACGGTGGAATCCAGGCCATATCCGTGGAAAACCCCGCCCGACCGGAAATATTGAGCACGACGGCCACATTGGGGCAGGCGCGCAGCTTGAAATGGTTTGGCGATTTCCTTTGGGCGGCGGCCGATTATGGGGGCGTACAGGTTTTTCAGCGGGGGGAGGGGTGCCGCCTGCATCTGCTTGGCATAATCGACACCCCCGGAGTGGCATGGGATGTGGCAGGTGTGGACCGACACGTCGTAGTCGCCGACGGCAAGCGCGGGTTGCAAGTTGTCGACATGAAACATGTTCCCCGGCTAACGGTGCCCAAGGCTCTCGATATCTGCGGGGTGGCTCAGGGGCTTGCCGCCGAAGGTGGACAAATTTTTGTAGCAGGCGGTTCGCAGGGACTGCAGATTCTATCCAACGAGCGCGATCGACTCCGTCTCCTGGAAACCGTCGATACACCCGGCAAGGCGATCGATGTGGGAATTTGCTGCGGCCGTGCGTTCGTTGCGGATGACTCCGGCGGGGTGCATGCGATTGCGCTGGATGGCAGCCACAGCGAAATCGTCGATTCGGTTTTTCTGCCGGGAAAACTTAAAAGGATCGTCTGTTCCCGGGAGATCCTTTTCGCGGCCGATTTGAAAGGTACCCTGCATCTCATTAATGCCAAGCCGGGCGAGAAAATGCATCCGATCGCTTCTCTTTCCGTCCCGACTCCCCTGCTGGATGTTGCGGTTGTGAACGGGTACGCATACCTTGCGTGTGGCTCGGCTGGCACCTTTATCGCCGATGTTCGCCGGCCTGATAAAGCGCGGCTGGTGGGAAAAGTCGGGCTGCCGGACTATATTCTCCCTTTTGCCTGCGCGACCACTTTGTCTGTGACCGAAAGGCAGCTTTATGTCGCAAACGGTCGAGCCGGAATCCAGGTTTACGACCTGAGCCGCGGAGACAAACCCCAAACCGTCGGTTCACTCAGCACCCTCGGTTATGCCGTTTCCCTGGCGGTCTCCGGCGAGCATGTTTACGTGGATGACCTTCGCAGCGGCTTGCAGGTAGTCGATTGTCGCAGGCCGAACAGTTTGCAGATTCTGGGAAATCTGGGTGCAAACATCAAGGCGAAAGGAATGATCGTCGTAGGTGATGAGCTGTTCGTAACATCGAGTATGGGAGGCGTTCTGGCTCTGCCGCTGCCTTTGCAGGCATCGCACATCAAAAGGGACGGCCCGCGGTATCTCGAAGTTCGATTCCCCCCGTTACCCAGAGCCGGATCGTACAGCCTTTCGCTCTCCGACGGAAAGAAGAATCTGGTTCTTCCGCATGCAATCGTTTCACCGTAGCGCAGCCATGCCGTTAAAAGTAATATTTGGCACCGAGCCAGACCTGTCTTCCCAGTTCATAACTGTCTTCGCCTGTCGCAACTTTTTTGTTCAGAAGATTGAGTATCTCCAGATTCAGCACCAGTTGCTGGCCGCGCCATGAAAAGGTGCGCCAGTCGATGGTGCAGTCGATCGTTATCGCACCTCCCCGTTTGACTTTTTCGTAGATGGGGATGCCGAGCTCCTCGTGTTTCCGATGGGTGTCTTCCAGGGCTTGATAGCCGCTGCGATATTTCAACAGGCTGCTGAAGGTGATGCCGTAAGGGAACTGGCCGATGTACAGCAGGCTGACAAGCCATGGACGATTGAAATCCTTGCGTGGCAACTGGCTTTTGGAAAGGATTTGACCGTCATACCAGACGTCTTCGTCGAGATCCTCTTGTTCCCAGAGCTCGTCATACGATTCGTTGCTCGAGGTGGTTTCCTGATAGGTTCCGGAAAGGCTGAGATAGTGGTTGCGCCATTGCCCCTCCCAGCTCAGGCGGTAGCTTTCGTGGCGACTGCGGCCGTTGTTGTCAAGACTGTAGTACCAGAAGCCGTCGGGTTGCCTGTCGCTGAAGGCCATGCCGAACGCGTCCTTGCCTTGGCGTTGCACGTATTTGAACACTGCCTTGCCGCCGAAAATATGTTGTTCAAGGCCGATCACATATTCATCGGCATAGGGTGTCTTGAGAGAGGCAAAACTGGTGGCGGTCGTATTGTTTTTCCAAAAGGTCCACGATCCTTCGCTCGGGCGTTGCTCCCAGTAACTTGACGGAGTGTCATCCCGCAGTTTGTAGGTCAGGAGGGTGGAGGCATAGTAGCGATTGATGCCTCCGACGAGAACCGTCCGACCGTTGCCGAAAACGTCGAAAGCGGCGGCGAGACGGGGAGCCAGATTGAAGTTCCGCATGAAATCGTCGTACGATAAACGCAGACCGGGACGCACTTCCAGGCGGCGGTAGTGAAGGATGTCTTCGATATAAAAGGCTAATTGTCGCAGAGTTGCCTGTGCCTGGTGTTTTTTAAAGACTTTGCGTTTTGCGGAGCCGTCCAGGTAGTAGTAATACAAATAGCTGGTTTCATCGCGTCGGGAGGTGCCCCGAATATGCTGTAAATCGAAGCCGGTGTTTATCTCATGGGAAACCGTACCGGTCAAAAAGCGATGGAACTCCAGATCGGTTTTGAATTGGAAGGTCTGCTGTTTCTTTTCGAGGTCTCCGACAAAGCCTTCCTGTTTCCAGCTGCCGTCCGTTTTTTGCGTAAGGATCAAGTCGGGCGGGCCTTCGCGGGAATTTTTACCTTCAGTGTAACCTGCCTGCAGGCGCAGATCGGCAAAGGGCAGGGCGGTTCGATATTCGGCATTTGCCATATAAGCGCCGCCGAAGATTGTGAAATCACTGTCCAGATAATCTTTTTTGAAATACCTCCCTTCGTAGGGGCTGTAGACCCAACTCAAGCTCAGTTCGGACGAAAGCGTCGGTTCGCTTGCCAGTTTGATCAGGAAGGTTTCGTTGCGGCGGTGCTGGTTCCGGGTTTTGTCGAGATGTCGCAGTGGGATGGTGGCGAGCTGCAGTCGATACGCTGCCAGCAAACGCAGGTGGCTGGTGACAGGAAGGTGAATGTCGAAGCCGGCATGATGCTTTTTAAATTTCGGCTGCAGCTTATGGTCTTCGGAATTCTCGAATGCGGTTTTTTCTGAAGGTGCTATATGAAATTCTGTCCAGGCATCGCGCGTGGTGCGATAGAAAAGACTGCCGCCGAATTCATAGCCGGGTTCAATGGTTGCAGCCTGGACCACGCCTCCCTTGAAATCGCCAAAACTGGCGGGAACGTTGCTGTCGTGCAGGGTGATTCGATCGACCAGGGAGGCGTCCAGGAATATTTGCTGGGCATGGCCCGGTACATTGTCGTGGCTGAGCGGGTTGTCGGCATCGGGGTCCAGCAGGCTGTTGTTGCCCAAACCGTCGATCATGAAGTTGTTTTCGAAGCTTTTGCCCCCGGCGATGGATACGGCGGAGGGAACGATTTCGCCTCCCCGGGTCGACAGGTTTGCAGTTTCGCTGTATTGGATATCGGGTAAAAAGGACAGGATCTCGTTGATATTGCCGTTGCGGCAGGGAAATCTGTCGATGATGGTCTTGTCGACGGTTTTCGATGCGTCGGTCAAAGGGTCCTGCCGCCCGTGCACCACGATGGCCGGCAACGTCGCCGTCTCGGGAGATTCGGTAGCTTTTGCGGGGGCAGACGGTTCCGCTGCTGAGGCATTGCTGAAGAAAGGTCCACCTGTTAAATCAATCGCAAACAGAAAGAAGATGGTCATTGCAAGCAGTCCGATACCGATTTGCCGGAAAAAGCTTGTGCCGGATGCGGTGTCGCCTGTTCGTCGCGATGCGGTCATGCGGAGTGCTTTGGAAAACGCGGACAGGGAAAGACATGTAAAAAAAAATATCTTCATGGTAAGTCGTTCTGAAGAAACATTCCATTGAAAGTAATATGTTCGCTGGTCTGCATCTTTTATCACAACCACTACCGCTATTGACAGAAAAATGCATGCAAAAACATATAGTTATTAACTGTTAATTAGCACATGTTGCATGCTGGGCCGAAACCCTCTGCAGAGGGTTTCGGTTTTTCTGCAACAAGTCCATGCACCGTTCTTGACAAGCTTTGAACCTTTTCTTACTCTACCAGCGATTTTTGCCTGACAGGTTGTTCGAAATCAGCCTGTGGACCCGTGGATGTGCGATCCGAAGCCTTTTGGCCTGGCAAACTCGCGATTTTATAGGCAAGACGGATTTATTGTCCTTGTCCCTTCGCGTCGAAAAGGCCAGGGAAGGGTTTTTTGCGCATTCTGCCAGAAAGGAAGACTTTCAGACATGTCGATTACCGCAGTCATACCAGCTCGTTATGCTTCCTCGCGTTTTCCGGGAAAGCCGCTTGCCCCTATTCTGGGAAAAACGATGATTCAGCGGGTATATGAGCAAACTGCGCAGGCAGTCGGTGTCGACAGGGTGGTGGTTGCTACCGACGATATCCGGATTGCCGAGGAAGTGTCCGGTTTCGGCGGCGAAGTGCAGATGACCCGGGCGGATCATGCTACCGGAACCGATCGACTTGCCGAAGTGACGGCCAGACTCGATACCGATTTGGTAATCAATGTCCAGGGGGATGAGCCCCTGATAGACCCTCGTATGATAGAAGCGGCTGTCGCGCCTCTGGCAGCCGATGCTCGGATTCCCATGGGCACGCTGAAAACCCCCTTGCTGAGCTGGGATGAATACCGTGATCCCAATGTCGTCAAGGTCGTGACCGACGGTCGCGGTTTGGCTCTCTACTTTTCCCGCGCTCCGATACCTTACCCCCGGGACCTGGCGGTGGAGACTGCGGAGGTGCAACCGTCTTCTCTCGGCTTGTTCCGCCATGTGGGTCTGTACGTCTATAGAAAGGACTTTCTGCTCAAGTTTGCCGCACTGCCGGCTTCTCCCCTGGAAAAACTTGAAAAACTCGAACAACTGCGGGCTCTGGAAAACGGATATGCCATACGCGTTGTTGAAACGGACTTGGTCAGTCTCGGGGTTGATACCCCTGATGACCTGATGAGGGTGGAAGCTTATCTGCGGGAGCATGGATAGATTGCGGGCCGGGGATTTTTGATGCTTTAAATCTCGGTACATTCCGTGTAGAATCAATTTTTTCGTTTTGATCCTTGAGGGTGGTTCGAAAATGGCCGTCCGGATGGAGGAATAATTTTATGAAGACCAAATTTTTGTTCATTACCGGCGGTGTGGTTTCGTCTCTCGGTAAGGGGCTGGCAGCCGCTTCCATCGGTGCCTTGATGGAGGCCAGGGGGTTGCGGGTGTCCATGCAGAAGATGGATCCCTATATCAACGTCGATCCCGGTACCATGAGCCCGTTTCAGCATGGGGAAGTATTTGTTACAGACGATGGGGCGGAAACGGACCTGGATCTGGGTCATTACGAACGATATACATCTGCGCGTTTGAGTCAAAAATCCAATTTCACGACCGGGCAGGTGTACGATTCGGTTATTCGCAAAGAGCGTCGTGGTGATTATCTCGGTGGCACGGTGCAGGTGATTCCGCATATCACCAACGAAATCAAGGCCAAGATTCTCGCTAATTCCAAGGATGTCGATGTCGCTATCGTGGAAGTCGGCGGAACCGTCGGGGATATCGAGTCGCTGCCGTTTCTTGAGGCGATCCGGCAGTTTCGGGTTGAACGCGGTCGTGAGAACGTCCTGTACATTCATCTGACCCTGGTTCCGTATATTCCAACCGCCGGTGAACTGAAGACCAAGCCGACCCAGCATAGCGTCAAGGAGCTGCGTGAAATCGGCATTCAACCCGACATCCTTCTGTGCCGTTGTGATCGGGAAATTCCCCGTGACATGAAGGCCAAGATCGCCTTGTTCTGCAATGTCAACGAAGAGGCCGTTATTACGGCACGTGACGTGAAGTGCATTTACGAGGTTCCTATTGCCTACCATGAAGAAGGGCTTGACGAGAGAATCATCGATTATCTGAATATCTGGACCAAAGCTCCCGATCTGACGGCATGGGCGCGCATCGTGAAACGTTTTCACGAGCCCGAGGCCGAAACCACGATCGCCATCGTCGGTAAATATGTGGAGTTGACCGAGAGCTACAAGTCTTTGTCCGAGGCGCTCACTCACGGCGGTATCGCCAACAATTGCCGTGTAAACCTGGTATATGTCGATTCCGAAGCTCTCGAGCGGCATGGAGTCGGAGACACGTTCAAGGGGGTGGACGGCATTCTGGTACCGGGCGGTTTCGGGCATCGCGGCAGCGAGGGAAAAATTGCCGCCATTCGTTATGCCCGGGAGACCGGGATCCCGTTTTTCGGCATCTGTCTCGGTATGCAGATGGCTGTTGTCGAGTTTGCCCGCAATGTTTGCAACATCGAGGACTGTTTTTCCTCAGAATTCAAGGAAGATGCGGCCAACCCCGTCATTCACATCATGGAAACACAGAAAAAAATCACCCGCAAGGGCGGTACCATGCGGCTTGGCGCCTATCCCTGCCAGCTGATCGAAGGGACGCTTGCGCGTCGTATTTTCGGTACCGGCGACGTGCAGGAGCGTCACCGACATCGTTACGAATTCAATAACGCCTATCGGGAGAGACTGAGCAAGGGCGGCCTCGTTATTTCGGGGGTCTATCGTGATGCGGATCTCGTCGAAGTTGTCGAGATTGCGGACCATCCCTGGTTTCTCGGTTGCCAGTTCCATCCCGAGTTCCGTTCGCGCCCCATGGAGCCGCATCCTTTGTTCGAGTCGTTTGTCGGTGCCTGCCTGAAACAGCATGGAGATGCCTGAGATGCCTGCTGCATTGAAGGTGGCCGATGTTGTTTTCGGTGGCGAACAGCCCCTGGTTCTGATCGCCGGGCCATGCGTCATGGAGGACGAGACGCAGACCCTGACCATTGCTCGGCAACTGGCGGAACTGCAACGGGAACTCGGGGTCGGCGTGGTCTTCAAGGCCTCCTTTGACAAGGCCAACCGGACCTCGCTATCGGCCTATCGCGGCCCCGGTCTGCAGGAAGGTCTGCGGATACTGGACAAGGTCAGGCAGGAGACCGGTCTGCCATTGCTGTCCGACGTTCACGATGTCGGACAGGTGGATGCCGCCGCCGGGGTGCTCGACATTCTTCAAATTCCGGCCTTTCTGTGCCGTCAGACCGATCTTCTGCTGGCTGCCGGACGCAGTGGCAAGATCGTCAACATTAAAAAAGGGCAATTTCTGGCACCCTGGGATATGGCCAACGCCGTGACCAAGGTCGCCTCGACAGGTAACGAGCGGATTCTTTTGACCGAGCGCGGGACTTCCTTCGGTTACAACAATCTGGTCGTGGACATGCGTTCGCTTGCCATCATGCGCGAGACGGGATGTCCGGTTGTTTTCGACGCCACCCATGCCGTACAGTTGCCGGGAGGCGCCGGGACCTCCTCCGGCGGTCAAAGGCAATACGTTGCAGCCTTGTCGCGTGCGGCGGTTGCCGTGGGGGTGGACGGTCTGTTCTGGGAAGTCCATCCGGATCCCGATCATGCGTTGTGCGACGGCGCTAACTCCTTGCCGCTGGCCGAGGTGAAGGCAATCCTAAAAGAAATGTTGGCAATCGACGCTGTTATCAAAGGAAACACACAATCGTGAGCGATATGCTAAATACCGCCAAAAGGGTTTTCCGTGTGGAAGCCGAGGCTATTGTTGCGCTGTCGCAGCGACTCGATGAGCGTTTTGTCGCTGCTGTCGAAATGATTCTGTCCTGCAAAGGGAGGGTGGTCATCACCGGCATGGGCAAGTCGGGGCTGATTTGTCAGAAAGTTGCCGCCACCATGGCCTCCACGGGGACGCCGGCTTTCTTTCTGCATCCGGCCGAGGGAATTCATGGTGATCTCGGTATGCTTATGAAGGGAGATGTCGTGATCGCCGTCTCCAATTCAGGAAATACCGAGGAAATCGTACGCATCCTTCCGGTCATAAAGCGCATGGGGCTGCCTCTTATCGCCATGACGGGACAATCTGAAAGTGGTCTGGCCCGTGCAGCCGATGTGTTTCTCGATATCGGAGTGCGGGAAGAGGCATGTCCTCTCGGTCTGGCGCCGACCGCCAGCACTACCGCTACCCTGGCCATGGGAGATGCGCTGGCTGTGACTCTTCTGGAACGGCGCGGTTTCCGGGAGGAGGATTTCGCTCTCTATCATCCTGGTGGCGCTTTGGGAAAAAAACTGCTGCTCAAGGTGGAAGATATCATGCATGCCGGCAGCGATATCCCTTTGGCGACGACGACAACCCTTTTGCGGGATGCGTTGTTTGAGATTACCAGCAAGAAACTTGGTATAACCGGGGTTCTCAACGATACCGGCGAGCTTGTCGGAGTGTTTACGGATGGCGATTTGCGACGTACCATGGCCAGGGGATATGATGTGTTGAACCTGCCTCTCAGTGATGTTATGAGTCGTAATCCCAAACGGATACTTCGTTCCAACCTGGCAGCCAAGGCGGTGCAGAAGATGGAAGAATTCTCCATAACTTCTTTATTCGTTTTCGATAGCGAGGACAGTACGGCACCGGTGGGCATTATTCATCTTCACGATCTTTTGAAGGCGGGGGTTGTCTGATGGATAACAGCCTGGCGAAAATCCGTTTGCTGCTGCTTGACGTTGACGGCATACTGACCGATGGCCGAATCCATTACGATACGGCAGGCGGTGAAATGAAAAGCTTCGATGTCAAAGACGGCCATGGTCTCAAGCTCTTGCAACGGGCCGGTTTCCGGGTCGGTATCATCACCGGGCGCAGCTCCAATATCGTGCAAAGACGGGCCGAGGAACTCGGTATCGAGATTCTTTACCAGGGAGCGAAGAAAAAGCTCGTGCCTTACGAGGAGATTCTTCGTGAAACCGGACTCAGAGACGAGCAGGTCGCGTATATGGGTGATGATCTGGTCGATCTTCCCATATTGCAGCGCGTCGGGTTTTCCGCCACCGTGGCCGATGCGGTAGCCGAAGTCAGGGAGAGGGTCGATTTCGTCGCATCCAGGCCGGGAGGACGCGGTGCTGTCCGGGAGGTGTGCGAGATGTTGCTGAAGCGTACCGGTGGCTGGGAGGCCGTCACCGAACGCTACTTCGGCAGGGCAGTGTAGCCGTGAATCAAAACTCGTGCCAAATGCCTTCTGTTCCTCCTTTACAGCCCATAGCGATAATGCTATACTGGCGACACCTATGATGCAAAGGGTAACTATCCGAAATTTCTTGCTTATTGCTATTCTGACGGTAGCATTCGGTCTTGGGCTGAGGATGTGTACTCACCGTCGGGAGCCTGTTTCAGAACCTCCTGCTGCTTCTCTCCCCGCGGATACCGATCTCTCCTTGCAGGATATCCAATATACCGAAACCAGCGGTGGTGTGCGCCGCTGGAGTTTGTCCGCAAAGACCGCGGCTTATGATGCCGAACAAGGCGAGAGTTCGGTCCGGGACATGCGTCTGGTGTTTTTCGATAAAGAGGGCCGGGAGCAGGCCGTCCTTACTGCCGAGCAGGGATCCTGGTTTTCCGAGAAGGGCGTGATAGAAGCCCGGAACCGGGTCGTTGTTAAAACCACCCAAGGGTATACCTTGCGAACCGAGCTTCTGGATTATCACTCCGAAACGCATGAGATCACAACCGATCGGACCGTACATGTCGACGCAGGAGGCATGAAACTGTCCGCACGCGGTATGCGCTATGGCATCGACGATCGTGCCTTGAACCTGACTTCACAGGTCAAGGCAGTCTTTGCCGGCGGGATAGGAAATTAACGATGGCCAGGATATACAGCATTTTCCTGTTTTTTCTGCTGAATGTGCTATTGACCGGGGCCGCCTGGTCTCAGACAACAGTCTCAGGCGTCGGATCGGCTCCTCTGGAAATTACCTCCCAAAGGCTTGAGGCGGATGGAGCCTTGCGTGAAGTCGTGTTTTCAGGCAAAGTCGTTGCCGTGCAGGACGGTATGATCATAAGATCGAATAAACTTATCGTTCGTTATCTTGCAAGCAGGGAGGAAATATCCTCTGTGGAGGCTGTCGGTGAGGTCCGAATCGAAAAGTCCGGACGTATTGCCACTGCCGGGCGCGGGTTGTACGAGGTGGCAGAAGGTACGGTGGTCCTGACCGAAATGCCTCGGGTCCAACAGGGCGAAAATTCCATCGAGGGAGATGAAATCGTATTTTTCCTCGAGGAGGATCGGAGTATAGTGAAAAGTCGATCCGGTTCGCGAGTCAGGGCGGTTCTGACGCCCAAGGAGAAAACCGTTGGGCCGTAAACTTGAAGCCAGAGATCTTTGGAAAAGTTATCGGGGGCGCCAGGTCGTGCGTGGTGTCGACCTGCAGATCGGTTCCGGGGAAGTTGTCGGCCTGCTCGGTCCCAACGGCGCCGGCAAGACAACCTCCTTTTATATGGTGGTGGGCCTCGTACGTCCCGATCGGGGGAAGGTTCTTCTGGATGGGCAGGATCTGACCGGTATGCCGATGTATCAAAGGGCCAGAGCCGGTATCTCTTATTTGCCGCAAGAGGCTTCGGTTTTCAGAAAACTGACGGTGGAAGAAAACCTTCTGGCCATTTTGGAAACGGTTGAAAGTGCCGCTGGACAGCGAAAAGAGCGCGCTCAAACCCTGATCGAGGAGTTTCGTCTGCAACATGTAGCCCGCTCGCCCGGATATGCACTCTCGGGCGGTGAACGGCGCAGGCTCGAAATCGCTCGCGCTCTGGTCATCGATCCCGGATTCATATTGTTGGATGAACCCTTTGCGGGAATCGATCCTTTGGCGGTACACGATATTCAGAATATTATCTGTCGATTGCGCGACAGAAGGATCGGAGTACTTGTCTCCGATCATAATGTACGAGAAACTCTGGGCGTGTGCGACAAGGCCTACATTCTCAGCGATGGGCAGATCCTGGCATGCGGGGACCCGGAGCAGATTGCTTCCTGCCCCCAGGTCAGAGCTACCTATCTCGGTGAGAAATTCAGGTTATGAACATCCTCTGAAGCTACGAGCATTCCCTCGCCCGTCCTTGCAGTAAAAGAATTGGAAAATCATGGCATTAGAAATTCGGCAACAGCTAAAGCTTAGTCAGCAACTTGTAATGACTCCCCAACTGCAGCAGGCGATCAAACTGCTGCAGCTATCCCGTCTGGAACTGGAAGAGGTGGTGCGTCAGGAACTGGAGGAGAACCCCGTTCTTGAAGAAGCGCAGGATCTCGCGGAAGATAAGGAGCTTGCTGCCGAATCCGCTGAAATTTCCAAAAATCCCTCTTCCGAAGGCAATGCCGAGGAGGTCAAGGAGCTGCAGGACGACATGGAGGGATTCAACCAGGCCGACTGGCAGACATACCTTGACGGCTACCACTCCAGCGGCGCGACGGCCGATACCTATGAGGCCGATGATGATCGTCCGAGTTTTGAAAGTCTTCTCACCAAGAAAACGTCTCTTGCCGACCATCTTCTCTGGCAGCTCACCCTGACGCGGATTCCGGACGATCAGCGGGCTGCCGCTGCGGAAATCATCGGCAACATTGATGATGACGGGTATTTCAAGTCGTCCATTGAAGAAATCTCCCAAGCCTGCGCTGTGAGTAGCGAAGCTGCCGAACAGGCTCTGTCCGTGGTTCAGGATTTTGATCCTCCCGGGGTCGCCACCGGCAACCTGCGCGACTGTCTGCTGAAGCAGGCGGAGACGCTGGGGATGGGGGAGTCTCTTGTCGGTATCATGTTACGTGACCACATCAGCGAGTTGGAAAACCGTAAATACCAGGCCATCGCAAGGGCATTGAGCGTTTCTTTGGATGATGTGCTGGGGGCGGCGCGAATCATTTCCGGTCTTGATCCGCGTCCCGGTAGAGCCTATGGTCAGGATGAAGTGCAATACATTACCCCGGACATCTTCGTTCACAAGGTGGGTGATGAATACGTGGTGGTGCTCAACGATGAAGGCCTTCCGAATCTGCGCATCAATTCCTTTTACAGAAATGCTCTTGCCGGAGGCCAGAAGGTTGACGAAGCCGCGGGAGAATACATTCAGGAGAAGTTGCGCGGAGCGATCTGGCTGATCAAAAGTATTCATCAACGCCAGCGCACCATTTTTCGCGTAACCAAAAGCATCGTCAAGTTTCAGAGGGATTTCTTCGAAAAAGGCATAGAATATCTCAAGCCTTTGGTGCTGAGGGACGTCGCCGAAGATATCGAGATGCACGAATCGACGGTAAGCCGTGTGACTACCAATAAATACGTGCAGACACCGCGAGGGTTGTTTGAGTTGAAGTATTTCTTCAACAGCGGTATAAATACGACAGTAGGCGAATCGATAGCCTCCGAAAGCGTCAAGAGCAAAATCAAGGACATTATTGCCGAAGAAAACCCCAAAAAGCCGTATTCCGATCAGAAGATAGTCGATATCCTCCGGCAGGAGGGGATCGATATCGCCCGTCGTACCGTAACGAAGTATCGAGAAATGCTGAATATCCGGTCGTCTACCGAGCGCAAACGATTGTTTTAAGCGCAACCCGGATCGCAGGGTATAATTGGTAATAAGACCTGTAAGCGCAAAGCCTCGACACTCTACAAAACACGTTAATCAGGAGGTTTACAGCATGCAGATTGCCGTGACATTTCGACACATGGAAGCAAGCGAAGCGCTTAAAACGTATTTGGATGAAAAAATATCCCGGGTTAAAAAGTACATCGACGAACCGATCGATGCTCAGGTTGTACTGTCGGTTGAAAAGAAAATCAGGCATTCCGCCGAAGTAACGCTGGTTGCCAAGGGCATCACCATTAAAAGCTCGGACGAAACCAACGACATGTATGCCGCCATCGACGGCATGGTTGACAAGCTCGAGCGTCAGCTCAAGCGTTACAAGGAAAAAATCAAAAAACATAAGCCTGGTTCCGAACGTATGCGTCAGGTGGAAAAGACTGTTTATGCTGCCGAGAGCATCGACGAAGGTTCTCCCGAGCCGGTGATTATCCGGAGCCAGAGTTTTTCCGTGAAACCCCTGTCCGTGGAAGAAGCCGTCATGCAGATGGATCTTTTGAACAAGACCTTTTTGGTTTTTTCCGATGCGACGACCGATGAAATCAGTGTTGTTTATCGTCGTAAGGATGGAAACTACGGACTCATCGTACCGGAAGCCAGGTAAGTCGGTTGGTTTTAATGTAATCCCGAGGAGGAAAGGGCTGGTCCTGTCCGTTGCCGCGAGCAGGAATGCCGGTGCTTTTGTTAGAATTATGAAAATCGTCGATCTTCTTAACCCTGCCGCCATTATCCCGGATCTGGGGGCGGCGGAAAAAGATTCCGTTCTGGAGGAACTGGCCGGAGCCGCGATCAAGGTTGATAAGGAACTTGATCGTTCAGAGGTTGTTCGCGTGCTGCAAGAGCGAGAACGCCTCGGCAGTACCGGTATCGGTGACGGCGTAGCCATTCCTCATGGAAAGCTGGGGAGCATCGATCAACTGCTGTTATCCTTCGGACGCAGCTGCAAAGGGGTCGATTTCGATTCCCTTGACGGAAAGCCGGCCCAACTCTTTTTCCTTCTGCTTGCCCCTGAAGAATCTGTTGGCGTGCACTTGAAGACGCTTGCAAGGATTTCCAAACTGCTGAAAAGCCCGGCCGTTCGTCAACGTTTGCTTGGAGCCGAGTCCGGTGATGATCTGTACAGGATCATCGGGGAAGAGGAAGAGCGTCTTTGATCCGGAGTCTGCACACGGAGCCAGTCGGATTCCCGAAGTTTGACGGCATATCGTATGCCGCGTACAGGTAATTAAAAAAGGGGTGTCTCTGCGGCCGCATGCGGATTCGAAGGTCGGTCGACGCCCCTTTTCTCTTTGTTGTCGGATTGAACGCCAAAAAGGCGTTGCCATCGGGGTGATATGAAACACGCACGTCTGATCATCATTACCGGTTTATCCGGATCCGGAAAAACGACAGCCGCCAGGGCGCTTGAAGATGAGGGGTTCTTTGTTGTCGACAACCTGCCACTGCTATTGCTTCCCGAATTTTTGAAGTTGCATACCGCATCCGGTGAAGGCAATGCCAATGTAGCCGTGGTTGTCGATGTCCGCAACAAACCCTATCTGGAAGGGTATCGTGAAACCCTGGAAGAGGTCAGGTCTGCAGGGCATGTTGTAGATATCTTCTTTTTTGATGCTGTCGATGAAGTTCTCATACGTCGCTATTCAGAAACCCGGCGCCGGCATCCTTTGTCGCAAAAAGAGGGAGTGGGGGAATCGATCAGACAGGAACGCGCATTGCTCGGGGGGATCATGGATCTTTCCACAGAGATAATCGATTCCTCCTGGCTTACCCCGCACCAACTGCGTGCCCGGGTTGTGCATATGGTATGCGGCGATAACGAGGGGACGCCTCTGGCGGTCTTGGTGCAGTCCTTCGGTTATCGCTACGGAATCCCCCCCGGCTCGGATTTAGTCATGGACGTGCGGTTTCTGCCTAATCCTCATTATATTCCCGAATTGCGGCCCCAAACCGGACTTTCCAAAGGGGTGCGTAACTTTGTTTTGCGGCAGGAGGCTTGCAGAGAGTTCCTCGATCGTTTCAATCATCTGCTGGATTATCTTCTGCCGTGTTATCGCAAAGAGGGCAAAAGTTATCTCACCATTTCCATTGGTTGTACCGGTGGCCGCCATCGCAGCGTCGCCATTGCAGAATACCTGCGTGATGCGATTCAGGGAGAAAACCTGGTAGTGGAAGGATTGCATCGAGATGTGGCCAAGGAGTAAATGCCGGTGGTTGGTTTAGTCATTGCAACCCATTGCGGGCTGGCCGGAGAGTTGGTCAAGACCGCCGAGATGATCATCGGCTCGATGCCGCTTGTCGCCGCTGTGTCCATAAGGCGGGAAGATGGTCCCGAAGAAATCCGACAGCGTTTTCGCCGGGCCATCGATGAAGTCGGACAGGATGGTGACGGAGTTCTGGTGTTGACGGACATGTTCGGCGGTACCCCCTCCAATATCGGCTTCTCCTTTCTCGATCAGGGACTTGTCGATGTTCTCAGTGGCGTTAATCTGCCTATGGTGCTCAGGGCTTCGCAGGAGCGAAAAGGTCGGTGCCTTGGTGAACTTGCTCTGTTGCTGAGAGATTACGGCCAGCATAGTATTCTTCTGGCAAGTGATATCCTGGACAAATAAATAATACCCCCTTCAGATGGTGATATGAGCGTTGTTCTTGCGCGTGTAGACAATCGACTGATTCACGGACAGGTGCTGGAAGCGTGGGTTCCGACCACCAAGGCAAACTGTATCGTGGTGGCGAACAATGAAGTCGCCGACGAGGATATGCGCAAACGGCTCATGGCGGCTGCTGTGCCTCGCGGGATTCGCGTGATCATTTGCTCGGTCGAGGAGTCCGCGAAGTTTGTCAATTCGCCGGGCAACAGCGCTTTGAAAATGCTCGTTTTATTCGCCAGTCCGGAAGATGCTCTGTGCGCCTATCATCTGGGCATGCATTTCGCCCATCTCAATCTCGGAAACTTGCATCGTCCCGAAGGGTTGCTTCAGCTCGGATGTACGGTTACCCTTGACAATCATGATATTTCCAGCCTTTCGGAACTCGAAGCCCGGGGCGTGGAAATCAGCCTGCAGTGCGTTCCTTCGGACCGTCAGCGTGAGTGGCGTTCCATCATAAAGGCAAAATAAATATCCTTGTTATGTCAGGTTTTCCCTATTTCATCGCAGCGTTCGCGTCCCTGGTTGCGGGTCTGGACCGTACGGCCTTTTTGCAAATCATGGTCTCCAGGCCCATTGTGGCCGCGCCTTTGACGGGATGGTTGCTGGATGATATGCAGACGGGTCTTTACATCGGTGCCTTTCTCGAGTTGTTGTGGTTGGGACGCATACCGGTAGGCGCCTCCATTCCACCTGACGATACGCAGGTCGCCGTTGGCAGTACCTGCCTTGCGGTTACGCAATATCCCGGCTCCTCCGTACCTGTCGTCGCTTTTTCCATTCTGTGCCTGCTGGTCGCATTGCCTTTCGGCAGGGTCGGAGGTTTTTTTGATCGTTTGGCGCGGCGTGCCAACGGCACCTTATGGGTCCGTGCTGAACGGGCGGTTGAGGAAGAGCGCTACGATCGCTTGACCTGGTTGCATCTGCAGGGGGTTTTGCATTTCGGGTTTGCATCCCTCATGACTTTCGGCGTAATTCTGCTGGGAGGTCTGGTCTGTCTGCAGATCCTGGTCCCCGTATTGTCCGGTGACCTGCCCCTCGTGCAACCCTGGCTGCGTCTGGCTGTGCCTCTGGCCGGAGTTGCAGCCTGCCTGAGTACGGTTAATTTTCGCCATGCCGTGTGGGTGTACAGCGGTGCCTTTTTGATTGTGTATTGCCTGCTTCTGTTGTTTGGATAAACCATGAAGGGCTCTGAGAACCTATCCAAAAAAATCTTATGGTGTGTCGCATTGCGTGCCCTGCTTCTGCAGGCCAGCTGGAATTTCGGACGCATGCAGAATCTCGGTTTCCTGTTTACGGTCATGCCCGGTTTCCGCCGAATTTTCAAGGGCCGGCAACTGCAACGGGAATGCAGGCGCAATCTGTCTTATTTTAATTCAAATCCTGTTCTGGCGTTACCTATCATTGGAGCCAGCCTGCGTCTTGAGGAACAAAAAAGTCGCGGGGAAGACCTCATTATGGGCGTCGAAGACTTTAAGTCGGCCATGGCCGGGCCATGTGCGGCCATGGGGGACAGTTTCTTCTGGGGTACGTTGCGTCCACTTGCCGCATCCGCAGCGGTTTGGCTTGCGCTCGCCGGGAATGGCTGGAGCGTGGTGCTGTTTTTGTTGCTGTATAATGTGCCGGCCATCGGTTTGCGTTTTTGCGGTTTTTGGCAAGGTTATCGCAGGGATTATAAAGTTGTCGATAAACTGCAGAGCTGGCGCCTGTCGGATTTAGCCTATCGGCTACGGTCCCTGCTGGTCGTGGTTCTGGGAGGAATTTCCGCCTGGGTCGCTTTTGACGGACTCGGCCATGTCCAGTTGTCTGTTGCGTGGGGATGGTCGGTTGTCCCAGTGGTGCTGCTTATCGGATGGCTTGTCCGGCGAGGGGTGTCTTCCCTGGTGATGTTGATCGGTTTGGTTAGCTTGTTATGGATCGGATTGCACTTATGCAACATTGTGAGACTGTGATGAAAAAAAGGCATTTCACCATCATTAACAAACTGGGGTTGCACGCCAGGGCGGCGGCTTTATTTGTGCAGACGGCAGGCAAGTTTGATGCCGATGTTCTCGTTTCGAAAGATGGCGAACAAGTCAGTGGTAAAAGCATTATGGGGATACTGATGCTGGCGGCGGCTCAGGGCACGCAAATTGAAGTTGCGACTTCAGGCGTGGATGCCGAACAGGCCATGGAGGCTCTTGGGCAGCTGATAGAGAACGGTTTCGGAGAATTGTGACATGATGCAGGATGTTTTCCTGGTCGGCATAGGTGCTTCGCCGGGGATTGCTATCGGATCTGCCTATGTCGTCGATAGAAGACGCATGTCGGCTGTTGAGCGGTCACTTGACCCCCAAGAAGTTGAAGGAGAGGTGCGTTTATTCGAGACGGCCTTGCAAGTATCCAGACAGCAGCTCGAAGACGTCAAAAATCGCGTAGCCGATCCTCATATAGCCGAACATCTCCATATTATCGACACGCACCTGCTGATTCTTAAAGATCCGATGCTGGTCGATGAGACCATCGCCGTCATCAGAAGGGAAAAAATCAACGCCGAAGGTGCCCTGATGCGCACCTTGAGGGGCTTTCGTTCCGTATTCGATGCGATCGATGACGAATACCTGAAGGAACGCCGTTCCGATGTCGACGTCGTGGGAGACCGCATACTGCGAAACCTCGTAGGGGTATCCCAACAATCACTTGCCGAAATAGAGCGCAAGTCGGTCATCGTGGCTCACGATCTGTCACCTGCCGATACCTTGCAGATGGATAAATCGCGCATCATCGGTTTTGTCACCGATCTCGGCGGGCGCACCTCTCATACCGCCATCCTGGCGCGTTCTCTGGGCATACCGGCGGTGGTCGGTCTCGAGTCGGTAACCTCGCAGATCCGAGAAGATCTGCCGGTTATCATCGACGGAACCACCGGCACAGTCGTTCTCAATCCATCCCTGGATACTTTTCGGGAATATCTCGAAAAAAAACAGTTTTACGAATATCAGGCTGAGGAACTGACCTATTTCCGGGGGCTGGATGCGGTCACGCTGGACGGCCACAAAATCATATTGCGCGGAAACATCGAAATCGCCGAAGAGGTACCCATCGCCTTGCGGGAAGGAGCGCAGGGGGTCGGCCTGTTTCGTACCGAATTTCTTTACATGAAACGCAAATGCGTTCCTTCCGAAGAAGAACAGGTTGCGGCTTACAGGGAAATCATCGAGAGCATGGTTCCCCATCCCGTCACCATACGTACCCTTGATGTCGGAGGGGATAAACTGGTTTCGGATATCGATCTGTCCGACGAAGCGAACCCGGCTATGGGACTGCGGGCCATACGCTTTTCATTGAAAGAAAAAAATCTCTTCAAAATTCAACTGCGGGCCATCCTTCGGGCTTCGGCCTTCGGCAAGGCTCGCATTCTTTTTCCCATGATCACCGGCGTGGCTGAAATCAAGAGCTGTAAAAAGCTTCTTGAGGAGATCAAGGGGGAACTTGCCGCCGAAGGGCGTGATTTTGATGCCGGGATCGAGATCGGCATCATGATCGAAACTCCCGCTGCAGCGCTTGTTACGGAACTTTTGGCTCGCGAGGTGGATTTTCTTTCGGTAGGGACCAACGACCTGATTCAATATTGTCTTGCGGTCGATCGTGGCAACGAACACGTCGCCTATCTTTACGAACCGCTGCATCCCGCGGTATTGCGAGCTCTGCGCATGATCTGCAAGGCTGCCAAGCAGGTCGGCATCATGGTCGGAATCTGCGGTGAGATGGCCGCCGACCCCTTCTATACCCTGGTGCTGTTGGGGCTGGGATTTGATGAGTGGTCCATGAATGCGCCCTACATATCTCAGGTCAAGCGGATCATTCGACAGGTTTACAGGCCGGAAGCCGAAGAATTGGTCGAAGAGCTTTTTGTTTTGGGCTCCGCTCCCGAGGCATCCAGGCGATTGTCGGAAGAAATGGGTAAGCGTTTTCCATCTCTTTTCGGTCAGCCCGCACGATCCGGACGCGAGTAAATGCTTGACAGTTGAAACCGGGGTACTTAAAATTTAGCGTATTGAAAATTTTTATAAGGAGCGATTTCCCATGCCCATGACAGATTTTCTTTTTACGTCCGAATCCGTAAGCGAAGGCCATCCTGATAAAGTTGCGGATCAGGTTTCCGATGCGATTCTGGACGCCATTTTAGAGCAGGATCCTCACAGCCGTGTAGCTTGCGAGACCATGGTGACGACCGGCATGGCCGTTATCGCCGGTGAAATTACCACCAATGCCAGGGTCGATTATCCCAATGTGGTTCGTGAAGTCATTCGGGATATCGGCTACAACGACTCCGCTATGGGCTTCGACTGGGAAACCTGCGCAGTTCTTACATCCATAGACCGGCAGTCGCCGGACATTTCCCAGGGGGTTACTCAGGGACAGGGGCTATACAAGGAGCAGGGGGCCGGTGATCAGGGGCTCATGTTCGGTTATGCCTGCGATGAAACCTCGGTACTCATGCCGATGCCCATAACTTACGCGCATCAGCTTACCCAACGTATGGCCGAGGTACGCAAAAGCGGTCTTCTAACCTTTTTGCGCCCTGACAGCAAATCCCAGGTGTCGGTGCAGTATATCAACGACAAGCCGGTTCGGGTCGATGCGGTTGTCGTATCCTCTCAACACGCTCCGGATGTGGTCTACGAAACATTGCGCGAAGCGCTGATCGAAGAGGTTATCAAAAAGATTATCCCCTCCGATATGCTCGACGAAAATACCAAGTTTTATGTCAATCCTACCGGCCGTTTCGTAGTCGGCGGGCCTCAGGGCGACTGTGGTCTGACAGGTCGGAAGATCATCGTTGACACATATGGCGGACAGGGGTCGCACGGCGGTGGTGCTTTTTCCGGAAAGGATCCTTCAAAGGTCGATCGCAGCGCATCCTATATGGCGCGGTATGTCGCCAAGAACGTCGTAGCCGCCAAGCTGGCCCGTAAGTGCGAAGTTCAGCTTGCCTACGCCATAGGGGTGGCGGAACCGGTTTCCATCATGATCAATACTTTCGGTACCGGAATCATGCCTTCCAACGAAATCGCCCGCCTTGTTCGTGAAGAATTCGACATGCGACCGGCGGCGATTATCGAAATCCTGGATCTGCTGCGTCCTATTTATCGCAAAACAGCGGCTTATGGGCACTTCGGGCGCGAACTTGCGGAATTCAGTTGGGAACGCACAGATCGCGTCGAATCGCTTCGCAATCGTGCCGGACTCTGATATCGAAAAGGCAAAGGCGATCCGCAAGGTTCGCCTTTGCCTTTTCCGGGTAAATCATGGTTTCTCTGCCTGATGCATCCCCCCCGGAACTGTCGGTCATTGTGCCCTTTCTCAACGAAGGAGAAATGCTGCCCTCCCTGATCCGGACCTTGCAGCGGCAGCAAGGGGTGAAATTCGAGCTCATCCTATGCGACGGCGGTTCCGAGGATGACAGCCACGATGTTTTGTCGCCGCTGTTAGCAAAGTTCCCCTACGAATATCGTCTGTATCACTCCCCCCCGGGTCGCGCCCGCCAACTCAACTTCGGTGCCGCCAGCAGTCGCGGTAATTACCTGCTTTTTCTCCATGCCGACTCCACCTTCGAGGATTCGAGGGCCCTCGCACGGGCGTATTCCGCTCTTCATGCTGCTCACTGTCGTGCCGGTCATTGTGAAATTGCCGGGCACTTTCCCCTTTTTTTTCGGAGCAGGTCGGACCAAAGCTCCTGGGCCTTTTTTCATCATGCCTGGAAAACCCGGCTTCATCGCCCCTATTGCGTGCATGGGGATCAAGGCTTCATGCTGGCGAGATCTTTCTTTGAAAAGGTCGGTCCTTTTGATGAATCTCTGCCGTTTCTTGAAGATGTCCGTCTGGCAAAAAGTATTGAAAACCGTGGGCGCTGGTTATTGTTTCCGACTGTTCTGGAAACATCCGCCCGGCGCTTTGAAGAAGAAGGTTTTGGCCGACGGCAGGCCCTCAACGCCATGATTCTGGCGTGCGAAGAGGCCGGGTACGGGTATTGGCTTGCCGACCTGCCGGGAATATATCGGCAGCAGGCGGCGTGTAAGGGACTTCGGCTATATCCTTTTTTCAAACAGGTATCGCGCCATGTGTCCTCTCTGTCTCTGTCACAAAAACGCAGGCTGTGGCGCACGGTAGGTGCCTTTGTCTGCGGCAACGTATGGCAACTGGCGTTCATGGTCGATACGCTGCGCCATTATCGCAGCGGGAAAACTCCAGGACTCGGCCCCTTGAACGTTTTGCGTTTTTTTGACAGGCGCATTGCCTGGATGATCGACCACCCTGTCGGATATTGGATAGCAGCATTTGGGGCTTGGGTATGGTATCGATGGAATCTGCATGCAGGTTACCGGTCTTGAAACGGCAATCATGCCCTGGTGGCAGGTGTATTCCCGTTTTGTTGATGATTTCACATCATGAAATTTAATCTGGTATCCTTTCTGTGGTACCATATGTGCAGAACCGCTAAAGGAAAGGTACGCGATCATGAAAATTGCAAACGGAGTGGTTTTCTGTGGTTTGTTTTTGATGCTTGCATCATGTACCGCTTATCGCGGTCAGGAAGTTCCCTTTCGGCCTCCCGCAAGTTATGGCAATATGCAAGCGGTTGCAGGGGCGCAATTGGCTTCCAGGGCATATGTTGACGAAAGCGAGGCCAGCGGGGTTTTCGGCTTCAATATTCGCAAGGCAGGCTTACTGCCTGTGCAGGTGGTGTTTGATAACCAGGGAGAGCAGGCCCTGACTATCGTTCCCGAGCAATCCTTTCTGATAGATAGTGAAGGGAACCTGTGGAATCTTCTCGACAGTCGTACCGCATATACCAGGATTGAAAAAAGTTCCGAATATGCGCGTATAGCCAAGGGAGGCGGCAAGGGGGCGATGCTCGGCGCTGCCGGTGGTGCCGTGCTCGGTGCCGCCATCGGAATTCTGAGCGGCGAAAACATAGGCTCCACCATGTTTAAAGGGGCGGCGGTCGGTGGTGCCGGCGGCGCAGTCGTCGGCGGAGCCCAAGGGGCTACGGAAGATCAGGCAGGGCGGCAAATTGCCCGTGATCTGGCCAACAAGTCCCTCGTCAATCAGGGCATTCAACCGGGCAACCTGGCGCACGGTTTCCTGTTCTTTCCCGGAGAAGCCATGTCTGCCGCACAATTGAGGCTGCAGATCAGGGAGGTGGGAACCGGCCGGATACATACGGTCATCATGTCGCTTCAGTAAAGCATAACGGCAGTCGTTCCGGTAAGAAGGGCGAATCGCATGGCGGATTCGCCCTTTTTTTCTTGCAAATGCCGACCGGATTGGGTATATCAATAAAACCTGATATATGCCAGCGAGGATAATTGATCAATGCTTGCCACATTTAAATCCCTGGCCGACCCGACCCGATTACGCCTGATGGCTATTCTTGCCCGCGGTGAATTCACCGTGCAGGAACTGACAACCATTCTGGACATGGGACAATCGAGGATATCGCGGCATTTGAAAATTCTTTCGGATGCCGGTCTGCTTTCGGTAAAGCGCGAAGGCACCTGGGCCTATTACCAGCTCGATGCGACAAACGATTTTTTTAAAGACATACGACCGTATGTGGAGGCGCGACTGAACAGGGAGGATGATCCGTGCGGCGACCGGAATCGCCTCTTTTCTCTGCTGGAGAAGCGACGTTCCCGAAGTCTCGACTTTTTTGACCGGCATGCCAGGCAGTGGGATGAACTGGTGCAGGATCTGCTGCCCACCGCCAGCTATCGCGAAAAGCTGCTAGCCAGCGTTCCGACCGTACCGACCATCCTTGAGGTTGGCGTCGGAACCGGCAACCTGCTGCAGGGATTGCGGCGACAGGCGAAGCTTGTCATTGGTGTGGACCACTCGGCGGTCATGCTTGAGCAGGCACGTGAGCGCATGCAATGCAACCAGGTGACCGGTATCGATCTGCGTCTCGGAGAAATGCGGCATCTCCCTGTATCGGAAGGGGAGGTACAGTGGTCGGTGCTGAATATGGTCCTGCATCACGCGCCTCAACCGCAACAAGTATTTTTTGAACTTGCAAGGGTGCTGTCCCTCGGGGGCGGGGTGACTCTGGCTGATCTGCACCGGCATGATGAAGAATGGGTCAGGGAGCGCATGGCCGATCAATGGCTTGGTTTCAAGCGGCAGGAACTGGAGGGCTGGCTTAAGACGGCGGGGTTCCGCCCGATCTCCTTCCAGGTTATTGGCGGGAAGGCCGCCGAACATGATGTCATCCTGCTTTCAGCCCTCAAGAATGATTGATCCGCCCACGGGTTTTGTCCTAAATGAGAACGGAGATTAAAAAATGACCGGTAAAATCAATGCTAAGAATTATGTCGTCAAGGATATCGAAATGGCTGAATGGGGTCGCAGGGAAATCCGCATGGCTGAAGCGGAAATGCCCGGACTGATGGCCATCCGCCAGGAATATGCAGGCCGCAAACCCCTTGCCGGGGCCCGTATAACAGGGTCTTTGCACATGACCATTCAAACGGCAGTGCTGATCGAAACCCTTGCCGAACTTGGAGCCGAACTGCGTTGGGCCTCCTGTAATATTTTCTCTACGCAGGATCATGCCGCCGCTGCCATCGCCGCTGCCGGCATTCCGGTTTTTGCCTATAAGGGGGAAACCCTTGAGGAGTACTGGGAGTACACCTTCAGGGCCCTGGCGCATGAGCAGGGTCCGCAATTGATTGTCGACGACGGTGGCGACGCCACTCTCCTCATTCATCGTGGCGTGGCCCGGGAGCGGGAATATGCCCGTACAGGCAATGTCCCCCAGGTGTCTTCCGAAAACAAGGAGTTGGGTATTGTGGATCAGTTGCTGAACCGACAACTGGTCGAAGACGGTGAATATTGGCAACGTCTGGCAAGCGGGTTGTCGGGGGTCAGTGAAGAAACCACCACCGGTGTGCACCGGCTTTATCATATGGCGCGTAGCG
The DNA here is from genome assembly GCA_030154185.1 of Desulfuromonadales bacterium. Classification (GTDB taxonomy): domain Bacteria; phylum Desulfobacterota; class Desulfuromonadia; order Desulfuromonadales; family Syntrophotaleaceae; genus Syntrophotalea. Next base: position 42,760 of record JASKKK010000005.1, read on the forward strand.
GTGAGCTGCTGTTCCCAGCCTTCAACGTCAATGATTCCGTCACCAAAAGCAAGTTTGACAACCTTTACGGATGTCGGGAATCACTGATCGATGGTATCAAACGCGCCACGGATGTCATGATTGCCGGTAAGAAGTGTGTCGTTCTGGGTTATGGGGATGTCGGCAAAGGATGTGCCCAGGCCTTCAGGGGCATGGGAGCGTTGGTATCCGTCACGGAAATCGATCCCATCTGTGCTCTGCAGGCTGCCATGGAGGGATTCAGCGTGGTTGACATGGACGAAGCCTGTCGCTGGGGGGATATTTTTGTGACGACGACCGGAAATGTCGACGTCATAACCCGCGATCACATGGACGCCATGAAAAATGAAGCCATCGTATGTAATATCGGCCATTTTGATTCGGAGATTCAGGTCGATTCCCTGTATGACGATCCCGAGCTGACTGTTCACGAAGTCAAGCCCCAGGTCGATCAGATCGAATGGCCGGACGGCAAGCGCATCACCGTGCTGGCCAAAGGACGTCTGGTCAATCTCGGCTGTGCAACGGGACACCCTTCCTTTGTCATGTCCAATTCCTTTACCAACCAGGTGCTGGCTCAGATCGAATTGTGGCAGAATCGCAGCCAATACGAAAACAAAGTCTACGTACTGCCGAAGCAACTGGATGAAAAAGTCGCGAGTCTGCACCTCGGTCCGCTGGGAGTAAAGCTCACCCGATTGAGCCAGAAACAGGCCGATTATCTCGGAGTGGAAGTGGACGGTCCCTTCAAGCCGGAGCATTATCGGTATTGATACGCTCTTTTGCGTGACCCGGGTAAAAAAGGCGCCCCGTTCGGGCGCCTTTTTTTATCCGGTTTATCTGCTAGATTCCTGAAGAGACTTACGTTTCCTCGCCGTAGAGGAAAAGCCAACAGCCGAATAAAAGAAAGAGAACATTGGCGCCCCAGGCGGCGATGACGGGCGGAAACGCTCCCGAGTAGCCGAATGCCAGCAGCGCCGCGTGTAGGATAAAGTAGATAGCTCCGATGCCTACGCTGACGGCAATGCCGAGGGCCAGGCTGGTTCCCCGTCCTTTGCGAATGGCGAAGGGAATGCCGAGGAAAGCCATGACCAGGCAAGCGAAAGGAGCGGCAATGCGCGCATGCATGTCGACCTGAAATCGCGTCGCGTTGTAACCTTCCTTTCGCAGTTTTCTGGCCAGATGTCGCAACTCCGAAATGGATAGGTCCTCATTGCGCTTGCTGCCGGGAATCTTGAAATCATCCGGGGAAACCGGCAGGTTAACCATTTTTTGCGCAAGGTTTCGTTCCGAGGTCAGGTTTCCGGAAGCCGGGTCGAAGGTGCGGAAAACGACCTGCCGGCACAGCCAACGGTTGTCTGTGAAGGTTGCCTTTGCGGCATCGAGTCTTTGCGTGACGCGGAATTGATCGTTGAAGGTCAGCAGCGTGATGCCTTCGAGGGTTTGCTGTTTTGGACTGGCCAGTCGGATGTTGAGGATCTGTTCGTTATGACGCAGCCAGATTTTGTCGCGTTTGTAAGTGACGGCAGGTCCGCCTCTTACTTCAGTTGCGAGAATATGGCGGGCTCGTTTGACCGAAGACGGCACCACAAACTCGTTGGCGGCAAGAATGATCAGCGAGAGATACAATCCTGTGCGCAGCAGAGGGCCGGCAATTCTGCCCAGACTGATGCCGCCGGCATGCATGGCGGTCAATTCCCCCGTACGGGTGAAGCTGCCCAGGGTCATGAAAACCGACATCAGGCAAGCCAGTGGGGCCACCTGAGTTATGATCAGAGGGGTTTTGTTGACAAAGTAGGATATGCTCAAGCCTATCGAGGCGTGATATTCGATAAAGTCGTCGATGCGTTCGAAAAATTCGACCAGCAGGTACAGTCCGACGAAGGCCGCGAGAGACAAGCCGAAGAAACGGAAAAAGGTGCGCAGTATGTAGCGGCTGTAAAGCAACATGGTCAGGATTTCCTCAGACGGCGAATGACGCGGTCGGTCCAATGCCGGCAGGTTTCCTGCAATGGCAATGGTTTTTCCCGGGCGGCCGATTTGAGTACGACGATGCCGGCGATCAGGAATATCATATTGGGAATCCACAGAACCGCGCCGGGCATCCCCGTCTCGACGACCAGGGTGGAGGCCAGGGACAGCAGCATATAGTAGGCGAGGAACACCAACAGTCCTAAGGCGAAACCGCTGCCGCGGCCGGAACGTACCGGTTGAATGCCCAGAGGAACGCCGAGCAGGGCAAAGAGCAGCGGTGCGAAGGGCAGTGCCAGGCGCCAGTGGAATTCGGCGGTCAATTCGCTGGATTTGGAAGAAATCGGTGCGGTATCGGCATGGATTGCCCGGAAAAGCTCCAGGATGGACATGGTTTTCTTGTTTTTGCGTGGTTCATCCGAGGACAGAGAAGCGTTTCCGAGGTCGAGATTGAGGTCGTAGGTCGTAAAGCCGATGACATGGAAGGCTTTGTCCGATATGCTGCGCTGTCTATGGATGGTGCCGTTTTCCAAATGCAGGGTGAGGGACATCGTATCCTGGTTGGATAGAACGCGTCCATTGTCGGCTAAGATGATAGCCGGTACGGCGTCTTTTCGTTCATCGGAGATGAAGACGCCCTGCATGCGGGCGGTCCTTTCGTCGACTTCGTTGGCGTAGAGTACGAGTCCTTCGAATTCGTCGTTGAAGATTTGCGGCTGAATACCTATGTTGGCGCGACTGCTGGCGATCTGGAACAGTTGTCTGCGAAAAAAGTCTTCACTCGCAGGTTTGACGACCGTGGTGAGGCCTGCTGTTACAAGACTTACAAGCAGTCCCAGGCAGATGACCGGGGTGGTTATCTGGTAGAGGCTGGTGCCGCCGGCTTTGAGAGCCAGTATCTCCTGGTCCGAGGACATGCGGCCGAGTCCTGCCATGATGCCGAGCAGAAAAGACAGTGGCAAGGTCAGTACCAGAAAGGTCGGCAACAGGGAGGCGAACAGCAGCAGAATGTCTGCCAGGGGCACGCCTTTGTTGATAACCAGTTCGACAAATTTGAGGATGCGTCCCATGATCAGGACGAGGGTGAACACTGCCAGTCCCAGCGACATGGGGACCAGCGTTTCACGCAATAGATAACGTTGAATGCGAAAGCTCGACATAGGCGCTGATATTAATACAGTTCCGGCTTTTTTGTAAACCAGAGTTCGCCCGGAAAAAACGATTCGGCATGGAAAGCGACAGGTACAGAATAAAGGACGAGAACCCGGGTCGGGAGGGCTTTTGTCAGGTTGGCGGATATCCGTTTCCGCCCGAATCCGATTAGAGAAGGAAGAGGAGAGTTGATCGTAGGCGGGGGGCTGACCGCGGAGAGTGGTCGGGTTGCTATTTTGTCCTTGCTATGCCGCTTTTTCCATGGTAAATACACGTGTTCATAATACGCACGCACCTTGACCTTGTGGCGGAGGTGCCCGCCGGTTGATACGGCAGGGTCCGCCAGGGATGATGGGTGCGGAGGCAAACCAATTTAAAGGAGTAAAGTACATGGCACAGGTTAGCATGAAACAGCTGCTCGAGGCCGGCGTCCACTTCGGCCATCAGACCAAGCGCTGGAACCCAAAAATGAAGCCCTATATTTTCGGGGCGCGCAACGGTATCTACATCGTCGATCTGCAGAAGACCGTTCGATACTTCAAGGCGGCTTATCAGTTTGTTCGTGAAACGGTTCAGAACGGCGAAAAGGTTTTGTTCGTCGGAACCAAGAAACAGGCGCAGGAAGCTATCCGTGAGGAGACCGAACGTGCTGGGCAGTTTTATGTCGACAGTCGGTGGCTCGGTGGCATGCTGACCAACTTCGCCACCATCAAGAAGAGTATCGAACGTCTCAAGAAAATCGAAGCCATGGCGCAGGATGGCACTTACGAACTGCTTACCAAAAAAGAAGCTCTCGGGCTGGAGCGCGAAAGAGAAAAACTCGAAAAAACTCTCGGCGGCATCAAGGGCATGAGCAAGCTGCCCGGCGCCGTGTTCGTGATTGATCCCAAGAAGGAAGCCATCGCCGTCAAGGAAGCCCGTAAACTGGGTATCCCGGTCGTCGCCGTGGTCGATACCAACTGCGATCCGGACGACATCGATTACATCATTCCCGGCAACGACGATGCCATCCGTGCCATTCGTCTGTTTGCCACAAAAATGGCCGATGCCTGCGTCGAAGGCGCCGAGGCACGCGAAGCTGCATTGAGGGCTGAAACCGACAAAGCTGAGACCGAAAACAAGGACGAAGCCCCCGTTGAGGAAGCTGCTGGCGAAGCGGGCGAGAAGGCCGGCGAAGCATAGTCGTTTTTCGGTGTTTTGAATACGCAAAAGGCGGTCCGGGAAACTGACCGCCTTTTTGCTGACATATATCACGGAAGCGGTGACCAAGAACCCGCCTCCCAGCATAAACGAGGAGAGATTGTCATGAAAATCACTGCATCGATGGTTTCCGAACTGCGTACCAAAACCGGCGCAGGGATGATGGATTGTAAAAAAGCTCTTACCGAAGCCGGCGGAAATATGGAAGAAGCTGTCGACCTGCTTCGTAAAAAAGGTCTTTCCGCCGCAGCCAAAAAAGCCGATCGCGCTGCTGCAGAAGGTCTCGTGGTCGGCCTTGCCGAGGGTGGCTGCGGAGTTCTGGTGGAAGTGAATGCCGAGACCGATTTCGTTGCCAAAAACGCCAATTTTCAGGAATTCACCAGCGGCGTGGCGAATGTTGTGCTCTCCTCCAAGCCCGCCGATCTCGAAGCTCTCAAGGCTCTTCCTTTTCCCGGAACCGGGCGTACCGTTGCCGAAGAGCAGACCCATCAGATAGCCACTATCGGTGAAAATATCAATTTGCGGCGCTTTGTCTGTTTTGACAATGACCAGGGGGTCGTATCCTTCTATATTCACGGGGTCGGAAAAATCGGCGTTCTCGTGGAACTGGAAACCGCAAAGACTGATGATGAGCGTGTGTCCGCCCTGGCGCGCAACCTGGCCATGCATATAGCTGCCGCCAACCCCCCTTACCTGTGTCGCGACGATGTGCCCGCGGAAGTTGTGGAAAAAGAAAAAGACATCATGCGCACCAAGGCCATCGAAAGCGGCAAACCTGAAAAAATCGTTGAGAAAATCATTGCCGGACAGATCAACAAATACTTCAGTGAAGTCTGCCTGCTTGAACAAGCTTACGTTATCGATCCCGACCACACCGTCGGCAAGGTAGTCGAGAACTTGGGCAAGGAGATAGGTGGCGATGTCAAACTGACTCGTTTCGCCCGCTATCAATTGGGTGAAGGTCTGGAAAAACGAGAAGACGACTTTGCGGCCGAGGTCGCTTCCATGACCAAGTAAATGGCATCGATTATGGATGCTCAGAAACCTGTCTATAGACGCATTCTTCTGAAACTCAGCGGTGAAGCTCTGGCCGGCAACCAGGGTCTTGGCATTGATCCTCAGGTCATATCCGGCATTGCCAGCGAAATTCGGGACGTCATCAGCCTCGGCGTACAAGTGGCCGTGGTCATCGGTGGCGGGAATATTTTTCGCGGTATGGCGGCAGCTGCCGGTGGTATGGATCGTGCCGGCGCCGACTACATGGGCATGCTCGCCACCATCATGAACAGTCTTGCCCTCCAGGATGCCCTGGAACAGGTCGGTGTGGCGACCAGGGTGCAGACCGCCATTGAGATGCGAGAGGTTGCAGAACCTTATATCCGGCGGCGTGCCATCAGGCATCTCGAAAAGGGGCGGGTTGTCATCTTTGGAGGCGGCACGGGCAACCCTTATTTCACCACCGACACGGCAGCCAGTCTTCGTGCTATGGAAATAGGCGCAGATGTTATTCTCAAGGCCACCAAGGTGGATGGTGTATACAGTGCCGATCCGTGTCAGGATAAAGATGCCGTTAAGTTCGAACGGCTTAACTATCTTGATGTGCTTAAAAAGGGACTTAAAGTCATGGATGCCACGGCAACTTCGCTGTGTATGGATAATGATCTGCCTATTGTTGTATTCCAGTTGTCTCGTCCCGGAAACATCAAGAAAGTGGTAACGGGCGAAGCCATTGGTACCATCGTCAAAGGAGAATAAATTCCATGTATAACGATGTCGTCAAGAAAGCTCGCAACGGAATGGATAAGGCTGTAGACGCCTTGAAAAAGGACATGACCAAAGTACGTACCGGGAGGGCGTCCACCTCTCTTCTGGATGATGTGATGGTCGATTACTACGGCACTCCTACGCCACTGAATCAGGTCGGCACCCTGACCGTTCCTGAATCTCGACTGATAACCATTCAACCTTGGGAAAAGAAACTTCTGCCGGATATTGAAAAGGCTATTTTCAAGGCCGATCTTGGGCTTACCCCGACGTCCGACGGGCAGCTCATCCGTATTGCCATTCCTCCCATGACCGAGGAACGCCGCAAGGAAATGGGCAAAGTGGTGCGGAAGATGGGAGAGGAGGCGAAGGTCAGTGTGCGCGGCGCTCGGCGCGACGCCAACGAGAGCTTGAAAAAACTGGAAAAAAACAAGGAAATCAGTGAGGATGAACAGAAGCGTGGCGAAAAGGAAATCCAGGATCTGACCGATTCCTTTGTGGCCAAAATTGATGAGCTTGTTGCCGGTAAAGAAAAGGAAATCATGGAAATCTGAACCCGGCTTCCGGCACGGCAGCGCACTTCGGTTCGAGGTCGCATCTGCCGGTGTCCGGCCTCCGGGAAGGGTAACCAGCAAAAGATAGACCGAGGGACGTCGGTGCGGCGTCCCTTTTCTTTATGTGGAGCACGACCGATCCCTTCTTGCTGGGTAAAACCGGTTGTGCTAATGTTTTAAACTTCGTTGCGATGTGAAGTCAGGCGGTGCCGAAATGCGTATACCCCGACATCTCGCCATTATCATGGATGGTAACGGGCGTTGGGCCGAACAACGTGGCTTACCCCGGATTCTCGGCCATCGTCATGGCGTTGAGACAGCCAAAACCATCATTGAAGAGTGCCGCCGGATGGGGGTGGCCTATCTCACCCTTTATGCTTTCAGCTCCGAAAACTGGGGTCGACCCAACGAAGAGGTCGATTCCCTGATGGCCTTGCTCAACACTTTCCTTGACAAAGAATTACAGACGCTTCTCACTCATCGAATCCGTCTCAACGTTATCGGAGCTATAGACCGTCTCCCTGCGCAGGTACGTGACACGCTGTTTCGTACCATGGAACGCACAGCCCAAAACCGGGATATGGTTTTGACCCTTGCTCTCTCCTACGGGGCCCGCGATGAAATACTGGGCGCCGTTCGAACTCTCGTCGAAGAGGTCCAGAGCGGGCAACTCAAGCCCGATGCCATCGATGAGCAGTGCTTTTCCCGCGCCCTCCAGACATCCGGTATGCCCGATCCGGACTTTCTCATTCGTACCAGCGGCGAAATACGCATCAGCAACTTTCTGCTGTGGCAGCTGGCTTATGCCGAAATCTATTTCACGCCGGTCTTATGGCCCGATTTCAGTCCCGCTCACCTGCACGACGCCTTTGTCGAATTCGAGCGTAGGGAACGTCGCTACGGTCTGACCGCTGAGCAATTACCCGATAAGTGTGATGACTGAAGGAGGAAGATATTAAAACGCGAATCCTGACAGCATGTATTGTGCTGCCTCTGCTTATAGCTTTTATTTTGAAGGCTCCCGCCTGGGGGTTTTTCTGTATGGTGGCCGGCATTGCCGGCTGGGCTCTCTGCGAATATTACGCCATGGTTCTGCCTGGACGGCGATATGTCGAAAGATGGCTGGCGATTATCACCGGCGTTTCGCTGATGATTCCGCTAGTATTTGAGCAGTATGAGGTGTTTGTCGGGCTAATCACATTCATTGTTTTCATTTTTGCATGCCTGTTTCTGTTGCATCATGGCACCATGGAGAGAGCGGCTGGGGACCTCGCTCTGATGGTGTTCGGTTTTTTTTATTTAAGCATACCCCTTGCGCACATGGTCATGCTTCGCTATCTGGAGCATGGCACGCGCTGGATTCTGCTGGTGCTGTTCATGGTCATGGTCAATGATACCAGCGCATATTTTACCGGGACTTTTCTGGGACGGCATAAGTTGTATCCGAGCGTGAGTCCCAAAAAAAGTGTCGAAGGTGCCGTTGGCGGCCTGGCCGGCAGTCTTTGTGCCGCCGCCGTAGCGCATTGGACTTTTGTTCCCTGGACTGCCCTGTCGCATATCCTGCTCCTTGGGCTGGTGGCCGGAGTCGTTGCCGAACTCGGCGATCTGTTTGAATCTCTCCTGAAACGTTCTTTCGGCATAAAAGATTCCGGCGCACTGATTCCCGGGCACGGGGGGATACTCGATCGCCTTGACAGTCTGATATTCGTTTTTCCGTTAACATACTATTTCGCCCTGGCATTTCAGGGATAGAGGGGATTATGGCTTCCGCAAAAAGACTCGGCATCCTCGGTTCCACCGGCTCCATCGGAGTCAGCACCCTGGACATTGTGGCTGCATTTCCGGACCAGTTCGAAGTGGTGACCTTGACGGCGGGAAACAATCTCGTTCGTCTGGAAGAGCAGATACGACGTTTTCGGCCCCAAATGGTCGCAGTGCTTTCTGAAGATGGAGCAAAACAGCTGAAACAACGGCTTGGCGACGAGGCACCGCAGATTCTGTCCGGTATCGAGGGGTTGGTGGCATGCGCCACCCACGCGGGCATCGATATGGTGGTTTCCGCCATTGTCGGTGCTGCAGGACTGGTTCCTACCATGTCTGCCATCGAGTCGGGCAAGGATATCGCTTTGGCCAACAAGGAAACATTGGTGACGGCAGGTTCGCTGATAACCGAAGCCGTGGCACGACATGGCGTACGGCTGTTTCCCGTGGATAGCGAACATTCCGCGATCTTTCAGTCTCTGGAAGGACATCGCATGGATGACGTTCGTCGGTTGATTCTGACCGCTTCGGGAGGGCCGTTTCGCAATCGTCCGCTTGAGGAGATGGTCGATATAACACCGGCCGATGCTCTGGCGCACCCGAACTGGAGCATGGGACGCAAAATTTCCATCGATTCCGCCACGATGATGAACAAGGGGCTGGAAGTCATCGAAGCGCGTTGGCTGTTCGATGTTCCGGCGGATCGCATCGCAGTTCATATCCATCCCCAGAGTATCGTTCATTCCCTGGTCGAATACATCGATGGCGCCGTTATCGCCCAACTTGGCATTCCCGATATGAAAACGCCTATTGCATATGCCTTGTCCCATCCCAACCGATTGCCCCTCGATCTGCCCGCATTGGACCTTTGCAGTTTGCGCAATCTTACTTTCGACGATCCCGACCTCGAGCGTTTTCCCTGTCTGGGGCTTGCCTATGATGCTCTGGCCATGGACGGCACTGCGCCTGCCGTGCTTAATGCCGCCAATGAAGTGGCGGTCGACGCTTTTCTCAATGAAGAGATTGCCTTTCTCGACATTGCGCGGATCATTGGTGCGACCCTCAAGGGGCTGAAAGTGAAGCCTCTCGAGCATATCGATGATGTTCTGCGGGCCGATCTATGGGGTCGGCGGGAGGCTCGTCGCCTCATCGACAGTCAGGCTGAAGGAGGACAGGCATGCTGAAAATCGTCGGCGGTATTCTCATGCTCGGGGTTCTGGTTTTCGTCCACGAGCTTGGACACTTTCTGATTGCCAAATGGTGCCGGGTCAAGGTGCTGAAATTTTCCCTCGGCTTCGGACCCAGACTTTTCTCGCGTACCTGGGGAGAGACGGAGTACCAGGTCTGCATTATACCTTTGGGAGGGTATGTGCAGATGCTTGGAGAAGGAGGGAACGAAGAGGGTCAGCCCCTTACGGAAGAAGACAAACAAAGATCGTTCGCCGAAAAGCCGGTATTGCAACGGCTTGCCATTGTTGCGGCCGGTCCGGCCATGAATCTGTTGCTGCCGTTTACGCTTTTGCCCCTGGCTTTTTTTATCGGCATGGATCAGCCCGCCTTTCTCGATCGGCCTGCCTGTGTCGGGTATGTTGTCAGCGAATCGCCCGCCGCACGTGCGGGTTTCGAGGTGGGGGACTGCATCAAGAGCATTTCTGGGCATCCGGCCGATACCTGGACTGAGGCTGAAAAAAACCTTCTTTCCGTTGCCGGTAAGAGAGTGTCGTTGCTGGTTGAGCGCGAAAAGGGGCCCGTCGACCTGCAGCTGCCTGCGGACGCCACCGCCGTGGAGGGGTTGCAGGGCGTAGGGCTTTTACCGCGGCAGGCTGCCGTTGTCGGATTTCTTCAGGACAACATGCCTGCGAGGAAGGCCGGGATGCAGCTGAACGATCGTATCGTTGCCATCGACGGTTCACCGGTGCGGTCCTGGTACGATATCCCCGCCCTGGTGGAGGCGAGCGAAGGCGCCGCCATGACCGTCGTCGTTGAACGCAGCGGAAGCTTTTTGAATCTGCAGCTCGATCCAAAGTTTATCGGCGAGAAAGAGTCCGGTCGATACATGCTTGGTATCGGACCGCAAGTGGAAACGGTTTTCAAGCGTTTCAGTCTCGGCGATGCTTTCCGTGAAGGGGTCGGACGCAGCGTGGAACTTGTCGACATGACGCTTCTGTTTTTACGCAAACTGTTTGCCGGACACATTTCCGCCAAGAACATCGGCGGTCCCATCATGGTGGTGCAGATGGCGGGCTCTGTCGCAGAAGAGGTCGATCTGGCCAAGATTCTTTCCATGCTGGCATTTTTGAGCATTCAATTGGGGATCCTCAATCTGCTTCCGGTACCCATCCTCGATGGAGGACACCTGCTGTTCGGAGCCGTTGAGCTGGTGCGCGGCAAGCCTCTGTCGGAGCAGGCACGGGAGATCGCCCAACAGGTCGGCCTGGTGTTTATTATTCTGCTGATGGCATGGGCTTTTTATAATGACATTATGCGTCTGACCTTCGGGGGGTAGAATGGAGGAGCTGGCAGTAACCGTCGATACTTCGACTCCGGCCGGTAGCGTGGCTCTCAATCGAGGGGAAGACCTGCTCGGGGAGGTGGTGTTGCACCTGCGGGGCACGCATACGGATCGCATTCTCAGTTCCCTGAACTGGTTGCTCACCGAGGCATGTGTAAAACCGTCTGAAGTCGATGTGTTCGGTGTCGTGATCGGGCCGGGTAGCTTCACCGGCTTGCGGGTCGGGGTCGCTACCGTCAAAGGGCTTGCCTTTGCCTGTGACACCCCCGTTGTCGGGGTGTCATCTCTGGAGACCCTCGCCATGGGGCGCCCTGCCTCCGCTTATCCGGTTTGCACCATGATCGATGCCCGAAAACACGAAGTGTATGGCGCGGTGTACGACTGTCGGCAAGAAGTCCCCATAAACCAGGTTCAAGAACAGGTTGTACCGCCGAGGGTCATGTTGGAACAGTTGCAGGGAGAACATCTGTTTGTTGGCAGCGGGGCTGTTTTGTATCGTGATCTTATTCTGGAACGGATGGGTGACAAGGCACATTTCGTGCCCAGGGCGGTGAATCTTCCCAGGGCTTCGTCTGCTGCAGCGCTGGTTTTGGCCCGCTATCGTGTCGGTAAGACATGCACCGCCCGGGAAATCGCGCCACGTTACATCCGGGCTTCAGAAGCGGAAATCATGCGTGCCGCCAAGCAGGCCTCCAAGACTACCTGATTTTCATCCGAACGCGCTTTACCTCCCGGGAGTATCGTCCGACGTCTGCATGGTAGACGCATGATTTCGACTTGCACCGGAACGTGGTTTGCAGGGCCTGGTGCACATGCGTCACAGACCAATCGACAGGCCGCTAATGCAGTTGACATATTTGGGGCGATTCGCTATTTTGAAACAGGCTCGTCGCTCTTTGTCAACCCTTTCCTGGGAGGTGTCTGATGGAAGAACAAGATCTTGGGCTGGTCCGGCGGCTCTGCGATGAAAGCCCTCGTTATCGCAGGCTTTACGAGGAACACATGTTCCTCGAAAGGGAACTGTCTCTGCTGGATCAGCGAGGGGCACTCAGCCCCGAAGAAGAACTCCAGAGGAGAAAAGTGCAGAAGTTGAAATTGGCGGGCAAGGATGAAATGGCGCAGATCATGCGCTGCTGGAAACGTTAAAAAATATTTTCCCGATTTGGCTGAAAGGGTTTGGACGCAGCGTCCGAACCCTTTCTGCATCATGCGGTATTCGATTATTTCAAAAAAAGGTTTTGTTTGATCGATATAATTAAGGAGCTTGGGTACCCGAATGATCCGGAGGGTGCTCAACTGAATGCGGGCAGGTGTCGTTGCTGAGGGGGCGAATTTTTCGGCCGCCCTTATCCCGGACCATAGATCTGCAAGAAAGGAAAAGATCCGACCATATGAAAGGCAAACGTAGCGAAGCCATTACCAAAGGTTTTGAAAGAGCGCCTCATCGTGCGCTGCTGATGGGGACCGGTATTCCGCGCAAGGAACTGGGAAAACCGCTTATCGGGATTGCCACCTCCTTCACCGATCTCATTCCCGGGCATATCGGCATGCGGGATTTGGAGCGCTTTATCGAAAAAGGGGTCCATACCGGGGGGGGGTATTCCTTCCTGTTCGGCATTCCAGGTGTCTGCGATGGCATCGCCATGGGGCATAAGGGAATGCATTATTCCCTGTCCACCCGCGAACTGATTGCGGATATGGTCGAATCCATTGCCGAGGCACATCGTCTGGACGGTCTGGTGTTGCTGACCAACTGCGATAAGATCACCCCCGGCATGCTGATGGCGGCCGCGCGTCTCGATATTCCCTGCATCGTGGTTACGGCGGGTCCCATGCTTACCGGTACCGGACGTGGTGGAAGACGGTATTCCTTCGTCACGGATACCTTCGAGGCCATGGGGCGCTATAAAAAAGGTGAAATCGACGCCAACGAGCTTCAACAGTGCGAGAACCGTGCCTGCCCCGGCGCCGGATCCTGCCAGGGATTGTTTACCGCCAATACCATGGCGATTCTGACGGAAACCCTGGGCATGAGTCTGGCAGGGTGCGGTACCGCTCTGGCCGTTTCCTCCCTGAAACGACAGATCGCCTTCGCCTCCGGCGAGCGCATCGTCGACCTGGTTCGCGGAGGAATCACGCCTCGGCAGATTCTCACCCGCGAAGCGTTCGAAAATGCGATCCGGGTCGATCTGGCGCTCGGAGGTTCGAGCAATACCGTGCTGCATCTGCTGTCCATCGCCCATGAGGCCGAAGTCGACCTGCCGCTCGATCTGTTTGACAAGCTGAGTCGTGAAACGCCCCAACTTGCATCCATGAATCCCGGTGGCAAATATTTCATGGAAGATCTGGATGCTGCAGGAGGGGTGCCCGGGGTGTTGTATCAGTTGCGAGAGTACATTCACGACAACCCGACTCTCAACGGTGCGACCGTGAAAGAGATTATAGACAGCGTCGTCGATGTCGACGAGGAGGTCATCCATCCGATGAACGACGCCGTTCGCCCGGAAGGGGGGATCGCTGTGCTTTCAGGCAACCTGGCCCCCGATGGTGCGATCGTAAAACAGTCTGGCGTCTCCGACAAAATGATGAAATTCGAAGGGACGGCCCGTTGTTTCAATTCCGAGGAAGAGGCCATGCAAGCCCTTATGGAAGGTGCCATCAACGCCGGCGATGTGGTGGTTATTCGCTATGAAGGACCCAAAGGCGGACCCGGGATGCGGGAAATGCTGGCGCCTACCGCTACTATCATGGGGATGGGACTCGGCGACAGTGTCGCCTTGATCACCGATGGACGTTTTTCCGGCGGTACCCGTGGGCCCTGCATCGGGCATATCTCACCCGAGGCCGCGGTAGGTGGACCCATCGCCCTGGTGCAGGACGGGGATAAAATTGCCCTCGACATTCCGTCGCGGAGTCTGGAATTGAAAGTTACCGATCAGGAAATGGATCAACGACGTCAGCGCTGGCAGGCGCCAGAACCTAAAATCAAGAAAGGCTGGTTGTCCCGTTATGCCTCTGTTGTGACGTCGGCCAATACCGGCGCCATTTGTAAAGCACGTTGAAAACAAGTGCTGGCACCGGCCGCCAGGTGGCGGTCGGTTGTGGATTTAATGAAACTGGCATACGAGGAGGCATTGCGTGAAAAGGACCGGTTCTCAGATTCTGCTTGAAAGCCTGTTGCAGGAAGAGGTGGACACCGTTTTCGGTTATCCTGGCGGCACGGTAATCAATATCTACAACGATCTGCTCGATTATCCCATCAAGCACATCCTTACCCGACACGAACAGGCGGCAGTGCACTCTGCCGATGGCTATGCCAGGGCGACGGGGAAGGTGGGTGTGGCCATTGCCACCAGCGGTCCCGGGGCAACCAATACGGTGACCGGTATCGCCACCGCCTACATGGATTCCATTCCCATGGTCGTCATTACGGGGCAGGTGCCGACCCCGCTGATCGGTAACGATGCTTTTCAGGAGGCGGATATCGTAGGTATCACGCGTTCCATAACCAAGCATAATTATCTGGTCAAGGATGTCAGGGACCTCTCCCGCATCGTGAAGCAAGCTTTCTATATTGCCCGCACCGGGCGACCGGGACCGGTTCTTATCGATTTGCCCAAGGATGTGCAGCTGGCGACGACCGAATTCGCTTATCCCGAAAGTGTCGAACTGCGTGGCTATAAACCGACCATCAGCGGCAATGTGCGGCAGGTCGAAAAAGCCGCCAAGATGATCATGGCGGCTCGGCGACCGGTGCTCTATGTCGGCGGCGGGGCTACCGCTTCTGATGCCGGAAAGGATCTCATTGCCTTTGCGGAACTCTTGCAGACGCCGGTCGTCACCACCCTCATGGGGATGGCGGCGTTTCCGACCGGACACCCCCTGTCTCTCGGCATGCTCGGCATGCACGGTACCTATTATGCCAATATGGCCGTGACCAACTCGGATCTGCTTATAGCGATCGGCGCTCGATTCGACGATCGCGTTACCGGGCGTGTGGCGGCTTTTGCACCCAAGGCCAAGATTGTTCATATCGATATCGATCCGACATCGATTAAAAAGAATGTACGGGTTGATCTGCCGATTGTCGGGGAACTGCGTGACGTCATAGGCAAAATTTCCTCCAAACTGCAGGAGGACAAAGATCAGATCGCTGCGCTTTCCGAGCATACCGCCCCCTGGCGCAGTCAGATCGATTCCTGGCGTGCCCAGTATCCGATGACCTACAAGTCCAGCGACAAGGTCATCAAACCCCAATATGTCATTGAAAAAATCCGCGAGCTGACCCGTGAGGACGCCATCATCGCCACGGAAGTGGGGCAGCACCAGATGTGGACGGCGCAGTTCTTCAACTTTTGTCACCCCCGCACCTTTCTGACCTCGGGAGGTTTGGGCACTATGGGATTTGGCCTGCCCGCTGCACTGGGAGCCCAGGTTGCCTGTCCCGATCGGCAGGTGATAGACATATCCGGAGACGGTTCCTTTCAAATGAATTCCCAGGAATTGGCCACCCTGGTGCAGTACAAACTGCCGGTAAAGATCGCGATTCTGAATAATAACTTTCTGGGTATGGTGCGTCAGTGGCAGCAGCTTTTCTTTGATCGACGCTATAGTCAGACCCCCCTCGATGTGCCCATCGATTTTGTAAAGCTGGCCGAAGCATACGGTGCGACCGGATTGCTGGCCGACAAGCCGGACCAGGTTGAGAGCGTTATCCGCAAGGCTCTTGATACGCCCGGTCCCGTATTGATGGAATTCAGGGTCGATCGTGAGGAAAATGTCATGCCCATGGTGCCTGCCGGGGCTGCTATCGATGAAATGGTTCTGGCTTCTTAGGAGGTGGGTGACATGGCAAGCCATGAGGCAAAACATACGATTTCTGTTCTGGTTGAAAACGAGTTCGGCGTTCTTACCCGTGTAGCCGGTCTTTTTTCCGGTCGTGGTTTCAATATTGAAAGTCTTTCCGTCGCACCGACCCTGGACGACAGCATTTCGCGAATGACCATCGTTACCAGCGGAGATGAGCGGATTCTTGAGCAGATCACCAAGCAGCTCAACAAACTCATCGACACCATCAAGGTCATCGATTTTACCGACAGCGAATACGTGGAGCGGGAAATGGCGCTTATCAAGGTTCAGGCCACGGAAGATACGCGCGCCGAAGTGTTGCGCATCGTCGATATTTTCCGGGGCAATGTCGTGGATGTGACGGCCCGCAGTTATACCATGGAAATTACGGGCGCACCGAGTAAGATCAAGGCCGTGATCGATCTTCTTAAGCCTATCGGCATCCAGGAGATCGTGCGTTCAGGCCCTGTGGTCCTTGGTCGGGGGGCTAAGGGGTGGAACGGCTGAACGGGGCTTTTCGGTCTGTCTCGAATATCAATAGTGAGGAAACCGCATATGCGTAATCAGAATCAACCGGTGGCTGTTGAAGGATACCCTTTTATCGGGTTGTTTGCATTTATTACCCTGGTTTTCGCCCTTCTCGGCTGGAGCATTTTTACCCTGCTGTTTCTCGGGTTAACCTTGTTCTCAGCTTACTTCTTTCGCAACCCCGATCGTTTCAGCGATGCTGAGGAATCTGCCGTTATTGCGCCTGCCGACGGCAAAGTCGTCTATATCGGACCGGCTCTTGAAGAACGTTATTTCAAGGCGGAAGTAACCAAGATCAGCATTTTTATGTCGGTTTTCAATGTGCATGTCAATCGGGTACCCATGGCCGGCAAAGTTGTAGATATGTTTTACAACAAGGGGCAATTTCTCAATGCCTCCCTGGACAAGGCGAGTCTGCACAACGAACAGGCCGGCATACTGCTTGAGAGTCCGTCCGGTCGGCGCATGCTGGTGGTACAGATCGCCGGTCTCATTGCCCGGCGTATTGTCACCTATCCGGTGATCGGCGACATTTTGCAGCGTGGCGCCCGCTATGGCCTTATCCGTTTCGGGTCGCGTGTCGATATCTATGTTTCCGAGGAGGTCGATATTCAGGTCCAGATCGGGGAGCGCGTCTGCGGAGGTGAGACGGTCCTCGGGCATCTGAAATGAGTTTCGGGTGCGAAGGGGATTCTGAAACGCACTGTATCTCTATGCGGAATCGGACGTTTTCAAGCACGTCGAATTTCGTATTGCCGCATCGAAAAAATGTTGTTCCTACCCTCGGTGGCGGCCTTTACGGCTTGACAGCGGGGGTTTGACTCTGGTCTATTGGTTCTTACGTAGCAAAGACGTTGAAGAGGAGTAGTAGGTCGTAAACTCGATTGGAGAGAGCCGGCGGTTGCTGCGAGCCGGTATCGAGCGGGCCGAACTCGCCTTGGAGTCGCGCGGCTGAATCCCGGGGAAGGTATCGTTTTTAACTGTGATAAGCCTCCATGCGGACTAGGTCGTGACGTGATCCTGCGTTAAGGGTAATGAAGGATTCCCCCGGGAATCGAATCAGGGTGGTACCGCGAAGCAAAGCTCTCGCCCCTGAAAGGGAGAGGGCTTTTTTGTATGCAGCAGATTATTTACACGGCTGATTTGCCGGAGTGGAAAGAAAGGGGGTGGTCAGGTGGAATCGGACCTGGGTGACCTGCAGCTTAAACCGAATGCCGAACCGTATGAAAATGTCCGAATGACATTCACGAAAACGACTGCTCCCGGCTCCCGGTGAAAGGGGCGGAGCAATGACTGACGGAGGTCATATGCAGAACGTCAAAAGTATCAAAATTTTCGACACAACCTTGCGCGATGGCGAACAATCTCCTGGCGCCAGCATGAATATCGACGAAAAGCTGCGCATCGCCTTTCAGCTCGCCAAGTTGAATGTCGATGTTATCGAGGCGGGTTTTCCTATCGCTTCCGAAGGAGATTTTGAGGCCGTCAAGCGGATCGCTCAGACCATCAAGGGGTCCCAGGTTGCCGGGCTTTGCCGTGCCGCCGACAAGGATATCGATTGTGCCTGGGAGGCTCTCCAATATGCCGGCGACCGCGGTCGTATTCACACATTCCTCGCTACCAGCGACATTCATATGAAATATAAGCTGAAGATGAGCGAGGAGCAGGTTATCGAAACCGCTGTGGCAGCTATCAAGCGGGCCGGTCGCTACACCGAAAATATCGAGTTCAGTTGTGAAGACGCTGCCCGTACCCGGCCGGAATTCCTGGTCCGCGTAGTCGAAGCGGTTATCGGTGCCGGAGCCAAGGTTGTCAATATACCCGATACGGTCGGTTACAGCATTCCTTCCGAATTCGCCGCGCTGATCCGCAACCTCAAAAACAACGTGTCCAATGTCGACAAGGCCATTTTGTCAGTGCACTGCCATAACGATCTCGGTCTGGCCGTGGCCAACTCTCTGGCCGCCATCGAGGCGGGCGCCGAGCAGGTCGAGTGTACCATCAACGGCATCGGCGAGCGCGCCGGCAATTGTTCGCTGGAAGAAGTTGTGATGACGCTTCGCACCAGGGGGGATATCCTGCCTTTCAAGACCGATGTCGTGACCGAACATATTTATGCCACCAGCAAACTGCTGTCCACTATCACCGGCATTCAGGTGCAGCCCAACAAGGCGATCGTCGGCGCCAATGCCTTCGCACACGAAGCTGGCATCCATCAGCATGGCGTTTTGATGGAAAAATCGACATACGAAATCATGACCCCTGAATCCATCGGTTTGACCCAGAACAAACTGGTGCTCGGGAAACATTCCGGTCGTCATGCCTTCGGGCAGCGACTCGAGCAACTCGGTTATGCTCTGAGCAGTGAAGATCTCGAAAGGGCCTTTGTCCGGTTCAAGGCGCTTGCCGATCAGAAAAAAGAAATTTTTGACGAAGACCTTGATGCCATCGTCGCCGACGAAATTATCCGCATACCCGAAAAGTACAAACTGTTGCAGATGAACACCAGTTCCGGGTCTTTTGCTGCGCCGACCGCTACCGTGGAAATGGAAATCGATGGCAAGGTAAAGAAGGGCGCCATGATGGGCGGAGGTCCCGTCGATGCCACCTTCAAGGCCATCAAAAAGCTCACCAAGAGCAAAGCCAATCTGCTCAGCTTCACCGTCGGGGCCATCACCGGCGGTACCGATGCTCAGGGCGAGTGTACCGTACGCCTGGAGCTCGATGGCCGCGAGGTTCTTGGGCAGGGGGCGCATCCCGATATCATTGTGGCCAGTGCCAAAGCTTATATCAACGCTCTTAACCATTTGGCATCGGTGGTCAAGAATCGCCCTTCGGCCCATTTTTAGTTCGTAAGGGGGTCGGATTTCCGACCCGATTTTACAAGGATTGTTGGAGTCACATATGGGACAGACTATCGCACAGAAAATCTTTGCAGCTCATTTGCGTGAGGAGCCGTTTCCGGGAACCTATGTTCTCGACCTCGACCGGGTCCTCTGCCACGAAATTACCACGCCCGTGGCCATTGCCGATCTGGAATGGCGCGGTAAGGATCGGGTGTTCGATCCGAATAAAATCAAGGCTGTGATCGACCACGTTACCCCGGCCAAGGACAGCAAGACGGCCATCCAGGGCAAAATCCTGAGGGAGTGGGCCGAGCGACACAGCATACCCGACTTTTTCGATATCGGACAGAACGGCGTCTGTCATGCCCTGTTTCCGGAGAAGGGGTTTATCCGTCCCGGATTCACGGTCATTATGGGCGATAGCCATACATGCACCCACGGTGCCTTCGGGGCTTTTGCCGCCGGGGTCGGAACGACCGACCTTGAAGTCGGGATTCTCAAGGGGGTTTGTGCTTTTCGCAAACCTCAAAGCATCCTGGTGAATATTGCCGGCACTCTTCCGGAGCATGTGTATGCCAAGGACGTGATCCTGCACATCATCCACAAGCTTGGCGTCAACGGCGCCACCGATTGCGTCATCGAATTCCGCGGACCCGTAGTCGATGCCATGTCCATGGATGCGCGCATGACGCTGACCAACATGGCGATTGAGGCCGGAGGGACCTGCGGAATCTGTTTGCCCGATCAGGTGACCGTCGACTATCTGTGGCCTTTTATCAGCGAGGAATACGAAAGCAAGGAGGCGGCTCTGTCGGATTTCAAAAAATGGCATTCCGATGACGACGCCGAATATGCGAAGGTTCTTGATATAGATGTCACCGGTCTTGAGCCGCAGGTTACGTACGATTACAAACCCGATTGCGTCAAGAGCGCTCGTGAGATGGCCGGAACGCCAGTCAATCAGGTCTATATCGGCACTTGTACGAACGGTCGTTTGGAGGACCTGCAACAGGCGGCAGAGATCCTCAGGGGGCATAAGTTGGCGCCTAACGTGCGCGGTATCCTGTCGCCCGGAACGCCAAAGGTTTTTCGCGAGGCCATGGACCAAGGCATCCTCGCTGTTTTCATGGATGCAGGCTTCTGCATTACCAATCCTACATGCGGTGCGTGTCTCGGTATGAGCAACGGCGTCCTCGCCCCCGGTGAAGCATGTGCCGCTACCAGCAACCGTAATTTCCAGGGACGCATGGGAAAGGGCGGAATGGTGTATCTTATGAGTCCGGCCACCGCCGCCGCTACTGGAATCAAGGGTGCCGTTACCGATCCTCGCGATCTGTAATGGCTGTTGCGGTCTACTGAAGAAGGAGCATAGAACCCATGAAAAGAGTATTCGGAGGGCCGGCGATTTTTCTCGACCGGTCCGATATAAATACCGACGAAATCATTCCCGCTCGTTACCTGACGGAAGTCACCAAGGAGGCTCTCAAGCCGTATCTGCTTGAGGACCTCAAGTTGTCGGGTTTCGATCCCGGTGGAAAAGCTTTGCAGAAGGCCACCGTCGTCGTGGCCCGCAAAAATTTCGGATGCGGATCGTCGCGAGAGCATGCCCCCTGGTCACTTGAAGTCAATGGCATTTATACCGTCATAGCCGAAAGCTATGCCCGTATTTTCCGTCAGAACATGTTCAACTGCGGCATGTTGGCTATCGAGTTGCCGGCGGCGGATATCGATAAGATTTTCGCCATGGCCGATCACGGTGAGGTCGATATTTCCGTCGATCTCGAGGGGCATAGGCTTACGGCAATTAGCGGTTCGCGCAAGGAAGTTTTCAACTTTGATATCAGCCCCTTCGATCAGGCACTGGTCGAAGCCGGAGGGTGGGTCGAATTTGCCGATCAGCGTTATTAAAAAATTAAACGGCCGGGCCCTGGGTCCGGTCGTTTTTTTTGGAACATGTGCCAAAAATTGCACATGTTATTGTGTCGATTATGTCTCAAGATGGGCGCGGTGCCCTTGAGACGCGGAAAAATGTTTGACAATTTCTTGAGGCGCTTTCTATCATGACGCCGGTCCAAAGAGCACGCAACTGCGTGTTTATGCGGTGAGTGCCTCAACCGTGGGGAGATTTTTCGGAATGAAAAAACAATTCAATTTGGCGGTTTTGCCCGGTGATGGGATCGGTCCTGAAGTCATGGCTGAAGCCATGAAAGTTCTTGATGCCGTCGAACAAAAATACCAGGTTCGTCTTCAGCGTCGATTCGGCAATGTCGGCGGTGCGGCCATCGACCTCGACGGGAAAGCTTTGCCGGATGCTACTGTAGAAATCTGCAAGGCATCCGATGCCATTCTGTTCGGCAGCGTCGGTGGTCCCAAGTGGGACAATCTTCCTGCCGAGCAGCGTCCGGAGCGCGGTGCTTTGTTGCCGCTGCGTCGCATTTTCGGACTGTTTTGCAATCTGCGACCGGCCATCGTTTTTCCCGCCTTGACCTCCGCTTCATCCTTGAAGGAAGAGGTGATTGCCGGTGGGTTTGATATCCTTGTGGTTCGTGAGCTTACCGGCGGCATATATTTCGCGCAGCCCAAAGGGATTGAAGGTGAAGGGGGCGAGCGCCGCGGTTTCGACACCATGGCTTATACCGAAGCGGAAGTCGAGCGCATTGCCAGGGTGGCTTTCGAGACCGCACGCAAACGCGGCAAAAGACTCGTTTCCATCGACAAGGCCAATGTGCTTTCGACCTCGGTGTTATGGCGGGAAGTGGTGGAGCGCGTTTCCGTCGAGTATTCCGATGTAACCCTCAGCCATATGTACGTCGATAACGCCGCCATGCAGCTTGTCAAAGCGCCGAAACAATTCGATGTGTTGCTCTGTCCCAATATGTTCGGAGATATCCTCTCCGATGAGGCCGCCATGTTGACCGGGTCGCTTGGCATGCTTCCCTCCGCATCCCTTGCCGAAGGTAGTTTCGGCATGTACGAGCCCGCCGGCGGAAGCGCACCTGATATTGCAGGGAAAAATATTGCCAATCCCATAGCGCAGATCCTGTCTGCTGCCATGTTGCTGCGCTACTCCTGTGGCCTGAGCGATGCCGCGGATGCTATCGAAAAAGCCGTGGAAAATTGCCTTGCGGCCGGTTTGCGTACACAGGATATTTTTCAGGGTTGCGCCCACGAACAACTGGTCTCGACCAGTGTCATGGGGGGGGCTGTCGTTGCAGAGCTGCTGAAAGAGTGAGCAGAAAGGGGCCGGAGTAGGTCCGGCCCCATGATTTCATAGCTGCATTCGCGTCATGCGGTCGATAAACGAAGTGGCCGCAGAATGCAACAGAAACGCGAATCCAAGCCAAATTTTTGCGAATCAAGCGGAAGGAATTATCCATGTCCAGGTTGTTTAATGTTGCAGTTGTCGGTGCCACCGGCGCAGTGGGGAATCAGATGCTGGAAATATTGGCAGAACGGAACTTTCCCATCAAAGAATTGCGTTTGCTGGCTTCCGAGCGTTCTGAAGGCAAGTTGCTTGAATTCAAGGGCGAACAACTGGTGGTTCAGAAACTTGGCAGAGACTCCTTCAAGAACATCGATATCGCTCTGTTCAGTGCCGGGGGATCCCGCAGTGAGGAGTTTTGTCCTATCGCTGCGGCCAGCGGCGCCGTTTGCGTCGATAACTCGAGTGCATGGCGCATGGATCCGGAGGTGCCGCTCGTGGTTCCGGAAGTCAATCCCGCCGATGTCGCCCAATACACCAAAAAGGGTATCGTGGCCAATCCGAACTGCTCCACCATTCAGATGATGGTGGCATTGAAGCCCTTGCACGACTACGCCAAAATCAAGCGTATCGTGGTCTCCACCTATCAGGCGGTTTCCGGTACCGGTCTCAGCGCCATCGATGAACTGCGTATCCAATCGGGTGAATTGCTTAACGGTCGGCCGGTGGAGTGTAAGGTCTACCCCCGCCAGATCGCTTTCAACTGCCTGCCCCATATTGACGTCTTCCTCGACAACGGGTATACCAAAGAGGAGATGAAGATGGTCAATGAAACCAGAAAAATTTTCGGCGATGACAGCATCAGGGTCACGGCAACGACGGTGAGGGTGCCGGTATTTTACAGTCACAGCGAAGCGGTGAACATCGAAACCGAAAAGCCACTTTCTGCCGTCAAGGCCCGCGAGTTGCTGGCCGCTGCCCCCGGTGTGCAGGTTGTGGATGATGTAGCCAAGCAGGTCTATCCTACCGCCATCGATGCGGCGGGGCAGGACCTTACTTATGTCGGTCGGATACGGGAAGATGAATCGATCGAAAACGGCTTGAATCTGTGGGTGGTTGCGGATAACTTGCGCAAAGGCGCCGCCACCAATGCGGTGCAGATTGCCGAGTTGCTCGCAGCCAAACACCTGTAACGGTTCGATGCCCAACGGGGATCGTCAAAGGGGGCCGTTCGGCCCCCCTTTGTTTTTTGACGAATGATCGGAATGGCTTTTTCACAGACTGTAAATGAGGATGTCATTGCGTCGGCATGCGTTACGGCTCTCGATGCACGCATCAAGCTTGGTGTCTTGTGCGTTATGCTAGCGGTTATTTTTTCGAGCCACGGGGTTTGGCGTTTGTCGGTTCTGACCATTTTTATTCTCGGGCTCTGCGTCGTCGCAAGGATATCCGTTGTGCGGATTCTTCGCCGTATGCTCGTTTTGCGATGGCTGCTGCTCGCCGGCCCCGTCCTGCATCTGATTCAGGGCTCGGGTCGAACCCTCATGGGGGTGTCCTTTCTTTCTTTCGAAGGTCTGCTGAAGGGTGTCATCGTATCCTGGCAGTTCGCCCTTGCCGTTGTCTGTTCTTCCCTGTTCTGTTGGACCACTTCGGTGCCGGCATTGTTTGGGGCCTTTCGCCGTCTCGCAGGCCCATTGCATCGGCTGAGTCCGTGTCGCCGGTTTGGCAGGCATATGATGCTGGTCTGGTTGTGGATCCCCCTCGTACAGGAGGAGATGCTGGCAATGCGTCGGTTTAAGATGGGCCGATCTGGATTTCGAGGCGCGCTCAGAGCTCTGATGGCGCAGGTTTTCAATCTGTTCGATCGTCTGCTTGCGTTGTCCGATGGCCTGGTTCTTGGAGGGGTTGCCGAAAGCGAAGGGGAGGGGACGTCTGCAATGCCGACTGCCCCTGGTATCGGGGTTCGTGATATCTGCATATTGTCGATCGCTCTGGTCTCGGGATTACTTTGGTGTTGGGGATTGCCGTGAATGTTGTCCGGCTTGTTATTGAATACGATGGCACATCCTACGTCGGCTGGCAGAGACAACCCAACGGTGTTTCCGTGCAACAGGCGGTCGAGGAAGCATTGGCCAGGGTGTGCGGGAGCAGACATGCCCTGGTCTCGTCGGGGCGAACCGATGCCGGGGTGCACGCCCGTGGCATGGTGGCGCATTTTGTCGTGGAACGGCTCTTGCCCATGACGGCGTATCGGGAGGGGGTCAACCGGTTCCTCCCTTCTGATGTCGTTGTGCGCGAGGCCGTTTTGATGCCTGATGATTTTCATGCCCGCTACAGTGCCACGGCAAAATGGTACCGTTACAGCATTTATAGGTCACCGATTCGATCGCCGCTGATGTGCCGTTATTCCTGGCATGTAAGGGGCAAGTTGGACACGCCATCGATGCGCCGGGCTGCTGAGCGGTTCGTCGGCCGACACGATTTTGCCGCTTTCAGGGCCAGCGGATGTGCCGCCCGAACAACGGTGCGGGAAGTGTTTTCCATGGCGGTGGTCGAAGACGGCGAGCTGGTTCACGTGGATGTGCGGGGCAGCGGATTTTTGCGCAACATGGTTCGCATAATTGTCGGAACCCTGGTCGAAGTCGGTCTTGGTGTTCGGTTGGCAGAAGAAATCGATGAAATGCTGATCGATTGCCGTCGCGTCAAGGCGGGTAGCACCGCACCTGCTCAGGGGCTTTGTCTTATGGAGGTCGAATACGACTGAACGGCGATGGCGCTTCTGGTAAAAAGCCCTTGACATGACGAGGGGTTTTCGTTAAGTTCTGATGTCCCTGTGGTCCCGTTACGCAAATCACAGTTTACGCATAGAGAGGAAGCCATGAGCACGCAGGTAGCAAAAAAGTCCGAGATTAAGAAGAGCTGGTACGTCGTCGATCTGGACGGCAAGGTGTTAGGTCGCGCCGCGAGCGAAATAGCCCGTGTCCTGCGGGGCAAACACAAAGCTATTTACTCCCCGTCCGTCGATACCGGCGACTTCGTCGTTGTGATCAACGCCGACAAGGTCAAGCTGACCGGCAATAAGCTGGCGGCAAAAATGTATTATCGTCATTCCGGGTATCCCGGCGGATTGCGTGAAACCACCGCCGCCGAGATGCTTGAGAAACACCCCGAAGATCTGATCAAAAAGGCTGTCAAAGGTATGCTGCCCAAAAACAAGTTGGGGGGCAATATGTTGAGCAAGCTGAAGGTCTATACCGGCAGCGAGCACCCCCATGCCGCCCAGCAGCCGCTTGAACTGAACATTTAAAGAATTCAGAACCGAGTCAGGAGATAAAGATGGCCGAACAAAGGTTCTACGCAACCGGCAAAAGAAAAACATCCGTTGCCCGCGTCTGGCTGAAGCCGGGCGAAGGCAACATTACCATCAATCGTCGCAGCATGGATGAGTACTTCGGAAGGGAAACCTCCAAGATGGTTATCCGGCAGCCGCTCGAACTGACCGACAACGTCGGCAAGTTCGACATCATGGTCAATGTCTGCGGCGGCGGTCCTTCCGGTCAGGCCGGTGCCATCAAGCATGGTATCACCAAGGCACTGCTGGAGGCCGATCCCGAATTGCGCGCCGTGCTCAAGAAAGCCGGGTTCATTACCCGCGACAGCCGCGCCAAGGAACGTAAGAAATACGGGCGCAAGGCTGCTCGTGCGCGGTTCCAGTTCTCCAAACGTTAATTCGGATATGCTCACAGCCCCGCAATTGCGGATCTGTATTCCGTCAATCAAGGTGCAAAGGGAAACCCGCGGGTTTCCCTTTTCGCTTTTGAGGAGGATATCATGCTGAAAGTTGCCATTGTCGGCGCCAGTGGATATACCGGTGTCGAATTGATACGTCTGCTCCTAAACCATCCGCAAGTCGAAATTACCTGCGTGACCTCACGGCAAAATGCCGGTACGCCCATCAACAGTGTTTTTCCTTCTCTCATGGGCCGCATCGATCTCAGTTTCGATCCCGTAGAGCTCGATATCATTTGCCGCAAGGCCGACTTCGTATTTACGGCTTTGCCTCACAAGGCAGCCATGTCTGTTGTGCCGGATTTGCTTGCGGCGGGTAAAAAAGTCGTCGACCTGTCCGCCGATTATCGGTTGCGCGATGTGGAAACTTACGAAGCCTGGTATGATAAGCACACCAGTCCCGACCTGCTGGATGAAGCGGTTTACGGTCTCCCTGAACTTTATCGCGATAACATTCGCGGTGCCCGGCTGGTGGCCAACCCGGGATGTTATCCCACCAGTATCTCTCTTGGCCTGGCTCCGGTGCTGGAGCAAGACCTTGTCGATGAAAAAACCCTTATCATCGACAGCAAGTCGGGAACCAGCGGCGCGGGACGTTCGGCCAAGGTCGGCAGCTTGTACTGCGAAGTCAACGAAGGTTTCAAGGCCTATGGCGTAGCCTGCCACAGGCATACCCCCGAGATTGAGCAGACCCTCGGGGATTTGACCGGCAAGCCTGTTAAGGTCAGCTTTACTCCACATCTGTTGCCGGTCAGTCGTGGAATCCTCTCGACCTGCTATGCCTCCTTGAAAAAAACTTTGAAGACCGAAGAGCTGCATCAATTGTATGTCAGGCGGTATGGCGACGAACCTTTCGTTCGTATTCATCCGGCAGGCGAACTCCCCAATATCCTGCATGTGCGTGGCAGTAATTACTGCAATATCGGCCTGGTAAGCGATGAACGGACCGGGCGCGTCATTATCGTCTCGGTGATCGATAACCTGCTCAAGGGAGCAGCAAGTCAGGCGGTGCAGAATATGAATCTCATGCAGGCGTGGAACGAGGATTGCGGACTGAAGGATTTTCCTCTGTATCCTTGAGCGATCGCCATAACCCGTAGACCGGTATCGATTGCGAGCCGAAGGATCGGAAATCATCGTGGCAGCACAAGGACCAGGGCCGTCCGATATGCATAACCCCATCGAATTTCTGCCGACCAATCGGCAGGAAATGAAAGCGCGGGGATGGACCGAACTCGATATCCTCTTTGTCAGTGGAGATGCTTATATCGACCATCCGGCTTTCGGGGTCCCTCTGCTGGCACGGTATATGGCCGCCTATGGCTATCGCGTTGGTGTCCTGGCCCAGCCCGACTGGCGTCGTCCCGAGTGTTTTGAGGTCATGGGGCGTCCGCGGTTGTTCGCCGCCGTATCCGCCGGCGCCATGGATTCGATGGTCAATCACTATACCGCGGCCCGTAAACTGAGGCACAACGACGCCTATACGCCTGGTGGCCGTGCCGGGGCGCGTCCCAATCGCGCTGTGATAGCTTATACTGCAGCCCTGAAAGGGGTACATAAAGGATTGCCGGTTATCATAGGCGGGATAGAAGCCAGTCTGCGGCGTCTGGCTCATTTCGATTACTGGTCCGAACAGGTGCGACGGTCTGTTTTGGTCGATGCCAAGGCCGACCTTCTCATCTACGGTATGGCAGAGAAAACCTTGCTCGAGCTGGCCCGACGCTGTTGCGCAGGCGAAAAGCCCTCGCAGATTTCCGATTTGCCAGGCACCGTCACGATTCGTTCGGATTTTCCTGAGGCGGCTGTGGAACTACCGTCTTTCGAGGCCGTGTCCAGCGATTTGCAGGCTTTCAATCTGGCATTCCGTATGGCTGCCGGGCAGGCCAATCCATATTGCGGCAAGGCTCTGGCTCAGCGACATGGCAATCGTTGGGTAGTCGTCAATCGTCCTGCTCTTCCCTTGTCTTCGTCGGAACTCGATGAAATCTATGCCTTGCCGTTCAGTCGCAAGCCATACCCCGGTTATTCCGATCCTGTCCCGGCTTTTGAACAGATTCGGTTTTCCATCACCAGCCACCGCGGTTGCTGCGGCGGCTGTGCCTTTTGCGCTATTGCATCGCATCAGGGCAAACTGATTCAATGCCGTTCTGAGGCCTCTATCGTTGCCGAAGTTTCGCAAATGGCGCAGCAAGCCGATTTCCGGGGCACTGTCAGCGATGTCGGCGGGCCGACTGCCAACATGTACGGCATGTCCTGCGGAAACTTAAAAGCGCAAAAGAACTGTCGCAGGGACGGGTGCCTTTTTCCAACACCTTGTCGGCATCTTGTCATCGAGGACCGGGCCGGAGCCTCTTTGCTCGAGAAAGTTCGTGCCATTCCCAATGTTCGGCATGTTTTTGTCGCCTCCGGAGTTCGGTTGGACCTGTTGGAGCGTCAACCCGCATATTTCAAACAATTGCTTAATCACCATGTCGGCGGGCTGTTGAAGGTGGCACCAGAAACGTTAAGTGCAAAGGCCGCAGTTTTTATGCGCAAACCCGGTCCTGCACTTTTCGAGCGGTTTTTGGACCTTTTTCGTCAGTACAGCCATGCTGTGGGCAAGCGCCAGGCGGTGGTACCCTATCTGATTGCCGGGCATCCCGGCTGCAGTCTTGACGATATGGTCGATACGGCCTTGTTCCTCAAGGCCAACGGTATGCGTGTCGAGCAGGTTCAGGAATTTACGCCTACTCCGGGGACTCTCGCGACTTGCATGTATCATACGGGAGTTCATCCAGAAACAGGGCAGCCTGTTCATGTAGCCAAATCCGCAAAGGAAAGACGTTTGCAAAAAGCCCTCCTTTTATGGCATCTTCCCGAAAACAGGCGCGATATTTTAAATGCCCTTCAAATCTGCGGACGTGAGAAAGACGCTCAGAACTTGCTCGGAAATCGAGTCCGACGTCCCGGCAAATCGAAGTCCGTTTCGAATCGGGGACGCCATCCTCGGAAAGGGGCGTCGCGTAACAGGTAGGGGAACAAGCGGTTAGAGCGGGCGAGTAATGCTCTCATCGTGATCATCTTGACAGCCTTCGCGTAGAGGATTAAGATAGCGCCCTTTGCCGCAGTTTATCCGTTTTTGCGGGATGACAAGGCAGGCATCACCGGATCCGGTGGTTGTTTTTGATAAACCTGGTTTGGTTCGTCCGGCCTGGGAGAGAGGAATGATCGACTTTTTGGTGACGGTGGCAGGGGTGGTAATGATTGTCGAAGGAATACCCTGGTTTCTTTCGCCGCCGAGAATGAAGAGAATGCTGCTTGGTTTTCTCGGACTTCCCGACCGCGTACTGCGAGGTATGGGGTTGCTGCTGATGTTGAGCGGTCTGTTGCTGGTTTACGTGGTTCGAGGGTGATGGACCATCGATACGCTTTTTTGTATACAATCCACGGCAATGCCCACTGATGGCCGTTGACATTCGGATCTCGGATATGCTTGATTGCCGAGGCAATCGAAGCCCGTGCACCGACCTGGTACTTAGAACAGATGCGTTTGAGTGATTTTGATTTCGATCTGCCGGAAGAACTGATTGCCCAGCATCCTCCGGCGCAGCGGCAGGATTCCCGTTTGATGGTTCTCAACCGGGCGACGGAAAAGGTTGAGCTTGCTCAGTTCTCCGATATCTGTACCTGGTTCCGGTCCGGCGATGTTCTGATTGTAAACGATACCCGGGTGATTCCTGCACGCCTCATCGGTCGTAAGGAAACCGGCGGACGTATCGAGGTATTCCTGGTCCGACGTCTGCCCGGCGCCGAAGAGATCTGGGCCTGCCTGACCAAATGCTCCAAACCGCCTCGTCCCGGTACCCGTCTGCTGCTTGGCGAGGGGCTTGAAGGTACTGTTGTCGAAGGCGGCGAACCGCCATATCGACATGTGCGGTTCAATTGTGGTGACGATTTCGGGAGCGTATTGGAAAAGGTCGGTCGCATTCCGCTGCCGCCCTATATCCGCCGCGAGGATACTCCGGAAGACCGCCTTCGTTACCAGACCGTCTTTGCCCGCGAAGCGGGTGCAGTGGCGGCGCCTACCGCAGGGTTGCATTTTACCGAGGACATTTTTCAGACGCTGCGAGGCAAAGGAGTGCAAATCTGCCCGCTGACCTTGCACGTGGGGCTGGGGACCTTTCTTCCCGTGCGTGACGATGACATTGTCGGACATCGTATGCACGAAGAAAATTATTACGTACCGGCGGATACGGCAGCCGCGGTCAATCTGGCCAAAGCCCAGGGGAGGAGGGTCATCGCCCTCGGTACCACCAGTACCCGTACTTTGGAATACGCTCTCGGCGAACAGGGCCGTCTGCAGGCAGGCGAGGGCACCTGCGATCTGTTCATACGGCCGGGGTTTACGTTTCGCATCATTGACGGGCTCGTCACCAACTTTCATCTGCCTTGTTCCACCCTGTTGATGCTGGTGGCCGCCTTTGCTGGTCATCGATTCATCCTGGAGGCCTATCGTCAGGCCGTTGCCGAACAGTTCCGTTTTTTCAGCTACGGTGATTGCATGTTGATCCTTTGATCCTTTATGGTCGGAGATCGGAGTAAAACTGCCGCTATGAACGATCTCTTCGACGATATCATGGAAAGAGCTTGATTCTGTGTCCGAATTCAGTTTCGAACTTTTAAAATCCGACCCCGACAGCCGTGCCCGGCGCGGACGCATGACGACCCGGCGGGGCATTGTTGAGACTCCGGCATTCATGCCGGTTGGTACTCAGGGCACGGTCAAGGCCATGCTGCCTGAAGATTTGAAGGCCGAAGACGCTCAGATCATATTGGCCAACACCTATCATTTGTTTTTGCGTCCAGGTCATGAAAGAATCCGGCGGCTTGGCGGATTGCACAGGTTTATGAACTGGGACGGACCGATTCTGACCGACAGCGGTGGCTTTCAGGTGTTCAGTCTGGGCAAACTGCGAAAGATCAGCGAGGAGGGGGTGCGCTTTCAGTCGCATCTGGATGGTTCCCATCAGATCCTCACGCCGGAACTCTCCATCGCTGTTCAGGAGGCCTTGGGTGCGGATATCATCATGGTCTTCGACGAGTGCATCCCATACCCTTCGCCGCGATCCTATGTCGCCGACTCGACCGCCTTGTCCACCCGTTGGGCCGAACGTTCCAAACAGGCGCGCAGCGGACCGGACGGTGCCGCACTGTTCGGTATCGTGCAAGGCGGCATGTATCCTGATCTGCGCCGACAGAGCGCCGAACAGTTGATGGATATCGGTTTTGACGGCTATGCTCTCGGCGGTTTATCCGTCGGCGAAGAAGCAGAGCGCATGTACGAAATGATGGATGTTGCCCTGCCGCTGCTGCCGGTTGACCGCCCCCGATACGTGATGGGGGTCGGAACCCCGGAAAATCTCGTCGAAGGGATTGCCAGAGGGGTGGACATGTTCGATTGCGTCATGCCGACCCGCAATGCCCGCAACGGCACGCTGTTTACCTCGTTCGGAAAAATCAGCATCAAACAGGCGCGTTACGCCGATGATGCCAATCCCATCGACCCCGAATGCGATTGTTATGTTTGTCGCCACTACAGTCGTGCCTATTTGCGGCATCTGTTTCAATCCAATGAAATCCTCGCCTCCATGCTCAATACCCGGCACAATCTGCACTACTATCTCAATCTGATGAACGAGGCGCGGACCGCCATCGAACAGGGTCGATTCGGCGCTTTCCGAACGGATTTTTTCCAACGCAGAAATGCCGGCGGGTTGATCGGATGAAAAAGGCCTCAGGCTTATCGGGCTTTTGTGGTAGGCTGCTAGTATCTTTTAACCGTTAGATCAATTTTAAAACCGAAGGAGCCGATTATGTTCTGGATTTCCGAAGCTCATGCCATGGCTTCGCCTCCCGGCAGTGAAAGCAACCCTTATGGAACAGTCATCATGCTGGTGTTGATGTTCGGGATTTTTTATTTTCTGCTTATCCGTCCCCAGCAGAAACGCGCCAAAGAACACAAGCAGCTGGTGGATGCGCTTAAGGTAGGGGATACGGTGGTTACGGCCGGGGGAATCCACGGCAAGGTCGCCGGGCTGCAGGACGATATCATCACCCTGGAGATCGCTACCGGTGTCAAGATCAAGATCAATCGTTCCTCCATCGTAAGTGCCGAAGCAAGCTGATGAGGGGGAAGATTTTCCCCCAGTCAATGATTAACAGTGCACCGCCCCTCTGCATTCATACGTGTCGTTGCAGACGGGGCGGTATCGTCCTCGACTGGGCCGGTGCCGGGCACTGGTCAGATTTGCATTCGGGATGACGTCTCAGCGCTGCGATCCGATCGTGCCGTCTGGCGATCTGGCGCATTGCCATTTATTTGCGAAAGGAGTAGTGAACAGCCATGTCCAAAAGCATAAAGCTGCGGGGAGGGGTGGTATTGTTATGCCTCGCCCTGTCTCTATTGGCCTTAGCGCCAACGCTGTTTCCCAATAGTAGCCCCAGTTGGCTGAAGAAAAGCTTTGACCCCCTGCATCTTGGTCTGGACCTTCAGGGCGGTATGCATCTGGTATTGGGAGTCGATGTCGAAAAGGCTGTCGAAAGCCGCATAGATGGCATTGTGGATCAGGTGGAAACCGAGCTCAGGGAGAAAGATGTTATCTTCAAGCGGGTTTCCCGTGTGGGGAACGATCGCCTCGTGATCGTGGTTTATGACGAGCAAGCCGGCAATCAGGTCGATGCGTTTATGGAAGAGGGGGGGTATCGAAATCTGGAACCCCTTACTCTGGAAACGGAGGGCGGTTATATCCAAAAATATTATCGCTTTACCAGCGCAGCGGTGGCTTCCATCAAAGACAATGCCGTAAAACAGGCACTTGAAACCCTGCGCAATCGTATCGACCAGTTCGGCGTCAGCGAAACCGTTTTGCAGAGACAGGGCAGTGACCGTATACTTGTGCAACTGCCCGGCGTCAAGGACCCCAAGCGTGCTGTGGCTTTGCTGGGTAAGACCGCGTTGCTGGAATTCAAGCTGGTCGCGGAAAATGTCGATGCCCAGGCTGCCGTCAAAGGCATGCTGCCTCCAGGCACCCGCCTTCTTTATGAACGGCATGTCGATTCGCGCAGCGGAGCGGTCACGCAGACCCCTGTGGTTGTTTACGACAAAACCGTACTGACCGGGGATCTTGTTTCCGATGCCCAGGTTCGTATCGATCCTCGTTTCAATGAGCCATACGTGTCGATCGACTTTAACGCTGCAGGCGCCAAGCGATTCGATCAAATTACCGCCTCGAACATCGGCAAACGCATGGCTATCGTACTCGACGATACGGTATATTCCGCTCCGGTTATTCGTGAGCGGATCTCCGGCGGCAGCGCGCAGATTTCCGGGTCATTCGATGAGCAGGAAGCCACGGATCTGGCTATCGTACTGCGGGCCGGGTCTCTCCCGGCACCCGTTACCATCCTTGAAAACCGTACCGTCGGTCCTTCGCTTGGCCTCGATTCCATCCATCGGGGGGTCTGGTCGGTCATTATCGGTAGCCTGGCGGTGGTACTTGCCATGGGCATTTACTATAACCTTGCCGGATTGGTGGCCAACCTGGCTTTGGTTCTCAACCTTGTGTTCATTATGGCCCTGCTCAGCTTGTTCAAGGCCAGCCTGACCCTGCCGGGTATCGGTGGTATCGTACTTACCCTCGGTATGGCGGTCGATGCAAACGTTCTCATTTATGAGCGTATCCGAGAAGAACTTCGGCTGGGAAAAAGTGCCCGCAATGCTCTTGATGCCGGTTACAGCAAGGCTTTTTTGACCATTATGGATGCCAACATCACCACCTTGATTGCGGCTCTGGTGCTGTTTCAGTTCGGGACCGGCCCGGTCAAGGGATTTGCCGTTACCCTTTCCATCGGTATAGTGGCATCGTTGTTTACCGCCATATTCGTGTCGCGTGTTATCTTCGATTTTTTCCTGGAGCGGTACCAGGTCAAGCGCTTGAGCATCTAGGGAGGAAGGCATGGAGATTGTCAAGCATGACATCAATATAAATTTTATCGGTCGGCGCAAGTTGGCGATGGTCTTCTCTGTATTGCTTATCGTTGCGGGCATCGTTTCCCTGATCGTCAAGGGAGGGCCCGATTACGGTATCGACTTCGCCGGGGGAACCCTGATTCAAGTCAAGTTCACCGACGCAACCAAGGCTGCGGATATCAAAAAAGCTTTGAAGGATATGGACCTGGAGGGGGTGCTGGTACAGAATTTCGAGGGCGGATCCCATGAATTTCTGTTGCGTGCACAGGATACCAGTTCCGAACTCGAGGGGCTGGCCCAACAGATCGGCAGTCATCTGGAAAAGACCTACGGCGAAGGCAGCGTTGAAATCCGCCGAGTCGAAATGGTCGGGCCGCAGGTAGGCAAGGACCTGCGAAAAAAAGGCCTCATGGCCATAGTTTTCGCCATGATCGGGGTGCTGATCTATATCACCATCCGTTTCGAATTCAAATTTGCCGTGGGTGCCATTATCGCCTTAGTGCATGACGTGCTCATCACGCTTGGCGTTTTTTCCATGTTCGGCAAAGAGATCGATCTGCCGATCATAGCCGCATTTCTGGCGATCATCGGTTATTCTCTCAACGACACGATTATCGTTTACGACCGTATCCGGGAGAACAGCGGGAAAGAGAAGAAGGAAGAGTTCCCGGCTACGGTTAATGCCAGTATCAACGAAACCTTGTCCCGCACCATACTTACCTCCGGCACGACCCTGCTGGTCATTCTGGCACTGTTCCTGTTTGGAGGGGGCGTGATCCACAATTTCGCTTTTGCCATGCTGATCGGCGTTATCGTGGGGACCTACTCCTCTATTTTCGTCGCCAGCCCCGTACTTCTGTTCTGGGATGATTACAAAAATCGGCATCGGAAGGGGGCCCCTAAGACCTCCTGACGTACGGCATTTTACCTTTTTGTTAAGGAAGGGGGCTGGAGGGATTTCCTTCCGGCCCTTTGTTTTATAAAGACCGGGAAAGATGGCGGATACCAGCATGAACCAGCATGACGACAGTCTTTGGGTGGAGCGAAATGCCAACGAGGCCCTGAGCGGAGATTCATTACAAAAAAAACTGCAGGTGTCTCGTCTTGTCGCAGAGATTTTATTGAGACGCGGTCTGAATACTCTTGGGGATATACAGGAATTTTTACAGGCACGTTTATCGAGCATGCCCGATCCCGCTCTTATGGCGGATATGGGATCGGCTACGGAACGTTTGAGCAGAGCCGTCCGCGATGGAGAACTGATTGCCGTTCATGGAGATTATGACGTCGATGGTGTGACGGCTACGGCCTTGCTGGTGGAAACCCTGCGTTCTTGCGGAGCCAGAGTCGCTTACTACATTCCCTTGCGTCTCAAGGATGGTTACGGGTTGTCCCTATCCGCTCTAGAAGCCTGTGCCGGCGAAGGGGCAACTCTGGCGATAACCGTCGATTGCGGAATTTCCGCTCACCGGCAAGCCGACCGCGCGGCCGAACTTGGGCTCGATCTGATCATTACCGACCACCACCAGGTACCAGAAAAGCTTCCCCGGGCCGTGGCCGTTTTGAATCCTGCCCGTAGCGACTGCCAATACCCTTGTAAAGATCTTGCCGGAGTCGGGGTGGCCTTTTTGCTCCTTGTCGCCTTGAGAAAGCATCTGCGCGATGACGGATATTGGCAAAACCGGCCCGAGCCGGACCTGCGTTTCGGTCTCGATCTGGTCGCATTGGGAACCATCGCCGATATCGTTCCCCTGAGGGGACTCAATCGAGCCCTTGCCAAGGCGGGGCTTGAGTTGTTGAGCCATTCGGGGCGACCGGGGTTACAGGCTCTTAAGCAGGTAGCCGGGGTGGAAAAGGTAACCTGCGGGACGGTCGGATTCAGGCTGGCCCCCCGCATCAACGCCGCCGGTCGCCTTGAGGATGCTGCAGTAGGCGTCGAGTTGCTGCTGGAAAAATCGGTGCGAGAAGCTATGTCTTCGGCTGAACTTCTGGATCGGGTCAATCGCGACCGGCAGACTCTGGAGCAACAGACCCTTGACCAGGCCGAGGTCCTGTGGCAACAGCATGCCGAAGCCTCTACACACAGCATCGTGCTTGCCGACGAGCGTTGGCATCCCGGGGTCATCGGTATCGTGGCCAGTCGC
The DNA here is from genome assembly GCA_030154185.1 of Desulfuromonadales bacterium. GTDB lineage: Bacteria > Desulfobacterota > Desulfuromonadia > Desulfuromonadales > Syntrophotaleaceae > Syntrophotalea. Next base: position 79,057 of record JASKKK010000005.1, read on the forward strand.
ATGGTAGAAAAATATCATCGGCCCACCGTGCTTATCGCTCTTGACGGCAGGGGCGGAAAAGGATCCGGGCGTTCAATCAAGGGGCTGCATCTCTATCGGGCCCTGCACGAATGTCGGATTTGCCTTCAGGGGTACGGCGGTCACGAATATGCTGCGGGGCTGACCATTGCTGCCGACCGCGTTGAGGAGTTCCGGCGCAGCTTCGAATCGCTGGCACGCCAGTGGCTGCAGCCTGAAGACTTGCGGCCGCGTCAGTTTCACGATGGTGAGGTGTTTCTCGAAGAACTCGATCTCCAAAGGATTGATGAATTGTCGCGCCTCGCCCCTTTCGGACCAGGAAATCCGCAACCGGTTTTCCTGGTCCGCGGCGTCCACATAAGGGGAGCGCAACGGGTTGGCGACAAACATCTGCGTTTCACGGTCTGTCAGGGGGGGCATGGTCTGCCCTGTATCGCCTTCGGTATGGGCCATCTTCAAGCATCCCTGTCCGGTCCACAGGATGTTCTCTTTACGCCGCAGCGCAATGAATGGCAGGGGCGTATCACCGTGCAAATGCAGGTGCGCGGCATCCGGCCGGCTTCTGCCGATTGACGGCTTTCGAAAAGCCCTGAAACGGTTTTTATTTGTACGTGGTGCGATATGATATCAGGGACGATCCTTCTTTCCCGAAACGGAGGTGGTACCATGACCCTGGTCTATTCGCAGGATATGCCTATCGGCAGCAAGATGCCGTCGTTCCGTCTCAAAGATCCGGATAACCGGGCCTTCGAAAGTGGCGATTTGTTTGGCGGTAAAGGCCTGCTGGTGGTGTTTACCTGCAATCACTGTCCTTACGCCAACGCACAATGGCCCCGCCTGGTGGCTTTAGCCGAGGAATTCAAGCCTCGCGGCATCCATACCGTAGCCATAAACAGCAATATACATCCCGATTATCCCGAGGATGCCCCGGCGGGCATGAAAAGCAAAATGGCCGAGCTGCATATCGACTTTCCGTATCTGGTGGATGATACTCAGGAAGTGGCACGCCTATTCGCCGCCCAATGCACGCCGGACCCTTATCTGTTCGACAAGGAGGGGCATCTGGTCTATCACGGTCGTATCGACGACAACTGGAAAAATGAAAAGGAAGTGACCCGCCGGGAACTCAGAGAAGCCATGGACCGACTGGTGCGCGGTGTTGCGCCCCAAGCAGACCAGCATCCCTCCATGGGGTGTTCCATAAAGTGGCGACGGTGAGATATGAGTGCCAAGGGTTGAGGACTGAATGTTGGAAAGTGGAAGTTGATGGAAAAGCCCGGAGAACGACCCTCCGGGCTTCGATTTTGTGTATGTGTTAATTAGTCGTCCCTGAAAAATTCGAAATTGGCTCTTAAATGGCCCAAGAGTCTTAAGCAGGTTGTTCCAGCGGAATATTCAGATTGTTGCTGTCCATACCG
>JASKKK010000080.1 GCA_030154185.1 Desulfuromonadales bacterium
ATGGTCGAAGGCGGCGAGCAACCGCAGCCGATCGGATTGCAGCAATCCGTTACCGAACACGTCGCCGCTCATATCCCCGATGCCGATGACAGTCAAAGGCTTATCGGCGAAAGCGGCATCCAGCTCGCGGAAATGTCTGCGAACACTTACCCAGGCTCCGCGCGCCGTTATGCCGAGCTTCTTGTGATCGTAGCCGCGGGATCCGCCACTGGCAAAGGCGTCTCCAAGCCAGAAACCGTAGCCGGCCGCTATGGCGTTGGCCCGGTCGGAAAAACGTGCGGTCCCCTTATCTGCTGCGACGACGAGATAGCTGTCCGGATTGTCGTAGGCGACCAATCGGGCCAACCGATGTCCGCTTTCTTCAACGAGGTTGTCGGTGAGATCGAGCATGCCGCGAATAAAGGATTCATACGCCTGAGCCACCTGCTTCTGAGCAGCATCCCGGTCGACGGGGAGGTGTTTTACGACAAAACCGCCTTTGGAGCCGACCGGCACGATCAAGGCGTTTTTTATCATCTGGGTATTCATCAGGCCCAGAACCTCGCCCCGCATCCCTTCCTGATGATCACACCACCGAATCCCGCCGCGGGCCACTTTTCCGCCGCGCAAATGAATGCCCATCATCAACGGAGAATGAACGAATATTTCATAGACCGGACGCGGAGCCGGCAGATCTATGATTCCCATGGATGCGATTTTGAATGAAAGGGGGTGGCCGGGATCATCGCGGCAGACGAAGAAGTTGGACCGCAAAGTGGCGTCGATAAGGTTGAACAGGGTACGGAGAATCGTATCCTGTCGCAGATCTTTGACATCGGCAAGAGCTTCGACCATGGCCTGGCGCAGGGGCGGCAGAAGTTTCTCCTCCTTTTGCCGCAGGTCCGTTTCTTCACCGGGACCTTCAAACCTGGCCTCGAAATAGGCGTACAGCAACCTGGAGACGGCGACCTGAGCCACCATGGCCCGCCCCACATCACCCCTGCTGAAGGGATGCCCCAGCTGCAGCATGTAATCGCGATAGGCCCGCAAAAGACTGATCTGGCGCCAACTCATGCCGCCGAGGGGTACCAGGCGGTTGAGCATATCGCTTTCCGTACTACCGGAGCGTACGGCCTGCAGCGCATCGAGAAGCAAATCGCGTACCGACGTGGTTTCGTCATGGCAAGGCGGCAGATGCACCGCAATGCTGTGAATAAAGCAGCGCTGCGGTTGGTCGCCGACTTCGAAATCGACATTGGTCGCCACTTCGAGGCCGAGATCTTCCAGCACCGGCATGATCCTGCCAAGAGGCAAGGCCTTCAAACCATAATACTGCAAGAGATACTGCCCTTCCTGACCGGGTAGAGGTCCCCAGAGGGCGAAGTGTTCGCTTTTTTCCTTAACCAGCTTATTCAATCCCCGGATATCCCGCACCGCATAGCGGGGATGCACCAAGGCTCGATATTCCCGGGAAAATAGGGGCAGAAAACGGGCCGTCAGCCGGGCCCCTTCCCTGGGACCGTGATGTTTTTCGAGAAGCAAACCGCACTTTTCTTCCCATGAACGGCCGATACGCGTCAACGCGCGTTCGAGACGAGCGGTATCGATCTGCTCCAGACCGCTTTGCAGGGGACAGCGAACCTGCAATGTAACCGTGTCCACTCCCCCTTGACCGATACGAACGGAAAATTGATCCGTCTGCAGGTAGCGCTGAAGATAAATTTTCATACGTTGCAGATTGTCGGCCGAATAAAAACGTCTCGGCAGCATGACCACCAGGCTCAGCCAGCCTGCAGCCAACCCGGGAACCGAAACAACTTTGACCGTACCGTCGCGATACAACTGCGTCAGGGCCCGAACGATGCGGGTCAACTCGACGCGATGGATCAAAAACAATTCGATGGTCGGGAAACCATCGAGAATTTCCATGGTCTTGCGCCAGTCGTGGGAATGGGGGCGGACGCCGAGAGAATGCAATACCTGCTGGATACGACGACGCAGCGGCGCCAGAGCGATATTGCCCTGCACACGCCCCTGAGGGGTCGGCATGCCGGCAAACACATGCTCCCGACACAACTCCGGATCGACATTTTCCCGCAAAGCCAGAAACAGGAGCGGTTCCTCCGGGCGTACCGGACTCAACTGTTCTCCGGGTACCACCGTGACGGTCTCGTAGCGCAGCATGCGCTGACGAAACGGTGTCGGCATTTCACACAGGCACTGACCAGACTCGGGGAATACTTCCCAGTTGCCGGGGATGAATCCTATGGTGGCATCGTCTATTTGAAACAGCACCAACTCACCATCGTCCCGTAAACGTATATCGAGACAGCGATAGGCCACAGGTTCGAAATTGCCGGCCTGCAGCCAGCGCCAGAAGGCTCCGTAACCATCCGCTTCGGCAAAGGGTTGCAGGCTTTCCAGGCGTTGTGCCAGAAGCGGACGGTCGTCAGCCAGCCTGGCCATGCCTTTGACCAGGCACCTCACGTCTTCGGAAAAACGGGGATCCTCCTCCGGCAAAAAACTCTGCAATTCGAATATCATCATAGACAGCCGGGATACGTTTCTATCCCCCTTGACCAGATGAAAGCCGTCCTTTCGCAGGCGTGCGTTAAGGATCGGATGCGCCACCACCCGGAACCGCAAAACCCGCTGCTTGACGAGACCGGCCACGGCATCAAACAGGTAAGGAACATCGCACGCACAAACGGAGAACCAGAAACGACCCGACCGGGCCAACGGCCACAGTACAACCGATACCCCATCGCTATCGCCGCATCCCTCCACCATAGCCAGCGAGCGTTCCAGAAAATCCGCCAGGTCGCTGCCACTCAGGGTCGAAAATGCGGCTGGAACGGCGTGTTCCGTCAATCGCTCCGCCAGCAGTTTCAGGGATTTGAGTCTGTTGCCGGCGTGCCTTTCGCCCAAGACGGTCACACTCCGCCTTAGGATATCCTGTAGATCTGCGGCATCCTGCTTTTGTTCCCTGTCTGATGTCATCGAATCTTTCCCCTCAAAACCATCGATACGATAAATATCTGTCGTATCAAGAGGTTAACCTATATTAAACAGCTTGCAAGAGCGTTGAAGGAGCCGCATGCAACGACTTCAGCCCGGCGAGCTCCGGTTTAAAAAGTGAACATGCCATTTCCACCCCTTTACCGTAAACAACATTTAATATCATATCGTGTTCAAAACTGTTTCATTTATCGGCCATTTTCCCTTATAATGCCTGCGTAAGTGTTCTAATTCAAACGTTTCCTCCCCAAGCCGGAGGGAATATCACAGTTCTTGCCAGCAGGAGCATGCCTGCGGGAATGAACTCCGACTTGCAAGCTGCGGGGATACGCTCTGCCGCCCCCGGGGGGGGATGGGCGAAAAAAATCATGAGCAGATTTGTAAGATTTTTGATTTCGTAGGCAAAGCGATTATTTTGCAACCACTCAATCCTGCCACCGGATGCGTTTTGCACGATTTGAGGAGATTTTTTACGATGAAAAAGCAAATTGTCATCTGCATGGGGAGTTCCTGCTTCAGTCGCGGCAACGACCGGAACCTGGAAATCATCGAATCGTTCCTTGCAGAACACCAGATGCAGGACCAGGTCGACTTGCGCGGCAGCCGGTGCGAAGAGCGTTGCGACCGGGGTCCCATCCTCAAGATCGATGAAAAGATATTTACCCATGCCAACCAGGCCGACATTCTTAAAATTTTGAGGGACAACCTGTTTACGGAAGAGTAGCGCCATGCAGTGAATTGTACGGACCGCCCCGAAACGCCCTTCTCCTGCACGCCGCTCCGCCTCTGCTCTACCGATGCTTCGATAGCAGCCCGTATATCCGGCATCATCACCCGATCCTCTCAATCCAAAGGGGTCACATCAGACATGAATCAGCAACAGTCAGTTCAACCGCCCATCTATACCCGGGAAACGGAATGTCAGGATTGTGCCAAATGCGTGCGATACTGCCCTGTCAAAGCGATCAAGGTCGCTGACGGACAGGCCCGAATCGTACCCGAAAAATGCGTCGCCTGCGGCACCTGCGTGCGGGTTTGCCCGGCTGGCGCCAAACGTGTTCGCGACGACCTCGATATAGCCAAACGAATGCTTTCCGCCAATGACCGGGTATTCGTTTCCATCGCACCATCCTACGTCAGTGAATTTCCCGACATCCCCACCAGTAATATCATCGCGGCCCTGCACAGGCTCGGCTTTACAGGCGTCAGCGAAACGGCGTTGGGGGCGCAGGAAGTATCGGCCCTTGTCACCGCCGACCTGGCCAAAGGGGAAAAACGGCTTTATCTGTCTTCAGCCTGCCCGGCTGCCGTTACCTATATTCAGAAATATCTTCCCGACCTGACCGGTTCCATCACCAACGCCCTGTCTCCGTTGCTTTCCCATTGCACCATGCTGAGGGAACATTACGGCAAGGACATCCGCATCGTCTTTATCGGCCCCTGCGGCGCCAAGAAAAATGAAGCGGACCGGCATCCGGGTTTGCTCGACGCCGTCATCACCTTCGCCGACCTCCGGCAATGGCTGAAGGAAAAGCATATCGATCCAACCCGCCTCACTCCGGCCGATGAAGACCGGTTTGTACCGGAAATCTCCCAGGAGGGCGCCCTGTATCCGGTGGAAGGCGGCATGATAGAGACCATTCAAGTACAGGGCGGCGGAGAAAAGGCGCGCTGCATTACGGTGGCCGGCATCAACGGCATCCGTCACGTCCTTTCCGGATTCACACCGAAAGCCCTGCCCCAACCCCTTTTCATGGAATTGCTGGCTTGTCGCGGCGGATGCATCAACGGCCCCTGCGCCGAACTCCGCGAAGGCAATCTGGATCAGTGGCAGGAGGTCATCGCCCGTGCGGACGTACCGAAAGCCCCCGTTCATCGCATTCCACGCAACGATATCACCGAAATCGTTGTCGACGAAGCGTTGCCGACGCGAGATTACAGCGAAGAACAGATCCGTCAGGCCCTGCGCCTTATCGGCAAGGAGAGGACGGATGACGAGCTGAACTGCGGCGGCTGCGGATACGAAACCTGTCGGGATTTTGCCGCGGCGATCCTCTCGGGACATGCCGAGAATTCCATGTGCCTGTCGTACCTGCGCCGCCAGGCGCAGCGCAAAGCCAATGCCCTGCTGCACTGCATACCTTCTGCCATCGTGCTGGTCGACAATGACCTGCGGGTGGTCGACTGCAACCGCCAATTCGCCGAACTGTTCAGCGATGATCTTGCAGAAGCCTATGATCTGTGTCCGGGCCTTAAAGGTGCCGTACTGGAACACATCCTGCCGTTCACCCAGCTTTTCAAGCAGGTCTTCGACGGTGGAGAGACCTTGCAGCACGACGCCCTGCACGTTGAGGACAGAATTTTCCAGATAAATATTTTCCCCATCGATCCGGGCCAGGTTATCGGCGGGGTCATCAGCGACATCACAGCCCATGAAATGCCGCGGGAAATGATTGCCAAACGGGCTCGTGAGGTCATCCACAAAAACCTGAAGACGGTACAGGAAATCGCCTGCAAGCTTGGTGAAAATATGGCCGACACGGAAATTCTGCTCCGTTCACTGGCGGAAGGCTTCTCACCGGCCCAACACGTCGATGACGACAACAAAGTCAAGGACAGGTGATGTGCCATGCAAAAGTCACTGTTTGTGGAAATCGAGTCGTTCCAATACAACTGCGTCGGGGAGGACATTTGCGGCGACTGCTTCCTGATGCAGAAAACCCCCGGCTTCAACCGGATCATAGCCATCTTGTCCGATGGCCTCGGTCACGGAGTCAAGGCAGGTATCCTGTCCAACATGACGGCAACCATGGCCCTTAAATTCGTCGCCAGCAATCAGGCCATCATCCCCTCCGCCGAAGTCATGATGGATGCCTTGCCGGTATGTCAGACCCGCAAGGTCAGCTACGCCACCTTTTCCATCGTCGATTACATGCCCGGCGAAGGGGTGCGCCTCATCGAAATGGACAACCCTCCGGTCATCCTTATCCGAAACCAGGCCCTGATCGACCCGCCCTACAAGGAAGTCTGGTCACCGCGACATGAAAACCGCAGGTTGCGCATCTATGAAATCGACGTACACCCCCAGGACCGCCTGATAATCATGTCCGACGGCATCAGCCAGGCCGGCCTCGGATCCGACGAATACAAGCTCGGATGGCGACGCTCGGGATGCGCCGACTTCGCCCTCGATCTGGTGCGGAACAACCCGTCCATTTCCGCCCGCGAACTGGCCAGGGAGATCGTGGACCAGGCCAGGAACCTGGAAGACAGTCGCAAACCAGGCGACGACATGACGGCCGCGGTGCTTTATTTTCGCACCCCTCGGCGCACCATCCTGCTGACCGGCCCGCCCTTTTCCAAAGACCACGACCGCGAATACGCCTGGATACTCAACGCCTTCCGCGGCAACAAGGTCATCTGCGGCGGCACCTCTGCCGAGATCGTGGCACGGGAACTGGAACGCGAAATCCACACCGACCTGACGACGGTGGCCAAGGGCATTCCGCCAATCGCCACCATGGAGGGTGTCGATCTCATTACCGAAGGTATTCTGACCCTTACCAACACGGTCCAGTTGCTCGAAAGCGGCGAAGCCCCGAAAGAAAAAAACGGCGCGGCCAAACTCACCAATCTGTTACGCGACAGCGACAGTATCCAATTCGTGATCGGCACCAAAATCAACGAGGCGCACCAGGATCCCCGTCACCCCGAAGACCTGGAAATACGCCGCAATATCACCAAACGCCTGGCGAAGGTTCTGGAGAAGAAATACCTCAAGGAAGTAAGCATCCGCTATATCTGATCGGTGGTCCGGAAAATGAACCGGCCGGCAACCGCCGGCCTTTCCGGCAAGCTTTGGAACTTTAGTCGGCAAGAAAGTAATAGAGGAGGGAAATGTTACAGTTGTCTTAAAAGGCGATGACACAACTGTCGCACGAAGGAGGACTGTAGCAGGGGCTGGCTCGATGGTCAGAGAACCCGGCCGCAGAACGGAAAAGGGATCAGGCCGCTACGGAAAGATGTCGTAACGACCTGATCCCTTTTTCTCTTTTCCGTCATGCTACAGGGTTCCGAACCTGCCGGAATCCATCACAACCGAATATAACGGTGAATTCGGCTGCGTCTGCAGGATGCCAGTTGCAGCCTCGCCGCCGGTTCCGGATTCAATCGATATTCACGGAAACGGTCAGAGAAGCTATGGCAACGAGAATGTTGTCTCCGCTGCCCAGAGACGGCACTTCGAGCCCCTGGGTGAGGAGTCCCCCTTCGACGACTTCGAGTTCCTTGGTCCCGAAGGGAATTTCCGCTAGCACTTCCTCAGCCACGACATCGCCGGGCTTCGGGCAGCCGATCTTCACCGCAACATGCATCTCCCCGGGGTCTTCGATTCCGACGATGTCAAAAAGACCACACAGGCAACTGCGCGAAATGGCATCCTTCACCGCCCTGATGGCTGCCTTTGTCGGGTCGGCTCCATGCAGGTCGGCTCCATACCCCAATTCAACAACATATCGTTTAAATGGCATCCCTGCCTCCCACTTTATCCTGGCAAGCCCATGCAGAACGATCAAAAATCGCCCTGCGCCAGATCTAGCATGATGCACGGAAAAGGGTTACTTGGCAAAATTGGCGACCAGCCGTATTTCGGTTCCGGCCAGCGCCTTGGAGACCGGGCAGTTTTCCTTCGCTTCCTCGGCCTTTTCCAGGAAAACCTGCTCCGTGAGATCCGGCACGACCCCGTTGGTTTCAAGGGTAATCGAGGTAATGGAGGGACCATCATCCAAGACGACCGTAGCGGAAGTGGTAATACGCGTCGGCTCAAAACCGTCGTTGGAAAGAAGTGCTGAAAGGAACATCGAGTAACAACCGGCTATGGCAGCCCCTATAAGCTCTTCGGGATTGGTTCCCGGCGCATTCTCAAAGCGCGAGGCAAAGCTATAGGGCCCCTCATACGCCCCACCGGCAAGGGACATGGTTCCGCTGCCCTTCTTCAATGTGCCTTTCCATTCAGCCTTAGATGTGCGAACTTGCATATCTTCCTCCTTTTCATTCCGGCACTTCAAAACCGGGACTTTTCGTTATCCATACGCCAGGCATATGAATTTGTTCGGAGATTGCTGATCCGTTGATCATCATCGGACAGTAGGTATCTTCTGCATATCCCGTACCGATTTCGTTTATTGGCTGGAGCTAGCGCATCAAGTCGTTTTCAAAATCTGCATAGAGCGGCAATCAGATCGAGCGGTGCACTATCGTGCAGCTTCAGAGCCTTAATGTAGCCGATCGGCCAACAACCCTAATTGCGTTGTGGCAACAACGGACGCAAGTTCCCGATATCGACGCCATCCATATCAGCCAAGGTCTCCAATATATCGAGAAACGCCGAATGTTCGAAGTGCTTCGGATCGTGTACGGCCCTGCCGATATATTCGGCGTCGCCGTAGGTACCCCAATTGACAAGCTGGCTGAAATATACTTCACAACCGAAGTCCCGTGCCATGGCGACGAAGTCGGACATTTCCCGATAATTGTTCTGCTGGACCACGAAACTCAGTTTGATCGGCACCCCCAGGGTGCGAATGAAAGCCAGATTGCGCAGCAATCGAGAAAATTCTCCACCGCGACGATTGACGGCATAGGTTGCAGGGGTGGCCGCATCGACGGAAATCTCGGCCGATTTGAGCAATTCGGCGGCATAGGGCATGGTCGCCCACATATCCCTGTCCCACAACAGCCCATTGGTATGCAAACGAAGCGTATGCAGTCGCGGAAAATCCTTGCCTGCCAATCCCCGCAGCAGCGACCTGTAGGAGGGACTGCCGAAGGGATCACCGAAACCACCTATAATCAGTTCCTCCACATGGGGCCAAAGATATTTTCTGATGCGTCCTTCGATCTGCTGCAATCGTCTTTCGGCCCGTTTCCCGGCGGGCATATAATCCCTGCGGCAACTGGGACAGGAAAGATTGCAGCGATGATCATAACAGAGGTTTACGGTGCGCGGCCCAAACGGCAATCGCACCACATTGCGACTCAGAAGCTCTTTCAGCGCTGCGCATGCGACCTCCTTCAGAAACATTACCGGTGGCATGATGGCGGAAAGGCAGGGACAGCGTAAACGGTTGCATTGCGCAAAGGTTCCGTTTAGTACAGATCGACGCAATTGACGGGCCGCTTGACCGTTCCAGATATCCTCGAAGGGCTGTTGCAACAGATTACCCATCGGGGCGCCCAACCAGGATGGGCAACAACCGAAAACCGTACCATCCGCATGGACCTCGCACCAGGTAAAAGGTTGTGTACATACCAGGCGTTTTTCATCCACGCGGTCCATCCTCATCTATCTTACCCCTCAAGGTCCTAAGCTGCAAAAAGCCCTCAGGTAAAAGGCCTGAGGGCTTTTCGAATCACTGCATGGCCCCTTTCATGCCATATGGGGCATAAGGGGGATGGCTGCAAACCGGCTTATTCGGCGGCAGCGGGCGCTTCTTCATCCATGGCATCGCCGGCAGCTTCAACGGCTTCGCTGGCTTCATCCATGGCCGCATCGGCAGCTTCTTCCATGCTATCGGCGGCTTCCTCAACGGCTTCGGTCGTTTCTTCAACAGCCTGGTCCATAGCCGGTGCCATTTCCTGCGATTCTTCTACGGTAGCAGGAACTTCATCTTTTTTCTGACAGGCAACGGTCATACCAGCCATGAGCAGAACACAGAAAAACACCAGAACTTTCTTCATCATGATAAATCTCCTAATCCCCGTAAATATAAGAATAAGAATTGAAACACCGTCTGCCCCCATGACAGACGGACCAAAAATACTCTTTTTTTCTATAAAATCAACAGGAAATTTACAATAAAAATCGAGATGATCTCCAGGGTTCGGAGCGATTATTGCCGGATTTCCGGGACATTTCCTTTTTCATCGCAGCAACACACAGTTGCCGAGTAACGCAACCACCACCTATTTCAAAAACATGGAAATACCGAATTCCTGAGCTTTACGATACGCCGCCGATTCGTTCTCGGACCACGAATGGAGTGCGGGCCCCGATAACATGGCGTCCAACTCGATCCTTTCGAGACCCCAGCCCTGATGCTTCAGGTAGTGCCTGGCCCGTCGCATGGCCCCATCGGGACGGCGTTCCCTGACCCAGAAGTACGCACTGACGCCGGGAACTACACCAAAATTCGGATTGCCGGGAACCGGTCTGGCTCGAAGGATAAGAAAATAAGTCTTCATTCCGGATCCTGCTACCATGGCTTCCATCCAGGAATTCCAGACGCCAATAAAAAATCTGATAACTCCATACGGAAGGCGCCTTTAGAGCAGTCGCTCGATCATAACTTACCATCCCCGGCGGAGACATGCAAACTTTGATCAGAGCCGATATAAATGCCTGCCCACCGGAGTTTTTCAGTTTCAGGGGATGCTGAATTGAGAAGCCTGTCCGTCGGCAGACCTTAAGGAGAATTCCCGACACAGCTAAAGTTCAATGCCTATGATCCCATTCTACGAAAAACTCGGAGAGTTAGAGTCCAAACAAGTGGTGTAACAGGGCAGTGCCCTTGAAAAAAGAAGACCATCGCGTCATTCTCCAAAGCTAAAACCGCCAAGCCTCAGCGAAA
>JASKKK010000081.1 GCA_030154185.1 Desulfuromonadales bacterium
CCCATACCGACAAAGCCGTTCTCCGAATGGAAACTGACCTGGAGCCCTTTCGGCAAAAAGTTCGGCAAAAGCGTAGGCAGTCCTATCCCAAGGTTGACAAGCATACCGTCCTTAATCTCCAGGGCTGCGCGGCGGAGGATGATTGCTTCCTCCCGGCTGAAACGCGGTTTTTCTCCATGACTAGACATTATGCATCCTGTCGGGCGTGGGCACGCGGCTGCGCTTGCACAATAGCGTCGACGAGCACACCGGGGACATGCACGTTTTCCGGTGCGATAACTCCGATGTCGACAATTTCGCTGGCTTCCAGAATGGTGGTGCGGCAGGCATAGGCCATGGGCACGCACATGTTGCGATTCGAGCCGCGCCACCAGGCATTGCCTGCGAGATCAACAATATCGGCGCAGACCAGGGCAACGTCACCCCGAAGCGCATATTCGACAAGGTATGGTCGGCCGTTCAGGTTCAGGGTCTCGCGTCCTTCGGCCACTTCGGTTCCCAGGCCGATGTCGGAAAGGAAGGCCGGGATGCCCACGCCGCCGGCGCGGATGCGTTCTGCAAAAATACCTTGGGGAACAAGTTCGCACGCGATCTCGCCCCGGTTCATCCGATCGATAAAGTCGGGGTTGAGTCCGATGTGGGTCGCGATTAGTTTGTTTACCATGCCTTGTCTGAACAGCAGGTCTATGCCGAGCCCCGGTTCGTTGGCGTCGTTCTTGATAAGAGTCAGATTCGAAAGGGTCTGCGGGTGACGGGCGATCTTCTCCAGCAGTGTGAAGGGCACGCCACCGCGGCCGAATCCGCCGATCATCCAGGTCTGACCAGCCTTGAGGTAGCGATCTATGACATCGTCAAGTTCAAAAACTTTACTTTTCATAGGCGCTATTTGTCCTTCCTTTTCGACTCCTGATCGCGTAGCTCGCAGGCATTCCCCTTTGAAGGGGGGTAGCCGGACTCCATGGCATCGGTTACGTTGGCGCCTTCAACCGGTTTGATTTTGTCGATTTCGCCGACGGCATAACCGGGCAGGTTTTTGGACACACGGTATCTCTTGATCGTTCTGTCTCTATACTGTTCTTCTTCCTTTCTAAGGTAACGGCAGAGGATCTCGGTCAGTTGCTCGAGCGTACGATCGAAACGCTCCATCAGGATGTCGATTTCGTCGCGCTGGATGGTCAGCGGCGGTGCAATAAGGATATGGTCGCCGGTCAAGCCGTAAAGGGAGCGTCGCGGATATATCAGCAGGTTGTTTTCACGCGCTATCTCGGTGGCCTCCAGGGCGACGTACCAGTTCGAGGGAAAGGGTGTGCGATGCTCGCGGTCACGTACGAATTCCACCCCTGCAAAAAGGCCGCGTCCCCGCACATCACCGATAATCGGATAGCGCGCCTTGAGTTCATGAAGGCGTTCGTGCATATACACGCCGTATTCTCCGGAACGCTCTACCAGTTTCTCGTCGAGAATAATGTTGATGGCTTCGAGGGCAATCGCCGACGATAGAGGATTGCCGGCGTAAGTGTGGCCATGCATGAACCCGCCGGACTCGAGAACGGGATCGACCAGGTAGTCGGCGGTCACAATTGCGCCGATGGGAGCGTATCCGCCGGACAGCCCTTTCGAAGTCGCAACGACATCCGGGGTGATATCCCAGTGCGCGTAACCGTAAAACGTTCCCGTTCGTCCGCAACCTGCCATTACATCGTCGATGAGCAGCAGGATATTGTTGTCGTGGCAGATGCGCTCGATTATGGGAAAATACTCGTCCGGGGGGACGGCGGCACCTGTTGTCGAACCGCCGATCGGCTCCGCGATAAAAGCCGCGATGTTATCTTCATCGTACATATGTATGGTTTTTTCCAGCTCCTGGGCACAGGCGATGCCGCATTTCGGATAGCTCAGATTCAGGGGACAGTGATAGCAAAATGGGGCCGGGACTTTCGGCGGCGTGCCCGTAAGGGGAACGAAGGGGATGTTCAACGGGGCATAGTCCGTCATCGCCAGTGCCCCCATGGTGGCTCCGTGATATGAGGGCCGGCAGGAAATGATCAAGTGTTTGCCCTTCTGGTCCACGCTCCACCAGTACTGGCGCGCGATTTTCATTGCCGTTTCAACGGCTTCGGATCCGGAGTTGACGAAAAAGACGCGATTCAATTCGGGCGGTGAAAGTTGCACCAGCAGTTTGGCCAGTTGATTGGCAGGTTCGTTGTCGAATTGTTTCCGATAGGTAAAGGCGATCTTTTTCAGCTGAGCGGCAATGGCTTCGTTCATGCGGCCATGGCGGTGGCCAAGATTGGCAGCTACCGCTCCGCTGCAACCGTCCAGATATTCTTTGCCGTCGATGTCGTAAATATAGATCCCGTCGCCGTGACTGGCTGTCGGGAGTCGGCTTTTGTCCTGGTAGAAAAGGTAGGATTTGTTTAGACCGGGAATGCCCCCTCCCGATCCCGATGTTTTCGGCATGGTTGTGTTGCGGGAATAATCACTTGGACTGCGATGACCGATCTTCTTAAGTGACATGGCACTCCTGAAAAAGGCGGAACTACATCATCTTTATTCGCGTTTGCTGTTGGCAAACCGCGCTTTTGGCGTAGATTCAAAGGTGTTGTTTCGACTCTAACAAGACCTTGAGTAATGTCAAACCAACCCACGAGTACGGACCTTTAAGTTGTTGAAATTATATAGGATTTATTCTGTGGGAAGAGAGATTCCCCGGTTCGGGCGTTTTGCAGATAGATGCAGTCGTAGCTGAGGGGGGGGGCGATAAAGAAAGGCGGCCCGATATCGACCGGGTTTTGGAACGATGAAAAAGTCTGCGAAAAGACGATTCGTTATACAGGAAAGTAGGAAAGTACCAAAGAGAAGGATCGGGTGTTTGGGGGACGACGGAAGGATTTTTCTCGCACCGCTGCCGAGAGAAACTGAAACCCGATAGTCGATGAGCATATTTCGGTGGCCGTGGTGTCCTCCTTTATTGTTCCGCAAGTCGACTGCGGCCGCTTCCGATGCCCCGTTTGGTGCCCCGGATGAAGTCGATGAGCATGCGTACGTCGGCGGTCAAATCCAAAAGGGCTTCCAGTTCGTTGATGCTGTCTTCAAGACGTTTGCCGGAACGAAAGATCGTTTTGAAGGCTCTTTTGACCGCCAGAATGCGGTGGGTGTCGAAGCCGTTGCGGCGCATGCCGATCAAATTGACAGAGCGGATCCAGCTCATTTCATCGTTGATGCAGAAGGGCGGAACGTCTTTTGTGGCTGAGGATCCGCCGCGCATCATGGCCAGTTCACCGATCCGGACAAACTGATGGACCACGCAGTTGCCGGAAATAATCGCACGATTCCTGATTTCCACGTGACCGCCCAGCAGGGCACCGTTAACCAGGATGACATGATCCCCGATGCGGCAGTTGTGGGCAATGTGACTGTTGACCATAAAAAAATTGTGATTGCCGATTATGGTCGAGGTGTCCTGGCGATTGCCGCGATGCACGGTGACGCCCTCACGGAAGATATTGTTGTCTCCCACCATGGTCCATGCTTCTTCGTCATGATAACCGATATCTTGCGGTGCCTGACCGATGACGGCATGGGGAAATACCTGGTTTTCCTTCCCCAGCACTGTCCAGCGACCGATGTGGGCGCCGTGCATGAGACGGGTTCCCGATCCGATGGTGACGTCGGCGTCGATGAAGACATGGGGGCCGATCTCGACATCCTCGGCCAGGGTGACGGAAGGGTCGACGATTGCGGTTGGGTGGATGATGGCCATTACGGCTCCTTGTGACGATGAAGATGGACGGTTTTCGGATGAACCTGTTGTTTGGAACCCTAACGCTCGATGCGCC
Organism: Desulfuromonadales bacterium; assembly: GCA_030154185.1. Taxonomy (GTDB): domain Bacteria; phylum Desulfobacterota; class Desulfuromonadia; order Desulfuromonadales; family Syntrophotaleaceae; genus Syntrophotalea. Next base: position 3,840 of record JASKKK010000081.1, read on the forward strand.
CTATAGTGCCGTAAATTGTGCCGCCATTCAAGGAGATTCGGCAAGGGACCGGACGTTTCGCCGGCTTGAAACGCAAGTGGTCTCTGATAAGCTGAAAACAAATATCGACCACCTCCGAATACAGGAAAACTTCGCGGATCCTGCGATGCGGACCATGCCGGCATCGGTATGAATGCGCGGCATGCGGCCATGCCTAAAGCTCTCACCGGCGAGGAGTTATCGTTATGAAAACAATTAAGAACTTCATTAATGGTCAATGGGTTCCTCCTTCAACCGGCGAATACGAAGAAAGCGTGAGTCCCGCACATGTCGTGGAGGTTGTTGCCAGGTATCCGATGAGTGGGAAAGCCGATGTCGACCGGGCGGTGGAAGCCGCCAGATCCGCTTTTCCCATGTGGAGAGATACGCCGGCTCCGCGGCGCGGGGAGATTCTGTTCAAGGCGGCGGAAATACTGCGTCGTCGCAAGGAAGAGCTGGGCCGTCTTGTGACTCGTGAAATGGGAAAAATTCTTCCGGAGGGGTTGGGAGACGTACAGGAAGCTATCGACATGGCGTACTTTATGGCCGGAGAAGGCCGCCGGCTGCAGGGTGAAACAGTGCCCTGCGAACTGCCGAACAAGGATGGCAAGTCCATAAGGGTCCCGTGGGGCGTTTTCGCTTTGATTACCCCATGGAATTTCCCGATTGCCATTCCTTCCTGGAAAATTTTCGCCTCGCTTATCTGCGGCAATACGGTCGTGTTCAAACCTTCGTCCGACTCTCCTCTATGCGCCGTCCGCCTTGTCGAGATTCTGGAAGAAGCCGGTTTGCCGGCCGGTGTACTGAATCTTGTTACCGGCTCCGGCGAATCGGTCGGAGAGGCGCTGGCTCTCCATCAGGATGTGCAGGGAATCTCCTTTACCGGGTCATGTGCCGTTGGTGAGGCGCTGGCCGTCTCGGCAGCCAAGCTTCACAGGCCTATCGCCATGGAGATGGGCGGCAAGAACGCCATCATGGTTATGGACGACGCAAATCTCGATCTTGCCCTGGAGGGGGTCCTGTGGGGCGCCTTCGGCACGACGGGACAGCGTTGTACAGCATCCAGCAGGATCATCGTTCACGAAAAGGTTCATGACCTGTTCGTCGAACGGCTGGTGAAGGCTGCGAACGCCCTGCGCTTGGGTGACGGATTGGATAAAGGCGTCGACGTGGGACCGCTGATCAACCGTCGCGCATTGAGTAAAGTACTCAACTATATCCGTATCGGAAAGGATGAAGGAGCACATCTGCATTGTGGCGGGGCCCAGGCCCAGGCTGGGGCTCTGGCCGAAGGTTATTTTGTCGAGCCTACCGTTTTTTCGGCAGTGACGCCGAACATGCGCATTGCGCAGGAAGAAATTTTCGGCCCTGTCGTGTCTGTCATAAAATGTGATTCCTATGAAGAAGGGGTGTCGATTGTCAACCAGAGCCGATTCGGGCTTTCCGCCGCAATTTATACGCAGAATATCAACTATGCAGCACGCGCCGAAAGAGACCTCGACACCGGGTTGGTGTATGTCAACGCCAGCACCATAGGGGCTGAAATTCAATTGCCTTTTGGCGGATTCCGACATTCGGGTTCCGGACATCCCGAAGCCGGTGGGCTCATGGGTGCCCTCGATTTCTTTTCCCACATCAAGGTGGTCTATCGCGATTTCAGCGGCAAATTGCAAAAAGCGCAAATTGATGTTTCCTGAGTGCCGGCCGGCGGTCTGATATGAAGGCAAAACGCATATTGATCCTGGGGGCGGGGGGACGCGATTTCCACAACTTCAACGTCCTTTATCGTCACCGTGAGGATGTCGAGATCGTGGGTTTTACGGCATCGCAGATCCCTTTTCAGGAGGGGCGGCTGTATCCGCCGAGTTTGGCCGGCCCCTTGTATCCCGATGGTATACCGATTTATGACGACGAGCATCTCTGCGATCTCGTGCGTTGTCATAAAGTCGATGCGGCGGTTTTTTCCTACAGCGATATCTCCCATGCACAGATTATGAAAATCGCATCCCGGCTGTTGGCGGTCGGGTGCGATTTTCACCTGATAGGGACTGAACACGCCATGCTCAAGGTTTGTCTGCCGGTCGTCTCGGTATGTGCCGTACGCACCGGATGCGGCAAAAGCCCTGTTACCCGATATCTGTGCCGGGGGCTGCTCAACGAGGGGCGCAGCCCCGTAGTTGTTCGGCATCCCATGGCTTATGGCCGCTTGGAGCAACGCGCCGTGCAGGCTTTCCGGCACAAGGCCGATCTCGATGCGCAGGAATGCACCCTGGAAGAACGCGAAGAATATGAGCCTTTGTTGCGGCTCGGTGTACCTTTGTTCGCCGGCATCGATTATGCTGCGGTTCTCGAAATGGCCAGGCAAGCGGGCGACGTATTGATCTGGGACGGTGGAAATAACGACACGCCTTTTTTCAGGTCGAACCTGGAAATCGTGCTTGTCGATCCCCTCAGGGCGGGGGACGAGCTGTCTTTTTATCCCGGTTTCGTCAATTTTCTGAGAGCACACGTTGTCGTTATCGGCAAATCTTCCGGCGTGCCGCACGAACAACTTGAACATATTCATCGAAACCTGCGAAAATTCGTTCCCGAGACACCGGTGGTCCAGGGCGATCTGGTCGTTTCCGTAAAGACACCTGAGATGGTATCCGGACGACGTGTGCTGGTAGTGGAGGATGGGCCCACGGTTTCCCATGGAGGCATGGCTTTCGGTGCAGGCGTCGTCGCTGCCAGGCGGTTCGGTGCTGCCGAGATTGTGGATCCGAGGCCTTTCGCAGCGGGGAGTCTGGCGCAGGTGTATGACGATTTTCCGCACCTTGGCGCCATTCTTCCTGCCATGGGCTACAGCAGGGCACAATTGCACGATCTCGAGGAAACGATAGAGGCCGTTCCCTGTGATCTGGTTTTATCTGCTACCCCCGTGGACTTGCGCGAATTGTTGGATATCTCCAAACCTGTCGTGCCGGTGGCCTATGAATTTTGCGAGTGTGGACCCGATGCTTTGATGGAGAAGGTCATGGAAGTGTTGGTCGAATACGAAAAAAACGACGCGATAGGTTTTACCGGTACCTGAGGATTCAAGTCGGAAGGGATACACGGCGGCACCATGCGTCAGATGCGATCGCTCCGGCACATGGGTGGCGGACGCATCCTTTCGCACCTCCTTCGAACATTATGTCCAGATCATCGACTCTGCCGGTATTTTTCTGCTTTTCTTCCTGCCCCACGACGTGTATTTTAATCCATGATTTATCGTAAATGATAAAGGAGGCATGATGTTGCTTTTTAACGATGAAACGAACGGCATCCTTGAGATGGCCCGCTCCATCTGTGCTGCTGCGCGTACGGCCCCCAAAGGGCGCAGCATCGATCTGTTGACGACGGCCATCATAGACGGCCGGGAAAAGGACGATCTCGCCGAGCGCATGCGTCATATAGGCAAAAGAGACGGTTTGGCATTTTTCGAGCGGGATGCAGGTAATGTATGCCAGGCTCGGCTTGTCATCTTGTTCGGCAGCAAGAAACAACCTCTTGGTCTGCCAAATTGCGGATTCTGCGGTTTTGAAAGTTGCCAGGCTCTTATGCAGGCCGGCGGTGTCTGCGCGTTTAACAGCGGCGATCTCGGCATCGCCATAGGATCCGCCGTCAGTCGCGCCGCCGATTTGCGCATTGACAATCGTGTTCTCTATTCTGCCGGCAAGGCTGCTCTGGAGCTTGAGCTGCTGGGCGAAGATATTGTGCTGGCTTACGGTCTGCCTCTTTCGATAACTGGCAAAAACCCCTTTTTTGATAGAAAGTAAAAGCCGAGATAATGCGGGACGAATGGTTTGACGTTGTCGACGAGGACGATCGCGTGATCGGGAAGGCTACGCGATCCGACTGTCATGGTAATCCGGATCTCATACACCGCGTTGCCCACGTCCTGGTTTTTGACGGCTCCGAGCGTCTTTTGCTGCAGAAACGTTCACAATCCAAGGATGTACAGCCGGGACGCTGGGATACGAGTGTCGGAGGCCATCTCGATCTGGGGGAAGGGTATCGTAACGCGGCGATAAGGGAGATGCGGGAAGAACTCGGAATCTTTGACGCACCGCTTGAATTTCTCTATTTTTCAAGTATTCGCAACGATTTCGAATCCGAAAACGTTGCTACGTTCAGAACGCGCTACGATGGACTGATCCAATTCGATCCTGAGGAAATCGACGAGGTACGTTTTTTCTTTGCCGAGGAGATTCAGGCCAGGCTCGGCTGCGGATTCTTTACACCGAACTTCGAGGAAGAGTGGCAGGCATATGGTTTATGGCGCCAGAAGTCGTCATGCTGATGTTTTTTCCAATTCTCGCAACAGGGCGACGGATTTTGATGCCGGCAGGCAGGTTGATGTATTACGGACCCTTGCATTGGCAGGCTGAAAATGTTCTTTTGGGGGAAGTCTGGAACGGGTCAAGAGGATCCTGATGATATTGTGGATGGTAATTTCATTTCTGCGTGGTTAAATATTAGTCATTGGTTTGCCGCAAGTGCCTAAAAAATAATCGAACGGGATGCCGACCCACAAGTGGATCGGTTTCGTGTAAAATTTTTAAAACGAAAAAAAGGTAAGTAAAACAGGTGGATATTGGTTTTTACGAGTTTCTTTGAGATTTTGGCGCTTAATTTGCTTATTAAGGCGGCCGGAAGAAACAAAGAGATCGCTGCCAGTATCTTGATGGGTGCCCGGCGTTGGTTCAGCTGCCGGCTACGGCGAAAACGGGCGGCATGTGCTGTCGAGAAAAATCGTCTGCAGGAGGCCGATTGATGAGGAAAATTGAGGCAATTATCAAACCCTTTAAACTCGATGAAGTTAAAGAAGCACTGAACGAGGTCGGCATTCAGGGGCTTACCGTCACTGAAGCTAAGGGTTTCGGTAGACAAAAAGGGCATACCGAGCTTTATCGCGGTGCCGAATATGTGGTCGACTTCATCCCAAAAATCAAGATCGAAATTGTCGTCAGCGACGATATGGTTGCCAAGGTGATTGAAACGATCAGTGAGGCGGCCCGCACCGGTCGTATCGGCGACGGCAAGATCTTTGTAAGCACCATTGAAGAGGCGATACGCATTCGCACCGGCGAATCAGGTGAGGAAGCGCTGTAAACCGGCCTGGTTCCGGATCTTACGGTTTTTTATTTCAACCGAGGTTAGTCAAAAGGAGTAATCGCAATGACACCGAAAGAGGTAATGGAGTTTGTCAAGGAAAAGAACATCCAGATGGTGGATTACAAGTTCCTCGACTTTGTTGGTATCTGGCAGCACGTTTCCGTTCCCGTTTGCGAATTCGAGGAAGATGTTTTTGAAGAAGGTATGGGTTTTGACGGATCCTCCATTCGTGGGTGGCAACCCATTCACAACAGCGATATGGCGATCATTCCCGATCCCAAAACCGCCAAGCTCGATCCTTTCATCAAGGTTCCGACACTGAGCCTGATCTGCAACATCTACGATCCCATTACCAAGGAAGGTTACAGCCGCGACCCCCGGTTCATCGCCCAGAAGGCCGAAGCCTATCTGAAGTCGACCGGCATTGGCGACACCGTATTTTTCGGTCCCGAGCCTGAATTCTTCATCTTCGAAGACGTCCGCTACGCCTCCAGCTGCAACGAGTCTTTTTACAGCGTCGACTCCACTGAAGGCATCTGGAACACCGGTCGCGAAGAGTTCCCCAACCTCGGTTACAAGCCTCGTCATAAGGAAGGTTACTTCCCCTGCGCTCCCACGGACTCCCTGGTGGATCTGCGTAACGAGATGGTTCAGGTTTGCCAGGAAATCGGCATTCACATCGAAGCTTCTCACCATGAAGTTGCCACCGGCGGCCAGTGCGAAATCGACTTCAAATTCGATACCCTGCTGAACAACGGCGATACGCTGCAGTGGTTCAAGTATATCATCAAAAATGTTGCAGTCCGCAACGGCAAAACCGTGACCTTCATGCCGAAGCCCCTGTTCGGCGACAACGGCAGCGGTATGCACTGCCACGTTTCGATCTGGAAAGACGGCGTCAACACCTTTGCCGGCGACGGCTATGCCGGTCTGTCCAAGAACGCCCTTTACTTCATCGGCGGCATTATCAAGCATGCCAAGGCCCTGTGCGCATTCACCAACCCCAGCACCAACTCTTACAAGCGTCTGGTGCCCGGGTACGAAGCGCCGGTCAACCTGGCTTACTCGGGTCGTAACCGCTCCGCCGCTCTGCGTATTCCCCAGGGCAACAGCCCCAAAGCGAAGCGCGTCGAATACCGTACTCCGGACCCCTCCGCCAACGGTTACCTGTGCTTCTCCGCCATCCTGATGGCCGGCCTTGACGGCATCGAAAACAAAATCGATCCGGGCGAGCCTCTGGACAAAGACATCTACGGTCTTCCTCCCGAAGAGCTGGCCGACATCCCCAGTGTTGCCGGCAGCCTCGAAGAGGCTCTCAACGCCCTCAAGGAGGATCATGCGTTCCTGCTTAAAGGCGATGTTTTCACTGAAGATGTCATCCAGAAATGGATCGAGTACAAAACCGAAGCCGAGGTGGACTCCGTTCGCATGCGCCCCGTTCCTCAGGAATTCGCTCTGTACTACGACTGCTAAGTCTCTATGCAGGCTTGACAAAAAAGCCCCCGGTTCGCCGGGGGCTTTTTTTGTGGTGCATGTTCGCTAAATGCTGCGAATATACGAAAAAAAAGCCCCTGCCTGTTCAGGCAGGGGCTTTGCAAAGTTAAAAGAGATGGTGG
>JASKKK010000026.1 GCA_030154185.1 Desulfuromonadales bacterium
GGCTTGATGCACGGTGCATTCGGTCATGTCGATGTCTCCTTTGTCGGTGGCCCGGTGTGTTCAGGACAGGAACTCGTCCAGCTCCCGCAGCAGTTCCTCAACGTGGCCGAGGGAGCCGACGCTCGCCCAGGTGATGTCCGGCTGCTTCGCGTCCGCTTCGAGCTTGCCGCGAATGCCCTCTATCAGCCGGGTGATGTTTTCCTGCTTTTCTCGGTACGCCTTGAGTGCCTGCTGGCGGTTTCTGTCGTAGGTCATGGCCTGCCTCCGGTTCCGGTTTTCGTGGATGCGGGACCATCCCGCGTCACATCCAATGACGCTTCTATTTCGTTGGAAATCAAGTGATTATGAGGCGCGAGCCTTATGAGTATCTGTGCCGTCACGCATCTTGACAGGCACAGCATGTACCTGCAGGTGATGGTGGCTGTGCTTTGCGGAAAAATTCCAATTGCAGTGTGGATTTACAGGGGTTCTTCGCAGGAAAGTGTGCGTGAACTGATCTTTAAAGCATGAGTTTGATCGGGTAGTTAGGTGGTGCGACCCTACCAAGCTATCCCAGAAAGGAAAGCATCCACATGGTGCCTTTTTGACCACCTACGTCAACGGTGCGGCACTCAAGGGGATTGAGGGCAAAGTCGGTACTCTGGCTGATGGGAGTATCATCGTCAAGCCTTTCCTCAACAGTATTTTAAATCGAGGCCAATTGCCGACCTCCCATAGACAATTCAATTTCTAGCCAACTTTAGTCAAAGAGGGATCGCTTTAGGTCAGCAAGAGATTGACGAAGGGAATCGAAAAAACTTTTTTCGCCACTCCCCACAGCAATTTTTTTCTTTATTTCCTCAAGATTTTGATAGTAACTCGCGTAATCTGTTTTTTTTCCATACCCTAAAGCCTCAGCCATGCGGAGCTGCTTTCTGGCCTTGTCGAGGAGGGAAGCGATCTCAAGGTTTTTCTCGTTGCTGCGCTCAGTTTTCTCGGCCAGCGCCTTTGCTCTATCGAGAAATGTTGCTGCTCGCTCCACTGGTAATGCAATGACATGGCTGGTCTGGACAAGGGCATTGAGAATTGCTTGCAGAGCAGTTTTTGCCTCAGGTATTTTTCCTTCAGCGATCTTCGGTACCACGGTTTTGATCGCTTCATAGTAGCTGGCAAGTGGCATATTGGACACGTTAATAACAATCTCGCTCGCCATTTTGGCAACCAACTCCCGTGCTTTCTGAACTTCACCATTTACCAGCAGTTTCATGGCTTCCAACCGGTCCTTTTCAATGGCCTCCATATCCGTGTAAGCATCTTGGACAATGACATCAACATCGACCGGCACCAAGCCCAGATCAGGCTCACGCGCCATGAGAATTCCCAAATCACCGATTGCCCGTTTCAGAGCGGCCAGCGCTTCGTCGGGCTTTCCATCATCGAGTGCCCTCAAGGCGCTTTTGATTTCACCCAGAGCCAGTGCGGCTCCTTCTTGGATTTCAGTCCGCTTCTCCCAGGTTTTATGTTCCGCGTGGGCCTGAATCTTGTCTTCGGCGATCCCGGTTTCCCTTGCTTGATCCATCCTTCGAACCTTTACTAATAGTTGCGAAAAAATTATATGTTCGTATTACGAGGCTACCAAGAGATTTCATTTTTTTTCTAAAGGGTTAAACTATTCTATCCTTAAGAACCCGGTTGTAGCTCAACGAAAACCTGGCGAGTCTTGCCTTCGCGTTCGACAGTTAATTCAACCAAATCACCAACTCGATGATCGTCCAGTTTGGCCAAAAGACTCGAAACGCTATCAATGGGGATGCCCTCGAATGCCGTAATCAGATCCCCCGGCACAATCCCTTCAGATGTAACATTGATACCGATCAAGCCTGCCTTTTTTGCAGCAGAGCCAGGTTGGACCCGGAGTATGAATACGCCCTGTTGACCAGTGAGTATTCCCAGGCGAGCGTTGAGTTGCTCGTCAACCTCAATCCCAAGGGCCGGCCGGATGTATTTCCCTTTATTGATGAGCTGTGGCACCACTCTCATCACAGTGTCAACCGGTACCGAAAAACCGATCCCTGCAGAGGCGCCACTTGGACTGTATATAGCGGTGTTGATACCGATCAGCCGCCCGGCAGAGTCGAGTAAAGGTCCCCCTGAGTTTCCCGGGTTGATCGCCGCATCGGTCTGGATGAGATGCTCAATGGACGGCCCACCACGATCGTCCGAGAGAGATCGGTCCAACGCAGAGATGATCCCGGTGGTCAAAGTCCAGTCCAGACCGAATGGATTGCCTATGGCAAAAACCTTTTGGCCGACTTTTAAATCATGACTGGTGCCGATGGGGACGGGTGGCGGCCTTTTGAAGCCGACGCCAATTTTAAGAACGGCAATATCGTGAGCGGGACTCGCGCCAACCAAAACCGCCTGATAGTCGCGACCGTCAGCGAGTTTCACGGTCGCTTCAGACGCACCTCGAATGACATGGAAGTTGGTAACGACATGTCCGGCATCATCCCAGATGAATCCGGACCCTGTCCCACGCGGCACGGAAAAGACATTGCGCGTCCACACATCTCGGACGATCTGTGCTGTCGAGATATAGACGACCGAATCGCGTGATTGCTCGAAGAGTTCGATGGTCGTGTGCTCATCAGCCGCGAGATCTCCTCGTGGCGTAACCGTACGCTCCGGCGCCTGTTGCGGGCTGAACATGGCTTCGATGGCAGGCAGAAACTGCCAGAGCAGCATGAGCGCCGAAATACAGAAAGTGATGATCAACCAGCGTGCAAAGAAACGCTGTAACGCGATGCGACCATAGGAATCATGGGAATTCATGGCAAACCTCTCCTCGATTGAAATTGCAGAGCCCGAAACCAGTATGAACAGAGAGCTGATTCTTAGAGCGCATGGGCATCTCTGTTCTCAAGGCGGAATTGGTTGGCGAAGTGCAAAGTTCGCTTGAGACTTTTAGTGAGCCCCACAGCTTGGTATGTAACTTTTTATCGCTGATCATGGCTTAATTTTCAGCGGTCCGATCATCGCGTTCACGCAGAAGCCAATAGGTGGCACCGAGCGCAAAAGCGGCACCCGCCAAAGCCGCAATTTTAGCCGGGCTGACATCTGGATCGAGAATCACAAACTTGCGGGACAGCGCGATAAGGCCAATCAGGATGACAGTTTTGACCTGAATAATACTTTCACGTTGCAAGGCAACACGAATGATCGTGTGCTTGAATTCCATCGCGATCAGAAGCTCCATAATCATACCGAACACTGTCTGGAACACTTTATGTTCGAGCGGATTGAACGCTTCGACAACGAGGAGCGAAAAGACATTCTGAATCAGTTGGAATAGTGATACCAGAATGACCACAGAAATCACGCCCGAGAGGATCAGCGCAACAATCTGCTCGAAACGTTCGTAAAAACTCATGACCGCCCAGTTTTCACGGAGTAACTTTGTAGACGAGTTTGATGGTTTCTTCATGACGACAAATCTCCCTGCGTATTTTGGTCAGATACGAAAAGCGTTTTGCGCATAACTGCTATCCGGCCGTCAGCCGCCTCGGCTTCTACCCCCATTAGCAGCATGGCCTGTTCGGCCAGCGTCAAACCAGCGGCAAGGTGTTCGATATAGACACGCAGACCCGGAATTTTCCTGAGTCGGTCTGCATCCTGATGGTTGGCGCACGCGGCAATGGTCAGCACGGCCGGATGCGCGTGATGCAGCCACTGGCCGATGCGCAGTGCGGGCTCGGTGGCGGAAAACGTGATGACAACCAGGCGCGCATAAGCGACCCCAGCAGAACGCAAGGTGTTGACGCGGCTGGCATCACCATAGAATACAGACAAACCCATGGCCCGCGCCGCCAGGACTTTCTGATAATCGGATTCGATCAGCAGGTGCGGAATCTCGGATACCGTCAGGGCACGGCTGACGATGATCCCGAGTTTCCCCGCGCCGCAGATGACCACATGGTTACGTAAAGATTCGGCGTGCGCTGCGATGACCCGTTCTTCTTCCTGGGGCGGATTGGTACGACTGGCGAGATGGCTGGCCAGTCGATCATGTTGTCGAGCAAGCAATGGTGCAACCGCCATCGACAGCACCAGGGACACCAGAAAGGGCTGGCCGGTTGCGGCTGGCAATAGACCGTGTTGCAAAGCCATGCTGAGCATCAGCAGCGCAAATTCCCCGCCGTGCCCAAGGATGATGCCGGTACGCCATGAGTCGAGCGGCGAAAGCCCTGCAAAACGCAGAGCGATATGGTTGAGTACGCTTTTCAAGAGCACCAAAATTGCGAGCCAGATTGTGATCGAAAGCGGTGCCGCCAAAATTTGCGACACGTCAAGCTGCAATCCTATTGTGACGAAAAACAGTCCAGAAAGCACATCCCGAAACGGTTTGATGTTGTCTTCCATCTGATGTCGGAAATCGCTTTCGCCTAGCACCATCCCTGCCAGGAATGCTCCCAGGGCCGCAGAGGCGCCGATTGCGTGTGCACCTGACGCCGCACCGATCACAACGGCCAAAGAGACAAGAATGAAGGTCTCTTCGTTGCTATGACGCACCACCCAGGACAACAAGCGATGCAGCAGATATTTAGACAACGCAGCAGCGATCAAAAATGCCAAGAGAATCCAGGCAACCTCACCAACAACACGCAGAGCTGTTGGCTCCCCACCACGAACCCATATGGCCAAAAGGGCCAGCAGGGGAATCGCTGCCAGATCCTGGCATACCAACACCGCGATGGACGCCCGACCATGGCGCGTGGTCAACTCCCCTTGTTCGCTCAGTTGTTTGGCCACCAGGGCGGTAGAGGACAAAGCCGCGGCAATAGCCAGCAGTGCAACGGTGCGAGGCTCATATCCGAGCAGCCAAAGCCCGCTTGCCACCGGCACACCGACCATCCCCATCTGCAAGAGCCCCGCCTTGAGAACCGTCTTGCGGGTTGCCCAGAAGTGGCTGACAGAAAACTCCAGGCCGACCATGAACAGCAACAAAACGACGCCTAGTTCTGAAAGAAAGTTCAAGGTCTGGCCAGAGCCAACCCAGCCAAGCAGGAAAGGTCCCAGCAAGGCTCCTACTGCAAGATAGCCCAATAGTGTCGGGGCACGCAGATATGAGGCGGCCATTGCTGCGAGACTGCAAACTGCCAGGAGCAGAAGGGTTACGGTAAGCAGATCGTGCATCGCCTAGTTTCCCAGATGACTGGTTGTCCAGCGAACAATATCCTGCGCGTTCATGGCCCCAGGCTGACGGGCGACCTCACGACCGCGTTTGAAAATGACCAGAGTCGGAATGCTGCGTACGGCATACTTGGAACCAAGGCTCGGCTCGGCTTCTGTGTTCACTTTGGCAAGCCGAACTTTTGGCTCCAGAAGCTTCGCTGCCTGCTGAAACTGTGGTGCCATCATTTTGCATGGGCCGCACCAGGGAGCCCAGAAATCGACCAGAACAGGGATGTCGTTGCGTTCGATCTGACGCTGGAAGAATGCCGCCGTCAACTCCACGGGCTCCGCGAAGAACAGGTCTTTTTTGCAACGACCGCAGCTCGGATTCTGGTTCAGTCTTGCTGCGGGCACGCGGTTGGTCGATTGACAGTGGGGGCAAACGATGTGCAATGCGTCGCTCATGGCGTCCCTCCTTCACCCTTTTCCGTCGGGCTGCTCGTTGCTGGCTCAGTGCTTTCTGGTGCCGATAGAGCTTTCAACTCTCGGGTCAGTTCAGACAGCTCCTGTTCATCGAGCGTTTCGCGGCTGAGTAGTTCTCTGGCTGACTTTTCCAAAATATCGCGATTGCTGGAGAGTATTTGGTAGGCACACTCAAAAACACTCATCACGATATGACGAATCGCCTGGTCAATTCGTGTTTGAGTCGACTCTGCAACCCGGCAGCCACCCTGAGACAGTTCGGGGACATCCAGGAAGCGAGACGGTTGTTTTTCGAAAGCTATGTAGCCCAGCTCTTCATCCATCCCGAAGCGTGTGATCATATCGCGGGCAATATCGGTGGCGCGCGCCAGATCGTCGGCAGCGCCGGTGGAAATTTCGCCGAAGACAAGTTTTTCTGCCGCGCGGCCTCCGAGAAGGACGGCGATTTTGTGTTCAAGGTCAGTACGCGTCATCAGAAAACGATCCTCGGTAGGGCGTTGCAGGGTATATCCCAGAGCTCCGATCCCACGGGGAATGATCGACACCTTGTGCACCGGATCGGTCCCCGGTAATGCCAGCGCCACCAGGGCATGGCCCATTTCGTGGTAGGCCACCGTTTCACGTTCTTTCGGATTGAGAATGCGATTCTTCTTCTCCAGGCCCGCCACAATGCGCTCGATCGCAGTCGTGAAATCTTGAAGTTCCACGGCTGAAGCCTTGCGCCGGGTTGCCATCAGTGCAGCCTCGTTGACCAGGTTGGCGAGATCCGCCCCGGAGAAACCGGTGGTCAAGGCCGCCACCTGCTCAAGATCGACATCCGCGGCGATCGTGATTTTCTTGGCATGAACCTTCAGAATGTCAAAGCGCCCTTTCTTGTCGGGCCGGTCTACCAACACCTGACGGTCAAAGCGCCCCGCGCGCAGCAGTGCTGGATCGAGAACTTCGGGTCGGTTGGTCGCCGCCAGGATGATCAGTCCCGCCGAGCTGTCGAAACCGTCCATCTCGGTCAACAACTGGTTGAGAGTCTGCTCGCGCTCATCGTGGCCGCCGATGGGGCCGCCCGCAGCGCGGGCACGCCCCAGTGCATCAAGCTCATCGATGAAAATAATCGCCGGGGCCTGCCCGCGTGCCTGATCAAACAAATCCCGCACCCGTGCGGCACCTACGCCGACAAACATCTCCACAAACTCCGAGCCGGAAATGGAAAAGAACGGCACCCCGGCTTCTCCGGCGACCGCTTTCGCAAGCAACGTCTTGCCCGTACCCGGAGGCCCGACCAGCAGCACGCCCTTGGGAATCCGTGCCCCGAGGCGTTCATAGTCCTCCGATTGTTTGAGAAAATCGACAATTTCGACCAGTTCGGTCTTGGCTTCATCCACACCGGCGACATCCGCAAACGTCACCCCGGTGTTTTTTTCGACATAGACCTTGGCGCGACTCTTGCCGATACTGAGAAAACCTCCCATACCCTGCTGCTTTTCGGCGAAGCGGCGAAACAGGAAGAACCAGACACCAAAGAACGCCACGGCCGGCAACACCCAGGAGAGGATGTCGCGCAACCAGGTGCTTTCCACTACGCGCGAGTAGGGCACATCGTATTGCGACAGGCGTTCCGCCAAGTCCGGCTCGACCCGGGTAGCGACGAGGGTGGTTTTGCCGCTTTCGTCCGGCGTTTTGAGACGGCCGGTGATGGTTCGGTCCGACACCTGTACTTCTGCGATCAATCCTTCTGACAAAGCTTTCTCGAATTCGCTGTACGGCACAGGTTCAATCGTTCTGGCGGCCTGCCAATAGCTCTGCAAGGTCATCAGCAGCATGGCGGCAACGAGCCAGTAGCCGAGGTTCCATTGGTTTTTTGTTTCCATGTTATCCACTCCTTCAGGCGCGATGCTCAGATTAGAGAACCGGGGTCAACAGACGAGCAAAACCGTTGCGCAACTTGGTCGGCCATGGGCGTGCGATCAGCGTAGAACGCGTCACTTCTGTCGACTGCTCCCGTATGCTGTCGTAGAGTCGCTCCAATTCAGCGCAGAGCCTGGAATCATACACTTCAACGTTAAACTCGAAATTGAGTCGCAAGCTGCGTGCGTCCCAGTTGGCCGACCCCAGGCAGACCCATTGTCCGTCCACCAGCATCAGCTTGGTATGGTCGAAAGGTGCGGGGCGCTCAAAGATACGAACGCCATGTTCCAGCACCTGCCAGAAATGGGCCTGCGCCGCCCACTGAACTGTCCGATGATCGTTGTTTGCCGGAGTCAGCAGTTCGACCCGGACCCCTCGCAGCGATGCTGCACTCAGCGCGGCGAGCATCGATTGGTCGGGCACAAAGTAAGGGGTCCAGATGCGAACCGTATGTCGAGCTGAATGCAAAGCCCCCATAAAGGTCCAGCGCATACGATCGATCGTTTCATCAGGGCCAGCCTCGATCCCCCTGGCCAAGCTTTGCCAAGTGCTGTCCTGGAACTGCTGGGGAGGATCTCCCCAGAAAGCTGCATCCAGAACGTCACCAGTGGTATCGAACCAGTCACGGGCAAAGGCTTCAGCCAGATGGGCAACCACCGGCCCCTCAATCCGGAAGTGCAGGTCGTGCCAGGCCTGTCGCAAATCTTCAGGCCGCCAGTACGGGTTGTAAATATTCATTCCGCCCGTGAAACCCTGACGGTTGTCAACCACGAGAATCTTCCGATGGTTGCGCAGGTGCGCGGCATGCAGCCTTGCGGGAAGCAGGGTGGGATTGAACGAGGCGACCGCAATCCCCGAACGTCGCAAAGGGTGATAGGCACTTCGAAAAGAGAGCCTGGCATAGACATCGTCGATCAGCACGCATATCTTCACTCCGCGCTTATGGGCGCGCCGCAGGGCATCGATGAACGTTTGACCGATACCTCGGCGATCAAAGATGTAGGAGGCCAGGGCAATACTGTGTTGCGCCCCATCGATGGCATCCAACATCGCCGGATAAGCTTGTGCGCCATCGACAAGGGGTTCAATGCGGTTGCCACAGGTTAATGGCAGGCGGGTCGCACGTCCGACCAACTGAGCCAATCCTGCAAGCGCATCCGGTATTTCCGCGGGGATTTCTCCTCCTCCCGGTCGATCGAGATCCAACTCATCATCTCTTGACTGGCGAAGTGCCCGGCGCCGATAACGATTGATGCCCAAAAGCAGGTACAAAAGGGCGCCAGCCAACGGCAGCATGCTGATCAGCAACACCCACAAGGTCGCTGATCGCGGGTCACGCTTGTAGATCACCGCATGCCCTGCTGCCACCAGTGCTACGGCAATAGAGAGCGCTGAAGATGCCCATATCAAAAGTTCGGATTTCACCCGTAACAACCCTTATGCGTCTTCCTCAAAAGACAAAACACCCGCGGCCTTGTCGCGGGTGTTTTGTCTACCAAGCAAACCGCTCTACCAGAATATTTCAATAAGCATACATAATTGTTAATGATTTTCCAGAAACCTGATCACTTTTCAGCCGCTTTCGTCTCATCCGTTTCCAGAGAGTTGATGATCGTATCGGTATCGGTGAGAACCTTATCAATTCTTTGGCGAATATCTTCAGTGCGGGCACGGACTGCTGCCGTTGCTTCCTGAAGGGCCAGTTTCATCGTTTCCAACTCCTGGTGATATGCCGGATCACCACTTAATGTCTCGCGGGCTTCACGCAGCAGTTCCATCGCCTCCTGCAGAAGCCGATCGGCACGTTCGAGATCCTTGTCGGTCTCTGCTTTTTTAGCGCGACTGGCCTTGCCTTTCGCCTGCAACAGGGTGACCCGAGCCTGAATCCGTCGGATGCGCTGAGAAATTGCCTCTTCAGCGCTACGTGCCGCCTCCAGGGTCGATTCTCTTGCCGCGATCGCATACTCTTCGAGTTTGTCACCAAGGGCTTCCAGTTGCTTACGTGCCTTTTTCAACTGTTCTTCCAGCCCTTCGATGGCGGCTTTCTCCTGCTTTACCAATTCCTCACGGGTATTTGCCAGCCGTTGGCGACTCCGGTCGTAAGTACTTGCGATGGACTGCGAGGTGCTCTCAAGAATCTCTTTCTGTTTTGTGCGCAGTACGTCCATCTCGCCTTGCAGTTGCCGTTTCAATTCCTGAATATCCTGTTGTCCTCCAGACCGCCAGTACGCGATCCCTGCAAGAGCCAAACTGATGACTGCAAGAATAAGTGCGATGGTTGCCATTTTTTTCTCCTTTCCGTTCAGCTTTTCAAGTTTTTGTTCAGGAAAACAAGGGTGGCGAAAAACAGTTCCAGCCACCGCCGTCAATACCATAGGCCGCTCAAATGCCGGCGTGGTGAACGAATCGGTCGCCCCTCATGCCTCACCCGAAAAACCGGGACTTGAGTAGAAAAATTCACGTTGGCCATGCCGTCTTCGACCGGCTGTTTCAGCTCCAGAAGCCGTCGTACCCGTTCCTCCGTCGGCGGATGGGTTCTCAGCAGCGAGGGTTCGGGAATCTGATAGCCCGGCATTAGTATTCGCCACAAACCTCTTTGGCGCTGCTCCAGTTTGACCAGGGCTTGTGCCAACCCTTCGGGATCGCCGGTCAGTTGGGCCGCGTTCAGATCCGCATCATATTCACGCGTCCGTGACAGACCCAGTTGTGCCAGGGCGCTCAGTTGCGGTGCGAACAGCAGGATCATGACCAGCAGCCAGTTCACCTGCACATTGGAGAACAGGATCAGTGGCAGGTTGATCAGCAGCAGAAACTGACCAACCGTTGACAGGGTGCTGGTAAGCCTGCTCGCCATGTCCGCCAGCCCCATGACGCGAATGTCATTATTGCGGATATGGCTGATCTCGTGCGCCAGCACTCCGCTTAATTCCCGGTAGTCAAGAGTATTAAGCAGGCCTTCGGTGACCGCAACGGCCGCCTGTTGCGGAGAGCCGACCGCAAAAGCGTTTACCATCCTGCTGGGCAGATAATACAGGGTCGGCAGAACCGACAGCCCGGCGCGCTCTGCCAATTGCCCCAGAATCCGATAAAGTTCCGGCGCTTCCGACCGGTGCAGGGGCCGGGCACGATACAGGCGCATGACCAGTTGCAGCGAAGCTGTGGGGCTGAGCAGAACGATCACCGTCCCGGCCAGCAGCAGCCAGACAATTCCGTCGCGGCCCCAGATCAGGTAGCCGAGCAGAACCAGGTAGCCACCGATAAACAGTATCAGGCTTAAGGTCTGCAACCGGTTCAGCAGGGTATGTCGTAACAGATGAAACTGGTTCATTTTCATCACCAATCGTTTTCTCTTCATTTTTGGCATGCAGCACTTGGCAATTCGGGTGCCATCAGCATGCAGAACCATGAGTCAGTCGATCTTCCCCTTCAACGACCTCTCCCGCCCGGCGATAAAAGGACTTCATGACAAATGGCGGCAAGAGTGTGGTTAGAACAATTACGACCACCAAGGCCGCGTAGAGGGGATCCGGGATGACATTTGATCGCAAACCCATTTCGGCAAAAATCAATCCGACCTCTCCCCGCGGAACCATTGCCGTTCCGATGATCAATCGCTCTCTCAATTTCTCGCGAATGAGTATCGCGCCGATAACTTTGCCCAGAATCGCCACGACCAGAATCAGCAAGACAAAAGGCATCAGCAACGGTGAAGAAAAGTCGACTTCCCTTAAGTTAACCGAAAGCCCGACCGTGACGAAAAAGATCGGCGTCAACACATGAATGATCGGCTTGACTTGGGCCTCAACCTTATGGGCGAAATCCTGATCCACCTTGAGAATAGTGCCCCAGGGTAAGAAAAAACGCCTGGAAAGAGCCAGCCCGGCCGCGAAGCCGCCGAGCACTTCCGGGGCGCCGACAGCACTGGCCAGCCAGCCGAAAGCCAGCACCAACGCAATGACTGTCGTGGGTATCACGCCAGGGGAGTTGTTGCTCCAGAGTTCGAGGCGTTTAATCACTTGAGACGCCGGGCGTGCAATCAACGGGGCAACGACGAAAAAGGCTCCGGCAAACAGTGCAATGCGCCCGGCACTTAACCAGTTGACACCACCTTCCACGGCAAATTCGTAGAGCAGGGCGAGCAACACAACCCCGAGAACATCGTCGAGCACGGCTGCTCCCAGAACGATCTGTCCCTCACGGCTTTGCTGGCGATTGAGGTCAGCAAGAACTCTTACGGTGATACCGATGCTGGTTGCGGTCAAGGTGCCGCCTACGAAAAGGGATACCAGCAACGGCAGTTCAAACAACCAGAAACATGCCGCAAACCCCAGAAAGAGAGGCAAAAAGAAACCTGCTATGGCCACCACAACCGACTTGGTGCCAGTGCGCACCAGGCGGGCCATGTCTGTTTCCAAGCCAACTTCGAAAAGCAGCAAAGTAATGCCGATTTCCGCGAGGACTCGTATCACCTCACCTGGCTCGACCAGCCCCAGAACGGTTGGCCCCAGCAGCAGCCCGGCCAGCAATTCACCAAGTACCGACGGAACTCCCCACCGAGCCGCTGCCATTGCCAGAAAACGCGCCAACAGTAAAATGCACGCGAGTTCTATGAAAATACCGTGGTTGCCCATGTCCTTAGCTTTCCCCCGTCATGAATTATCCGACTGAAGCATCTCTATCAGGGATGCAGTCGCCTCAACTGACGCTCCAGTCGATCGATCTCTTCCAGCAGGTCGAGGGCCAGGGCGACTCCCGGCAGATTGACGTCGAGGTCGCGTTGCAGACGCACGGCGATGCGCGCACGCTGCAGATTGCTTCCGGAGAACCTCCAGCGGCGCGGATCAGCGCCTTTCGGCTCAAGGATACCCTCGTCAATCAGGTCGAGAATCCGGTCGGCGTGCACGGCACAGGCCCGGCAAAGTTCGGCCAGGCTCAAGGTTTCTTCATCGTCCAGCCTGCGGCCGGTTAAGATCGGTATCAGTTGCTTGCCCATGACGACTCCTTATACCCCGAGCGCGGCGCGCGGGTTGAACGCAAGCTCGCGCTCCATCTTGCGATAGAGATCCTTTGCCTTTTTGCTGGACGCCGGCGGCAGAGCAATTTGCAGCACCACATACAGATCCCCGGCCGATTTCCCCGGTAGTCCCCGTCCTTTGAGCCGCAATTTCCTGCCGCTGGTCGACTCAGCGGGGATCTGCAGGTCGACCACGCCTTCGGGGGTCGGTACTTTGACCTTGGCGCCAAGCGCCGCCTCCCAGGGTGCCACAGGAAGGTTCAGGTAAAGGTCTTTGCCATCGACCCGATAATAGGGATGGGGCCGGAAGGAGATCTCCAGATAGAGATCCCCCGGCTTGCCGTCGCCCAGCGGCGCGCCACCCTGTCCCTGAAGCCGTATCTGCTGCCCTTCGGTGATCCCTTTGGGGATTTTCACCTGCAGGTTTTTCTCCCGAGACTTCATCACCCCTTCATCGGTCACTTCAGGGACGGATAGCGTCAGGGTCCGCGTCGCGCCATGGAAGGAATCCTGCAGATCGATGCTGATCCGGGCGTGAATGTCCTCCCCGCGCATGTGAAAGGATGTACGCCCCTGGCGAAAGCCACGTGACGAACCGCGTCCGCCACCGAAGAGGCTTTCGAAGAAATCGCTGAAGCCGCCAGCATCCCCTTGGGTGAACCCGCCGCCGCCGAACGAGAACCCCTGTTGCCAGTCCGGCGGTGGCCGGAAGTCCTGGCCCGTTCGCCAGCCGGAGCCGAGCTGGTCGTAGGCAGCACGCTTTTCCGGGTCCTTTAGCACCTCATAGGCTTCGCCGACTTCCTTGAACTGCTGCTCGGCATCCTTCTCCTTGCTGACATCAGGATGGTACTTGCGGCTCAATTTACGATAAGCACGCTTGATGTCATCCTGCGAGGCATCTTTTTTCACCCCGAGAATTTTGTAGTAGTCCTTATATTCCATGGCTTATCGCTCCCTGCCTTCCTACTCTCATCAGTCAACCACTTCCACCTTTGGCTGGCAGGAAAACACCAGTTGTCCATCCTGCAGGTCAACGCTGATGGTATCCCCGGGCAGATACCTGCCGGCGAGAATCTCCTGGGCCAGGGGGTTCTCCAGTTGCTGCTGGATCGCCCGCTTGAGCGGTCGTGCGCCGTAGACCGGATCGAATCCGGCTTCGCCGAGTTGGTCGAGGGCAGCGGTGCTGACCGTCAGCGCCAGGTCGCGCTCTGCCAACCGCCGCCGCAGGGAGTCGATCTGGATATCGGTGATCGCCCGGATCTGCTCCTTGCCCAACGGGTGGAAGACAACGATCTCGTCCAGCCGGTTGACAAACTCCGGTCGGAAATGTTGACCGACAACCTCCATGACCGCAGTCTTCATCTGTTCGTAGTTCTCCTCGCCGGAGAGCTCCTGGATGCGCTGTGAACCAAGGTTGGAGGTCATCACCACCACGCTGTTGCGGAAATCGACGGTGCGCCCCTGGCCATCGGTCAGGCGACCGTCATCGAGCACCTGCAGCAGGACGTTGAAAACATCGGGATGGGCCTTTTCAACCTCATCGAGCAGGATCACAGCATACGGCCGGCGACGCACCGCTTCGGTCAGGTAGCCGCCTTCGTCGTAGCCGACATAGCCGGGAGGCGCGCCGATCAAACGTGCGACCGAGTGTTTCTCCATGAACTCAGACATGTCGATCCGCACCATCGCCTCTTCGGTGTCGAAGAGGAACTCGGCCAGCGCCTTGCACAGCTCGGTCTTGCCAACCCCGGTCGGTCCGAGGAACAGGAACGAACCGTTCGGCCGGTTGGGGTCGGACAGCCCGGCCCGCGAGCGGCGGATGGCATTGGCCACCGCCTGGATCGCTTCATCCTGGCCAACCACCCGTTGATGCAGCGCATCTTCCATCTTCAGCAGCTTGTCCCGCTCGCCTTCGAGCATCTTCGCCACCGGGATGCCGGTCCACTTGGAGACAATCTGAGCGATTTCCTCATCGGCAACTTTGTTGCTGAGCAGCTTGAACTCCTGCCGCTCGGCTTCGGCCGCCTGTTGCAGCGCTTTCTCCAATTCGGGGATACGGCCGTACTGCAGTTCGGCGAGCCGTTCCAGGTCGCCGGCCCGGCGTGCCGCATCCATCTCCAGGCGTACCCGCTCCAGCTCTTCCTTGATCTGGGTGGTGCCTTGCAGAGCGGCCTTTTCCGCTTTCCAGACTTCTTCGAGATCTGCGTACTCTTTCTCCAGTCGCTCAATCTCCTCTTCGAGTTTTTTCAGTCGCTCCTTCGATGCCGCGTCTTTTTCCTTTTTGACTGCCGCCCGTTCAATTTTCAACTGCACCAGCCGGCGGTCGAGTCGATCCATCTCTTCAGGCAGCGAATCGATCTCCATGCGTAGCCGTGCGGCGGCTTCATCGATCAGGTCGATCGCTTTATCCGGCAATTGCCGGTCGGAGATATAACGGTGCGAAAGAGTTGCCGCCGCCACCAGCGCCGGGTCGGTGATCTCAACTCCGTGATGAACTTCGTAGCGCTCTTTAAGCCCGCGCAGAATGGCGATGGTGTCTTCCACGCTCGGTTCGTCGACCAGCACCTTCTGGAACCGCCGCTCAAGGGCGGCGTCCTTCTCGATATACTTGCGGTATTCATCGAGGGTGGTGGCGCCGACACAGTGCAGTTCGCCGCGAGCCAGGGCCGGTTTGAGCATATTCCCGGCGTCCATGGAGCCCTCGGTTTTTCCGGCTCCGACCATGGTGTGCAGTTCATCGATGAACAGGATGATCTGCCCTTCTTGCTGCGAGAGGTCTTTGAGAACCGCTTTAAGCCGTTCTTCAAATTCGCCGCGGTATTTGGCCCCAGCGATCAGGGCGCCCATATCGAGGGACAGCAGCCGCTTATTCTTAAGTCCTTCGGGAACTTCACCATTGACGATCCGCTGCGCCAGCCCCTCAACGATGGCGGTCTTGCCGACCCCCGGCTCGCCGATCAGGACCGGGTTGTTCTTGGTGCGCCGTTGCAGCACCTGAATGGTTCGCCGGATTTCGTCGTCACGACCGATCACCGGATCGAGCTTGCCCTGTTCGGCGCGTTCGGTCAGGTCAATGGTGTATTTTTCCAATGCCTGGCGCTGGTCCTCGGCATTCGGGTCATCGACTTTCTGCCCTCCGCGCAACGACTCGATGGCCTGCTCCAGCGCAGCCTTGGTCGCCCCCGCTGAACGCAGCAGCTCGCCCAAAGTTCCTTTGTCTTCTACAGCAGCGAGCAGGAAGAGTTCGCTGGAGATGAACTGGTCTTTGCGCTGCTGGGCCAGCTTGTCGGTCTGGTTGAGCAGACGGGAGAGTTCGTTCGAGGCATAGACATCACCCGCAGCTCCTTCAACCCGCGGCAGTCGGTCTAACGCCTCTGCCAACCGCGATCTCAGTTGATTCAAGTTGACACCGGTCTGCGTCAGAAGCGGGCGAGCCGTTCCGCCCTCCTGATCGAGCAGGGCACTCATCAGGTGGAGTGGATCGATCGCTTGATGGTCGCGCCCCACCGCCAGGCTCTGGGCATCGGCCAGGGCCATCTGGAATTTACTGGTCAATTTGTCCATGCGCATAAGATCACCTCATCCGTTTCACTCTTTATGTCAATGGGCGGAGCCCTGTTTATGTTTCATTGGGCCGGCTTCGGACCGATCGATTTTCCCCTGGTCCGAAGCCGGCGGCATCGTCAAGCCGATCAACCGACCTTGACCTTGATCGAGGTCGACTTCTCTTCTTTGAGCTTCGGCAGCTCAACCTTCAGAACGCCCCGCTTGTAATCCGCCTTGGCCTTATTCGCATCGACCTCGGCCGGCAGGGGGATGGCCCGCTCAAAGGAGCCGTAAGCACATTCCACGATGTGGTAGTTGCCGTCCTCACGTTCACGCTGCATGCGTTTTTCGCCGCGGACGATCAACATGTTGTCGAGCACCTTCAGGTCGATCTCATCGGCTTCAAGGCCCGGTGCTTCAAGGCGTACCACGACATTTTTTTTGTCATCAAACACCTCTGCTGCCAGAACACCCCAGCCAGAACTGCGGCGGGCCATCTGTTTGCTGTCTTTTTCGGAATCATCCTTATTGCTTGCCCCCGGGACAAACCGGGTCATGGCTCCGGATGCGCGCTGATAAAGCTGCTGCCAGCCGTCGACAAAAGAATCCCAGGCACGGCCGACCCCTTCTCGAAGTTGTTGCCAGGTTGCCATTTTCTCCTCCTTAATTCCTGTTCGTGTTGTATCGCTCTTCAGGCGGGCAGAACTCTCAAGCTGCGGAAGTCCTGCCCACCTTGACCCTGAGGGATCCAGACCCTGTTATTCAGCTTTCTGCTCGTCAGCCAGAAAGTTGCTGATTTGCTTTTTGATCTTATCAAAGAAGCCCTCTCCCGACTTGCCATCCTTGGTCTTTTTACGGATTTCATCCAGTTGCTCATACATCGGCTTGAAGGCTTTTTTGTCTCCATAACCGAGCAGTTTAGCGATTTCCAACTGGTTCTGCGCCTCATCCAGATGGGCGCTCAGCTGCTTGTTTTCCTCATCGCTACGGTCCTGTTTTTCAGCCAACTCTTCCGAAGATTTCAACAGGGCCTCGGCGCGCACAACCGGCAGCGGGATCACCGCTTCTTTCACAATGACCAGAGTGTTCAATGCCAACTGAAGATCACGCTTGGCTTCATCGATCTTTCCCTGGTCGATCAGCGGCACCACATCCTTAATCGCGTCCGGGTAGGTGGCCAGCGGAATATTGTCGGTTTCAATGACGATTTCGCTGGCAAGACTCGCCACCAGTGGCCGGGCTTTTTGCACTTCGCCGTCTTCCAGGTAATCTTCCGCCTGCTTGACCGCTTCCTCGATGGTCTCAAGGTCTGCATACACATCGTAGGAATTCACCCTGACATTGACCGGAGCCAGAGCCAGGCCAGGATCGCGCGCGACGATCAGGGCCAGCTTGCCGGTCACCAATTCCAAAGCTTTCAAGGCGTCTTCGGGTTTGTTCTCGTCAAGCGCTTTCAGGGCTTTCCGGGACTCGGCCAGGGCAGCAGCTGCTTCGGCGAGAATGCGTTCGCGTTGCTCGGCAACCTTGTCCTCTGTTCCTTCGTCGACCTCAGGCTGGACGGCCTGAGTCTCCTTTGATTGCGGCTCAGGTTGAATCGTCTGCTTGTCTTTCGCCAGAACCGGGTTCCCAAGGGCAAGGCCCAGGGCCAACAGAAAGACGGTCATCATTTTCATGCCTAAACGTTTCATAGCCTCCTCCTTTTCCCTTTCGTTGGTGTTGTTGGCCCCGTCTTGAGACGGGGCCTTTTTTGTTTTGCGGCTTCGTTAAATGCTCTCCTTAGACCATCATTTATCGTTGGAGATATCTTCAAATTCAGCGTCAACCACATCGTCTTCAGAATGCCCGTCGTGCCCGGAAGTCTCTTTTGTTGTACCGCTGTTTTGCGCGTAGAGCTTTTCCGCCATCTTTGCCGATGCCTCACTGAGGGCCTTGCTTTTTGCCTCGATCTGCTCCTTGTCGTCGCCCTTGAGGGTCTCTTCAAGCTCCTTGGCGGCCGTTTCGATCCGCTCTTTTTCTTCCGACTCAAGCTGGTCGCCCATCTCTTCCAGCGATTTGCGGGTCGCATGAACCAGAGCTTCGCCCTGGTTGCGGGCGCTGACCAGTTCGTGGAACTTCCGGTCTTCGTCGGCGTGTTCTTCTGCTTCACGCACCATCCGCTCGATCTCCTCTTCGCTCAGTCCACTCGACGCTTTGATGACGACCGACTGCTCTTTGCCGGTCACCTTGTCCTTGGCCGAGACGTTGAGGATACCGTTGGCGTCGATGTCGAACTTGACTTCGATCTGCGGCACGCCCCGCGGCGCCGGATTGATCCCTTCAAGGTTGAACTGGCCGAGCGACTTGTTATGGATCGCCTGCTCACGTTCCCCCTGTAGCACATGGACGGTGACCGCAGACTGGTTGTCTTCGGCCGTCGAGAAGACCTGGCTCGCTTGCGCGGGGATGGTGGTGTTCTTCTCGATCAGCTTGGTCATCACGCCGCCAAGGGTCTCGATGCCCAGCGAAAGCGGGGTCACGTCGAGCAGCAGGACATCATCGACACTGCCGCTGAGCACGCCCCCCTGGATTGCGGCGCCGATAGCAACAGCTTCGTCCGGGTTGACATCCTTGCGCGGCTCCTTGCCGAAGAACTCTTTCACCTTCCGCTGCACCAGCGGCATGCGGGTCTGGCCACCAACCAGGATGACGTTGTCGATGTCACTTGTTTTCAGCTTGGCATCCTTGAGCGCCTGCCTGCAGGGCTCGATGGTGCGTTCGACCAGGTCGGAGACCAGCGATTCGAAGCGGGCCCGGCTGATCTTCATTGTCAGGTGTTTCGGCCCGCTGGCGTCAGCGGTAATAAAGGGCAGATTGATGTCGGTCTGCTCGGTGGTCGACAGCTCGATCTTGGCCTTTTCCGCCGCTTCTTTGAGGCGCTGAAGGGCCATCTGGTCCTTACTCAGGTCGATCCCCTGCTCCTTTTTGAACTCCTCGGCAATGAATTCGATCAAGCGTTTGTCGAAATCCTCACCACCGAGGAAGGTGTCGCCGTTGGTCGACAGCACTTCGAACTGCTGGTCGCCTTCGACATCAGCGATTTCGATAATTGAAATATCGAAGGTACCGCCACCCAGGTCGTAAACCGCGATCTTTTGGTCACCCTTCTTGTCCAGACCGTAGGCCAGGGCTGCGGCCGTCGGTTCGTTGATGATCCGCTTGACTTCAAGTCCGGCGATCTTGCCGGCGTCCTTGGTCGCCTGGCGCTGGGAATCGTTGAAGTACGCCGGCACAGTAATGACCGCCTCGGTGACTGTTTCGCCGAGATAGTCCTCCGCGGTTTTCTTCATCTTCTGCAGAATCTTGGCGGAGACCTCCTGGGGCGAGAGTTTCTTGCCGCCAGCCTCCACCCAGGCGTCGCCATTTTTGGCCTTGATGATTTTATAAGGCACCATGTCCTTATCTTTTTTCACCATCTCATCATCATAGCGACGACCGATCAGCCGCTTGATGGCAAACAGGGTGTTTTCCGGGTTGGTCACGGCCTGACGTTTGGCGGTCTGCCCGACTAACACTTCTTTGTCGTTGGAATAAGCAACGATGGACGGAGTGGTTCTTGCGCCTTCACTGTTTTCGATGACCTTGGGCTTGCCATTTTCGAGGACGGAAACGCAGGAATTGGTTGTGCCCAGGTCAATGCCGATAATTTTGCTCATGGTTGTCACCTCCAGAGATTTATTTTGGCACCAATGCGGAGAAGCAGGGTGCCGTTTGCCAGCTTAAGAACTCGGCGTTATCAAACAAATTCCAACAACCATGCCAAATCGAAGATGCCTTATTTATGGGCTTTTACACCGAAGGCCCTCAGCTTGCGACACATGCTTGCGACGTCGCAAGCATCACTTGCGACACCTGCTTGCGACACCCGCCCCACATATAAAGAGGAAAAGAGCTGTTTTGTCGTTTGGCAACCACCTGTTTTAACTAATGATTTATTGACAAGCCTACGTCGTTGGTGCCTTTTCCATATTTGGCACAGCTCTTGTTAACAGGTGGGTAGAGAAGGTCGTCCTAAACGGACAACCACAAACTAAAAGCAAAAGGAGGAGAAAATGGCTGGATGGGATCTGTTTCAGGAAATGGACATGCTTCGCAGGGAATTCGATCAACTGTTCCGCGGTGTCGGTGGCAGCTCTCAGGCGTCGTCTTTTCTGCCTGGCGTCGGCGTGGGCGGGTATCCCCGCGTCAACCTGAGTGAAGATGAAGGGAACTACTACATTGAGGCCGTGGTTCCGGGGATCGACCCCAAAGACATCGATCTCAATCTGATGCAGGGCACTCTGACCCTCTCCGGTGAGCGTAAAGCCGACGATAAGCAAGGGCAGACCTGGCATCGCCATGAACGGGGTGCGGGCAAATTCATGCGGACCATCGAACTGCCCAACTCGGTCGATGGGGCCAAGGTCGATGCCCAGTATCGCAACGGGATCCTGTTGATCACGCTGCCGAAGCAAGAAACTGTGAAACCGAAAAAGATTTCGGTGCGGGCAAACTGATTTTAACGAAACAAACGAACTCGACCATAGAAAAGGGAGGTAAGAACCATGACGACTCAAGAAATGGCCAAACGGCAAGACGCAACCCCGGTGTCCCGGGAAGAGACTCGCTCTGCTGGAAGAATTTTGATGCCGGCGGTCGATATTTTCGAATCGGATGCGACTCTGACCCTCGTGGCGGATATGCCCGGCGTCGCCAAGGAAGATCTGGACATTAATCTTGATAAAGGGGTTCTGACGATCAGCGGCGACGTTAAATTGCCTGGTCACGGGCAAGCAGTCGTACGGGAATTTGCCGGCGCGAGCTACCATCGTCAATTCAAGATTTCGGAACAGATCGATGCCGAAAAAACCTCGGCAGAATTAGCCAACGGGGTTCTGACCCTGACGCTGCCGAAAGCGGAATCGGCCAAACCGAAAAAGATCGAAATCAGAAGTTGAGGTATTCAGGGTTGGGCGGCCCCCGCTTCCCGCGGGGGCTGTTTTTTAAGGCGGTGGCAGCAAAACTTACGTCATCTCGATTCTGGCTGGATCGATTCGGCTGGTGAAATTTGAAAACGTAAGAAGCCACCGTGAACGTAGGAAGCGTCGAGGAGATCCGCGATGTACGACGTATCTTCAGACATAAACAGATTGGAAACAAGAAGCAAATCTCAAGAGCCCTGCTGCCGTTCGCCGAAGAACAGAATGTCATGCCCTGACAAACCTTGGATTTGCATGGACAGCAGGAGAAATGAATGTCCATATTTCAAACAACTGACTGAGAGAACAAAGCATTACGAAGTCGACTTCGGCTTTTGCTTTTATGAATATCGGTGTGAAAAAACAGCTTGATCGGGATATTTGAAATCGAAACATCAGCAGATCAGCAATCCCCCGGTCAAGTGTTATAGACATGGTTGGCCAGCGCTAAAGTTACGGCCGAACAGGCGTACAACTGGAGGCAGCAACGGTTTGATTTGAATCAAGGAGACAGGATCATGTACTGGCATAAACGACTCGTGACTATGGCAATGGCATTGTTGATCGCAGTGGGAGTAAGTGGTGTCGTTCCGGCAGCGTCTTCTGCTCAGGAACGGGGACTTGAGAGCCTTAAACAGACCGGCCAGGCATTCCGCAATGTGGCTAAAAAGGTTTCGCCGGCGGTGGTCTTTATCAAGGTTGAAAAGGAAGTTAGCAGCCAGGGGACAACAGAATTTTACTCGCCGTTCGGCAGCCCTTTCGACGATGAGTTCTTTCGCCGTTTTTTCGGCGCTCCGCCTGGTTTTGAGAACCCGCATCGACAGCAACCGCAGAAGCGCCGTCAGGCAGGGCAGGGCTCTGGTTTTCTGATCACACCTGACGGTTACATCATTACAAACAATCATGTCGTTGGTGACGCTGACCTGGTTTCGGTGCAGATGAACGATGGCCGTGAGTATGAGGCGGAGATTGTCGGCACCGACCCCGGCAGCGATCTGGCAGTGATCAAGATCGACGAGTCGGATCTACCGTTTTTAAAACTCGGCAGCTCGGAAAAGCTGGAAGTCGGTGATTGGGTGCTGGCAGTCGGTAATCCTTTCGGCCTGTCGCACACGCTGACTGCAGGCGTAGTCAGTGCCAAGGGGCGCAGCGGCATCGGCCTGAACGATTACGAGGATTTTATCCAGACTGATGCGGCAATCAACCCCGGCAACTCGGGTGGACCGCTGGTCAACCTCGACGGTGAGGTGGTTGGTATCAATACTGCCATCTTCAGTCGCAGTGGTGGCTATATGGGAATCGGTTTTGCAATCCCGGTCGACATGGCGAAGAACATCAAGAGTCAGCTGATCGAACATGGCGAGGTCAAACGCGGTCGTCTCGGTGTCTATATTCAGGATATGACCCCTGACCTAGCAGAATCTTTCGGCCTGGATGAGGTTGAAGGAATTCTTGTTACCCAGGTGATTGAAGATTCACCCGCAGAAGACGCAGGACTGAAGCAAGGCGATGTGATCCTGCAAATTGATGGAGATAAACTTGACAAGGTTGCCAGCTTCCGCAATCGAATTGCTTTGACCGCGCCAGGGACCAAAGTCAGTTTGTTGATTTTGCGCGACGGCAAAGAAATGACTTTCAAAGTCAAAATCGGCAAGCAAACGGAAAGAGACAACACTACATCAGGGTCACGTGATATACCTGAAATAGGCCTAACCCTGCAAGACCTGACCCCAGAACTGGAGAAACGTTTTGGCTATGAAAACGAAGAGGGTGTATTGGTGACTGGGGTTGACCGGGGCTCCCTTGCCGAACGCGCAGGAATTCGCCAAGGTAGCTTGATCCTTGAAATTGGTCGGAAAAAAGTAACTTCCGTACAGCAGGCAAAGACCTTGCTCAAAGAGAACAAGCGCGATTCCATTTTGTTGTTAGTTAAGGAGGGTGACGGTTTGCGCTACATCGCAATAAAAACGAACCCAAAATAATTTACTACAGTCGGATGGAAGACCGGCAATTCATAAACGCAGGAGGCTTACCATTATGCTGTATTTCATCAAGGACAACACGCTGCATCGTTTCCATCAACCGAAACGCTGTAAAGTAAAACGTGAGAATGAAACACTTCGCGACACAATTCCTCATAATGTTGAACAATGTATCTATTGCATGAGGAGGTGGCCTGGAGACGATGACTTTTAAAAATCTAGCTTATGCAGCAACAACCGTGATCACATCGGACAGGCGGGACACCTTACAAGACAGCTCTGAACCGCCTGAAACCAGTGAATGAACTACCCCGCCACAAGCAGCGGGGCAGTTCATTATAGGTATCAATTCACTACTGTCCGGTTAATAGTTGAATAAGTTCAGCTGGTTATCATCAGGTAGGTCTTGAATCTGTTTGAGGGCATCAGCAACCAGCGATGAAATGAGCTTTTTCTCGAACAAATTGACCTCCAGAATCTGTAATAAAGTGTAGAGCGGACATGGAATGTTGAGCTTCTTCTGGGCGATGACCACCAGCAGATAAATGCTCAGAGCTTGCTCTCTCGGCATTGTTAGTGGAGCAAGCTGATTTTTCTGTTTGACCAGCAACAAGGTGCCTCTGGCATCGGTATTTAACAACGGGGCTCAGGGCCCCATCAACCCAAAAGGAAAGGAGAAATAGCAGTATGAACGTAAGACCACTTCGAGACCGCATTATTGTCGAACGGGTCGAGGAGGAGACCAAAACCGCCGGTGGGCTCATCATCCCCGACACCGCCAAGGAAAAGCCCCAGCAAGGCCGGGTCATTGCCGTGGGCAAGGGCAAGGTGACCGAAGACGGCAAGGTTCTGGGGATGGACGTGAAAGTTGGCGACCGGGTGCTGTTCGGCAAGTACGCCGGCACCGAAATCAAGATCGCAGGCAAAGAGTACCTGATGATGCGCGAGGACGACATCCTCGGCGTCGTCGAAGGATAGGAGGACTGTTGCCATGGCTGCAAAAGATATCAAATTCGGACAGAATGCCAGAGCCCGGGTTCTCACTGGAGTGAACACCCTGGCCGATGCGGTCAAGGTGACACTCGGCCCCAAGGGGCGCAACGTGGTCATCGAGAAATCCTTCGGCGCACCGCTGATCACCAAGGACGGCGTCACCGTCGCCAAGGAGATCACCCTCGAGGGCAAGTTCGAGAACATGGGGGCCCAATTGGTCAAGGAAGTCGCCTCCAAAACCTCGGATGTTGCCGGCGACGGCACCACCACCGCCACCGTGCTGGCCCAGGCGATCTACCGCGAGGGGGTCAAGCTGGTGACCGCCGGGCACAACCCGATGGAGATCAAGCGCGGCGTCGACAAGGCCGTGGAAGCTGCCGTCGCCTCGCTGAAAGAGCTCTCCAAACCGATCAAGAACCAGAAGGAGATCGCCCAGGTCGGCACCATTTCCGCCAACGGCGACGAGACCATCGGCAACATTCTCGCCGAGGCCATGGAGAAGGTCGGCAAGGAAGGGGTCATCACCGTCGAGGAAGCCAAGGCGATGGAAACCACCCTGGAAACCGTCGAAGGGATGCAGTTCGATCGGGGCTATCTCAGCCCCTATTTCGTCACTGATGCCGAGCGCATGGAGGTCGCCATCGAGGACGCCCTGATTCTGATCCACGACAAGAAGATCAGTACCATGCGCGATCTGCTGCCGGTACTGGAGCCGGTTGCCAAGCAGGGCAAGCCGCTGGTGATCATCGCCGAGGACGTGGACGGGGAGGCGCTGGCCACCCTGGTGGTCAACAAGCTGCGCGGCACCCTGAAGGTTGCCGCGGTCAAAGCCCCCGGCTTCGGTGACCGGCGCAAGGCGATGCTCGAGGATATCGCCGTTCTCACAGGCGGCAAGGTGATCTCCGAAGAGGTCGGCTTCAAACTCGAGAACACCACGCTTGACATGTTAGGGCGGGCCCAAAAGGTGGTCATCGACAAGGAGAACACCACCATCATCGACGGCGCCGGCAAAGAGGCCGACATCCAGGGTCGGGTCAAGCAGATCCGGGCCCAGATCGAGGAGACCAAGAGCGACTACGACCGCGAGAAGCTTCAGGAGCGCCTGGCCAAACTGGTCGGCGGTGTTGCCGTGGTCAAGGTCGGCGCGGCCACCGAGACCGAGATGAAGGAGAAGAAGGCCCGCGTCGAGGATGCCCTGCACGCCACCCGCGCTGCGGTGGAGGAAGGCATCGTCCCCGGCGGCGGCGTCGCCCTGGTCCGCGCCGTTGCCGCCCTGGAGAGCCTGAACGTCGAAGGGGAGCAGTCCTTCGGCGTCAAGATCGTCAAACGCGCTCTTGAGGAGCCGCTGCGCCAGATTGCCGCCAATGCCGGGCTGGAAGGTTCGATCGTGGTGAATCGGGTCGCGGGCGAAAGCGGACCTTTCGGGTACGATGCGGCAAAAGACGAATACGGGGATATGCTGACCGCCGGCATCATCGATCCCACCAAGGTTACTCGCAGCGCCCTGCAGAATGCCGCTTCAGTTGCCGGGTTGATGCTGACCACCGAGGCCTGCATCGCCGAGTTACCCAAGAAGGAAGAGCCGATGCCGGCCATGCCGGGAGGTATGGACATGATGTAGGTTTTTGCTCAAATCCATTCCGATGACAAGAAAAATCCCCCGAGGGACAACCCCGGGGGATTTTTCTTGGAATAGATGTGTGGTTCATAGGTGTCTTTTCAATTTATAGCGGAACTGATTGGTTCACTGCAAAACAGCTGTGGGCATTTTTTCCGCCTCCGATATTGTAAGTTTCATGACGGGTGCCCCTGGAAACCCAGAGGCGTTCCTTTTGCAAAAATATTTTAAGAAACAAGGTAAATTCGCATCAAGAGGCTCAGTGGATCTTTGAAAACAGTGTGGCAGCGTTTAACCTCTAGAGAAAAGGGGGCAAGTGTGACATCTAAAGGCGATGTCATTGAGAGAGTTGCACCTGGGGAGCCAAAAATCAACCTGCCGGTTCCGGCAGTTTTCGCATCGTGCAAAACCCCGTGGAGCAATTCCACGGGGTTTTGTCATTTCAGCCGTAAGAATATTCGGCTTTTCTTTTCCCGCCCTTTTTCTCCGCTATCCACTGAAAGTCCTTGGCATCAGGACATCCTTCGTTTCTGCGATGCAGATTCATCTCTGTCGCATGCGTAGCCAAGTTTTTGGGAGATGCTAGAGTTGTACTATCCGGAAACGCCTGATGGTCACAACGCGGTTTTCCTGTTGGAACCGCCATATTCTTTCGTGACAAGGAGGATGGATATCGTGAACGCCGCGAAAAACGAATCGCTTCAATGGCATCGGCTCGATTCCGAAAAGGTGCTGGAGGTTTTGCAAAGCTCCGCCAAGGGACTCTCCTCGGAGGAAGCACGTCGGCGCCTGGAGCGTCATGGTCCCAACGAGCTGCTGGAAAAACGGCACAAGCCTTTGTGGAGGATGTTTCTGGATCAGTTCAGGGATTTCATGATTCTGGTGCTGATCGCCGCCGCCGTAGTGGCCGGAGTCATCGGAGAGCCTTCGGATACCATCGCCATCGCCGTGATCGTGCTGCTCAACGCGGTGCTGGGCTTCGTCCAGGAATATCGAGCGGAAAAGGCCATGGCTGCCCTGAAAAGCCTGGCGGCTCCTGCGGCTACCGTTCTTCGGGACGGGCGGCCCGCATCGATTCCCGCCCGGCAACTTGTTCCCGGAGACCTGGTGGTTCTGGAAGCCGGCAACGTGGTGCCGGCCGATATCCGGATGACGGAAGCGGTTCAGCTTCGCATCGACGAAGCGGCCCTCACCGGCGAGTCGGTGCCGGTGGAAAAAGGCGTGGAATCGCTGCGGAGCGAGGACCTGCCTGTGGGTGACCGAAAAAATATGGCGTACAAGGGCACTCTGGTTACTTACGGTCGAGGGCGGGGCATGGTGACGGCAACCGGAATGGAGACGGAACTCGGGCACATCGCCTCCCTGCTCCAGGGGCAGGACGAGGGCCGCACCCCGCTGCAGAAACGTCTCGGCGCTTTCGGACGGAAGCTCGCCTACGCCGTTCTGGCCATTTGCGCCATTGTTTTTCTCTCGGGCGTCCTGCGCGGTGAACCCACGCTGCTGATGCTTCTTACGGCCATTTCGCTGGCGGTCGCTGCCATTCCCGAGGCCCTGCCTGCCGTCATAACCATTTCACTGGCGCTGGGAGCCAGAAAACTGGTCAGGAAGCAGGCCCTGATCCGGAAGCTGCCGGCGGTGGAAACCCTGGGTTCGGTTACTTATATCTGTTCCGACAAGACCGGAACCCTGACCTTGAACAGCATGACCGTGGAGCAGATCTTCGTCGATGGACATCTGCACCGATCCGGCGATCTGCCGGGTGCCGGTGCGGTTGAGTCCGGGGAGGGAGCGCAGCCGGACAAGCGTTCCCTGGAGCTGCTATTCAAGGCCCTGTCGCTCTGTAACGATGCCCGTCTGGATGCTTCGAACGCGGTGATCGGAGACCCTACGGAGACGGCATTGTTCGAACTCGGTCGGGAAAAAGGCTACCTGCGGGACAGGCTCGACGAAAAATATCCCAGGCTGGGGGAAATCCCTTTCGACTCGGAGCGTAAGCTCATGACCACTTTTCATCCCTGGGAAGACGGCCGGGTGATTTCCTTTTCCAAGGGGGCGGTTGAGGAAATCCTGGAACGTTGCGGAAAAACCGCCAGTGACGGGAGGACGGAGGAGGTCGATACCGCCAGAATCCTTGAAACTGCCGAACAGGTCGCCGGCGACGGCTTGAGAACCCTGGGGTTCGGTTTCCGGATCTGGGAATCGCTGCCCGATGATCCGACTCCGGAGACAACGGAAACGGGGCTGACCTTTATCGGAATGGTCGGTATGCTGGATCCGCCTCGTCCCGAAGCGGCAAAGGCGGTCTCCATGTGCCGCACTGCGGGTATCCGGCCGGTCATGATCACCGGAGATCATCCGCTGACTGCCGAGGTTATCGCCAGGCGGGTCGGAATCATTGGCACGGAAGAAGGGGCGGTTATGACCGGCAGGCAGCTCGCTCGGCTTTCTTTGGAGGACTTCAAATACCAGGTGGAAAAGATGCGGGTTTTCGCCCGGGTCGCTCCGGAACAGAAGCTTAAGATCGTCAAGGCCCTGCAGGAGAAAGGTCAGTTCGTCGCCATGACCGGGGACGGGGTTAACGATGCGCCGGCCTTGAAGCGGGCGGATATCGGCGTAGCCATGGGCATTACCGGCACCGACGTATCCAAGGAAGCTTCCCACATGATTCTGCTGGACGATAACTTTGCCACCATCGTTAAGGCCGTCAGGGAAGGGCGGCGCATTTTCGACAACATACGGAAATTCATAAAATATACCATGACCAGCAACTCGGGGGAGATCTGTACCATTTTCCTGGCCCCCTTTCTGGGCTTGCCGATGCCTTTGCTGCCCATCCATATCCTGTGGATCAACCTGGTGACCGACGGGGTTCCCGGCCTGGCTCTGGCCGCCGAACCGGGAGAGGCCGATATCATGGACCGTCCTCCGAGGGCTCCGAAGGAAAGTATCTTCGCCAACGGCCTCGGCATTCATATCATCTGGGTCGGCCTGCTGATGGGGGGCGTGTCCATTCTGACTCAGGCCTGGTTCATCGACAACAGCCAGAGTCATTGGCAAACCATGGTTTTCACCGTTCTCTGTTTGAGCCAGATGGGGCACGTCCTGGCGATTCGATCCGAACGGGAGTCCTTTTTCAGGCAGGGGGCCTTATCCAATAAGCCACTTTTCGGGGCCGTGCTGCTGACGTTCCTTCTGCAGATGGCCACCATTTACGTGCCGTTTTTGAACGGCATCTTCAAGACCGAACCGCTGACCGCCGGGGAACTGTCGGTAACCCTGCTGTTCTCCACGGTCGTGTTTCTGGCGGTGGAACTGGAAAAGGCCTTCAAGCGCGCGCAGGCGCAGGACAAAAGGCACCGGCCGGAGGAATTCCAAAGCTGACCGGTGTCGATTTTACTTTTTGACGGGCTTATCCAGAACCGTTTTCTGCTTCTGCTCCGATCCTTTTTCGGTGAAAATCTGCAGCGGCTTGTGCCCTGACAGAATATCCGTAATGCCTTCAGCCGGCACCGGCCTGCTGACCAGGAATCCCTGGATTTCGTCACAACCGGCTTCACGCAGGAAATTCAGCTGATCGTGGTTTTCAACCCCTTCGGCAATGACCTTGAGATCGAGGCCGTGGGCCATCTGAATGATGTGTCGGGCGATGTTGGCTTCGTTGTTGCTGAATGGCAGGTTCTGTACGAAGGCCCGGTCGATTTTCAAATGGTCGGCAGGCAGGTCCTTGAGATAGCTCAGGGAGGAGAACCCCGTTCCGAAATCGTCGATGGAGATGGTGACCCCCACCGAACGCAGGCCACGCAGCGTTTCAAAGGCCTTATGCATATTGTGCATGATGACGGTTTCGGTAATTTCCAGATTGAGGTATTCCGGCGGCAGATCGCATTCCCTGAGGATCTGAATGACAAGCTCGGCGAAGTCGTTTTTCTGGAGCTGATGAGCCGAAACGTTGATACCCAGGCGCATGGCCGGAAAACCGGCGTCAAGCCAGTTTTTGAGCTGGTAACAGCCTGCCTGCAGGACCCATTCCCCCATGGGTCCGATGAGACCGGTTTCTTCGGCCAGAGGAACGAAAACCGACGGAGCGATCATGTTGCCCACCGGGTGTTCCCACCGCACCAACCCCTCCAGTCCCGAAATACGGCCATCGGCCAGACTGACCTGCGGCTGATAATGAATGCGCAGTTCCTGGCGTTCGAACATGCGGCGCAGACTGCTTTCCATGGCCATTCTTTCCAGAGCGCGGGCATTCATGGCGGAACTGTAGAATTGGAAGTTGTTTCTGCCCAGATCCTTAGCCCGATACAGAGCGGTGTCGGCATTTTTGACCAGGGCGTTGGCTTCGTTTCCGTCTTTGGGGTAGATGGCGATGCCGATGCTGCAGGTCATGAAGACTTCGTGACCGTTGATTTCGTAAGGCCACGCCAGGGTTTTGAGTATCTTGTGGGCGACCAGTTCGATCTCTTCTTCATTGCGGGATTGGGAGAGGAGGATGTTGAATTCGTCCCCCCCGAAGCGGCTCACCGTGTCGGTTTCCCGCAGGCAGCTTTCCAGCCGTTTGGCGACTTCCTTGAGGGCATTGTCGCCGGCCGTGTGGCCGAGGGAGTCGTTGAGGGTTTTGAAGCGGTCCAGGTCGAGAAACATCAGTGCAAAGGATTCATGGTTACGGTGACAGTGCGCGATAGCCTGGGCGATGCGATCCATGAACAACAGACGATTGGGCAGGTTGGTCAGGGGGTCGTGGAAGGCAAGGTGTTCGATGGTCTTTTCCGCTTCCTTGCGTTCGGTGATATCGAGCAGGCTGCCGATCAGTGCCGGCTTTCCTTCGCTGACGCCACGGCCGATAAGGATTTCGACATCGATGGCTTCCCCCGTTTTACGCAGGCCGACGAACTCGTAACGCAGATGAATGGCGCTGGGTACGTTGAGGACTTTGAGATTGTTGGCGTCGACGAGCAACCGATCGTCCGGGTGGACCAGTTCCGGCTGGTTCTCCGCTTCGGTTATCTCTCCGGGGGTATAGCCGAAAATCTCGGCAAATCGCGGATTGACATAAGTGTAGCGATGATGCTGATAGACGAAAATGCCGACCAGGCTGTTTTCGATAAGCAGCTGGTAGCGGCTTTCAGCCGCGTCGAGATTGTCGATCAATTCCTGGATTCTGAGGCGCTGATGTTTCTCTTCAGCCAGTTGCCGGGCGGTTTTTTCGAGCTGACGGCTGGAAGTAAAGGCCTCCCAGCGATGTTTGGCCAGAAGGTTGTCCAAGGTGTCGGTATTTTGCCGGCGTTGTTTTTCCAGTTCCCGGTAGCTGATCGCCAGCGCCCGGCCCGCCTCTTTGCAATGACGCGTCAGGTCGAACACCTCCGCAACGGATGCCGTGGGCCAATGCACATCTTCACCCGCAAGCGCCTTGTCGGGGAGGTCGCGCGTGACTTCCGCCAGCGACCTGATGGGCCGGATGATCCTTTTCTGCAGGCGAAAAGCCATGGTCAGGGCAATCAGGCAAGGGACCAGCATCAGGGACATGCTGCCAAGCAGCAGCCTGTGTATATGGTTGTGGAAAAGGGGGGTGGGTATGTGGATAACCAGTCGCAATGGAGACAGCGGATCGTCAGGGCTCTGCATGACATTCAGCTTTGGCAACAGTCTGGAAATCCGTCCCGAGGAGCCGTTCCATAGAAACAGTATGCGCTGATCGCATGGCGGGTCGAAGAAGCTGGCAGCTATCGGCTCAAAGCTGTGCCATGCCGTGCCGGCACTTACCACGACTCGGTTTGCATCGTCGACCAGCAAGGCCTCCGGATCACTGTCGCGGTCAGCAGCCATGATGCCTGCGTAACTTTCCGGAGTCAGGGCGACAAGGGCGAAACCAAACGGTTTGTCTTCGGTTTGGAGGGGGGATCCCAGAATCAGCAGGGGATGGCTGTCCGCCTGGGCAAAGGTCCTCGCCTCGGTTTGGATACAGGCCTTTCTGACGGCGCCGAACGGTAAAGATGACAGCGGGTTGGAAGTTGCCTGGTCGGATATTGGCGCGGATTCGCTGAGTACCAGGGACCCTTCGATGTCCCAGATCGCGATGTGATGAAGCTGTTTTTCCTGCTGAAACAAGCGCGCGACTTTTTTTTCGATGCTTTCCTGACGAGGCCCCGTTTCTGTCAATGATGCGAGTTTTATAGCCAATTCGGCGTGGAAAGCGTTCATCGATCGCTGGATTTTGCGAGATCGCTCGATCAGTTCATTTTCAAGTCCGGGATGGATGAGGTCCCTGGGACCGGCCAGATTCAAGGTCAGAACGATAAGAGCCGGCGCCAGAAACGCGGCGGAAACGGCATTGATTTCGGATTCGAAGTAGGTTGCCCTCGGCAGCGAGGGGATCCCTTTGCGTTGCAGCACGAACAGCAGCAGACTTGCCAGGGCGGCGTTGCCGAGACCGTTGAATGTTATCCAGCCGATGGTCTGTATCAATGCGCCTGTCGGATAATGCAAAAGGAGGCCGTACAGAAGGTATTGCATGGGCCAGGCGAGCAGGCCCCAGAAAAGCAGGGAGGCCGTCATCAGAGTTTTTATGCCGTTGCGCAGGAAAACGCCGATGATCATCGCTTCCGCGACCCACAGGAACTCCGGTGCCGCGGCATGTCCCAGGGTCAGGGCGAAAAGGGGAGTCAACATGGCGGCCAGCGTTCCCCAGACCGTACCATAGAGGCGCACAATGATCAGAACGGGGATACCCGCCAGAAGGATGCGTCCCTGTGGAAAACAGTGCACAGGGAACATATTGCCGATCAAGGTGACGATATACAGAATACCGAGCATGAAATGTCCGGATGGTCAGGTTGGCGCGTTCATGTCACAGGCGGCAGATTGCGATAAGGGGGCCGCCTCCCAATTTTCGGAACGACAAAATTTTTTCCAAGCCGAATACCCGATGCGTGGCGGCCGGGAACAGTAAGTGTAAACTATAACAAGAGGAAGCCGGATGGGGTGGGCCGGATTGAATTTTTTCATCCAGGTCCGGTCGATCCGTAAAAAATCCGGAAAAAGTACGAAAAAACTTGGAAATCAGGCGATCTGGGTATAATATAACCAAAAAGGTCATATATGGCCCGGTAAAACAGACCCTGTCAAAAAAGGAGGCCGGTATGCGTATCGATATTATCTGCAAACCGGATTGCGGCGATCGTTGCCACCGCACGTTGGCCAATGTACGCCAAGCTCTCGATCAGATGCGGTTCGATGCCGAGGTGCACCTTTATCAGGACTCGCGCAAGATGATCGACAACCGGGTATACGTGACACCCGCGCTGGTTCTGGACGATGTGGTGAGAATTGCCGGTCGGGTTCCCGAAGTGGTGGAAATCAAGTCGTTGATTGCCGAGCGGGCAAGGTATATAAGACGGCTTCGTGATGCGGTATGATGCGGGGACGGCAGGCCAGTACGGTTCTTTTCATTTTTTCGCTTTGGCACGCAGTTTTGGCTTGCCGTTTTCGATGACGATCCGGAATTCCACCTCCCGTTTGCCGAAACGTTCCTGGATCTGGGCTTTCTGGCGTTCCAGAAAGCTGTTGAACTGGCTGCGGCCCGGGGGGGGCGAAGCCATTGAGCACTCCCTATGGGCCAGGATCAGGCTGTCGTACAGTGTGTCGTAGTTGTCCCTTTGCCGGGAAGACGACGAGATATTCGATCGGCGCCGATCGAGATGGCGGACGTATCTTCCTTCGTCCATGAGGCGCTGGACGCGATCCCAGCGGGTCGCATAGGTATGATATCTGCTGGAGAGGCTTTCGAATCGGAACCGATGGTCGGTTCTGATGATTCTCCGAGTCGTAAGCCTTCTCAGTTTTTTTTCCAGCGCATTCCTTTCCTTGAGCGGCGCCCGTTTTTCTTCTCCGGAAAAATAACGTTCGTAAAGCAATTCCAGGGCGCGCATTTCCGTGGCGATTTGATCGAGTTTTGTCTGAAATACTTTCCCCTCATCCATTTATTTCCTCCGTTGCAGGGACCTAATTCTACTTGTAAACTTCTTTCAACGCAAAGATTTTTCGTTTGTTTGGCTGGGAGCTGTTCTTGACTCCCGTATGTCTTTGCCGGATAATAGCGCCGATTTTCTTATGGGAGGTGGAAATGAAGCACGACAAGCTTGCTGCCGTCATTCTGGCTGCCGGCAAAGGCACGCGCATGAAGTCGGCGTTGCCCAAAGTATTGCATGCGGTCGCCGGAAAGCCGATGGTGACCTTTCCCGTAGACGTGGCCCGAAAGCTCGGTTGTCACCCGACGGTGCTGGTGGTCGGGCATGGTGCGGAGGCGGTTAAGGACGAGTTGGCCGGAAGCGCCGCGAGCTTTGCTCTCCAGGCCGAACAATTGGGCACCGGGCATGCCTTGTTGTGCGCCCGTGAGGCTTTGCGGGATTTCTCCGGAACCTTGTTGCTGCTGTGCGGGGATGTCCCCCTGCTGCGTGAGGAGACCCTGGAGCGGCTGATAACCGAACATCGGACGAATCAAGCCGCAGTGACCGTGCTGACCGCCGAATTGGCCGATCCCTTCGGCTACGGACGGATCCTGCGCGAAGGGGATCAGGTGCTCGGTATCGTCGAGGAAAAGGATGCCTCCCGGGAGCAGAAGGCGATTCGGGAGATCAATACCGGTATCTATGCTTTCGAAGCGCCTTTCGTGTTCGAGGCCCTTGCCGGCGTAGACTGCGACAATGCTCAGCGCGAATATTACCTGACCGACGTCCTGGCCGCGGCGCGCACCGCCGGACGGCGGGTCGGCGCGGCCGTGCTCGAGGATGCCGACGAAGCCATGGGTATCAATGACCGGGTGCAGCTGGCCCGGGCTTCCGCCGTTATGCGCCGACGCATCAACGAAGGGCTCATGCGCACCGGCGTCACTTTTATCGATCCCGATCAGAGCTATATCGAACCGCAGGTGGAGGTCGGCCCGGATACCGTTATATATCCCGGCGTCTGCCTGGGCGGTGATACCCGTATCGGCAGCGGTTGCCTCATCGAGTCCCAGGTCACCATCCGCGACTGCCGGCTGGCCGATAACGTGCATATCAAACCCGGTTCCGTACTGGAAGGATCGCAGATCGGTGCCGAGACCGCCATCGGCCCCATGGCTCATCTGCGACCGGGTACCGTGCTGGCCGGGCACAACAAAATCGGTAATTTCGTCGAGACCAAAAAGGCCCATATCGGTTTCGGTTCCAAAGCCAGTCATCTGACCTATATCGGCGATGCGGAGCTCGGTACCAACGTCAATGTCGGCTGCGGCACCATAACCTGCAACTACGACGGCGTAAACAAGCACAAGACCGTGATCGAGGATGATGTGTTCGTCGGCAGCGACACCCAGTTCGTGGCCCCGGTACGCATCGGCCGCAACAGCCTTATCGGAGCCGGTTCGACCATCACCAAGGATGTGCCGCCCGACGCCCTGGCCCTGTCCCGCTCTCAGCAGAAGGTTGTCGAGGGATGGCGACTGCGTCACGATCCCAAATGCAAGAAAAAAGACTGATGCACAAGCCGCCAATGCCTGGTCGGCTCACCATTTAAGGAATTTTGCCATGTGCGGAATTGTTGGATATTTTGGCGCCCGGGAGGCCATGCCCATCATCATCGACGGGTTGCGCCGCCTGGAATATCGTGGCTACGATTCGGCCGGTATTGCCGTACTCAACGACGGAGGCATTACCATCCGGCGGGCCAAAGGAAAGCTTTGCGAACTCGAAAACATTCTGAAGCAACAGCCGCTGGCCGGCGGGCGCGGTATCGGTCATACCCGATGGGCCACCCACGGGCGGCCTTCCGAAACCAATGCGCATCCCCACTATGCCGGCAACATCGCCGTCGTGCATAACGGCATCATCGAAAACTATCTCGAGCTCAAGGAGCGCCTCATCGGACAGGGGCACGAGTTCAGTTCGGAAACCGATACGGAGATCATCGCCCACCTCATCGATGAGCATCTGCGGCAGTGCGGCGATTTCGAAACCGCCGTGCGCAGTGCCCTGGGTGAGGTGCGTGGCGCCTACGCGGTGGCCATCCTGTGCGAAAGCGAACCGGAAAAGATGATTGCCGCCCGCCTCGGTTCGCCGCTGGTGGTCGGCCAGGGCACGGGTGAATTCTTCGTCGCTTCGGATATCCCCGCCATGCTGTCGCATACGCGGGAGATGATTTTTCTGGACGAAGGGGAAATCGTCGTTTTCGCCAACGGCACCATGCGTTTTACCGACCTGCAGGGAGCGGTCGTGGAAAAGACCGCCAAAACCATCACCTGGAATCCGCTGATGGCCGAAAAGGGCGGTTACAAGCACTTCATGCTCAAGGAAATCTACGAGCAGCCGCGTGCGGTTTCCGACACCCTGGCCGGACGCCTGTTCCCCGAGCGTGGCGAAATTTTCCTCGAAGGCCTCAACCTCAGTGCCGAACAGTTGCGCGGCATCGACAAACTCAATATCGTCGCCTGCGGCACGTCCTGGCATGCCGCCCTGAACGGCAAGTTTCTCATAGAAAAGCTGGCGCGCCTGTCTGTCGAGGTCGATATCGCCAGCGAATTCCGTTATCGGGATCCGCTGGTCGACGAGCGTACCCTGACGGTGCTCATCAGCCAGAGCGGCGAGACCGCCGAT
>JASKKK010000082.1 GCA_030154185.1 Desulfuromonadales bacterium
GAAAAAAACGGCCCGGGAGAACCGGGCCGATGTTTTGAGTCAGGTTATTTGTTTTTCTCATACTTCTTGCGGGCATTGGCGTCGAGTATTTTTTTGCGCAAGCGGATCGAAGTCGGAGTGACTTCGACCAGTTCATCATCGTTGATATATTCCAACGCCTGTTCCAGGCTGAGTTCCCGCGGCGGGGTCAGGCGAATGGCCTCATCGCTGCCGGATGCGCGCACGTTGGT
Organism: Desulfuromonadales bacterium; assembly: GCA_030154185.1. Classification (GTDB taxonomy): domain Bacteria; phylum Desulfobacterota; class Desulfuromonadia; order Desulfuromonadales; family Syntrophotaleaceae; genus Syntrophotalea. Next base: position 231 of record JASKKK010000082.1, read on the forward strand.
GAGTTTCTTGCCCTTGCAGGGATTAACCACCATGTCGCTTTGCTTGGCGTTTTCCCCGATAATCATACCTTCGTAGACCTTGAGGCCGGGTCCGATGAACAACGTGCCGCGGTCCTGCAGTCCAAAGAGGGCGTAGGCAGCCGTTTCGCCATCTTCCATGGCGATCAGTACGCCGTTGTTGCGGCCGGCGATAGGTCCTTTGTAGGGTGCGTATTCATTGAATGTATGGTTCATGACGCCGGTGCCGCGCGTATCGGTCAAAAATTCCGTGCGGAAGCCGATCAGACCGCGTGCCGGAATGGAAAATTCCAGGCGGTTGATGCCGTCCATGGGATGCATGGAGACCATTTCCGCCTTGCGTTTGCCGAGCTTTTCGATGACTGTGCCCTGGTATTCTTCCGGGACGTCGATGATGAGATTCTCCATCGGTTCACAGCGCGCGCCGTCGATATCCCGGTAAATAACCTCGGGTTTGGAGACGGAAAGTTCAAATCCTTCCCGTCGCATGTTTTCGATCAGGATCGACAGGTGCAACTCGCCTCTGCCCGATACCCTGAAGGTGTCGGTGTTGCCTGTCTCTTCTACGCGCAGGGAGACGTTGGTGCGTAATTCCCGCATCAGACGGTCACGCAGATTGCGCGAGGTGACGAATTTGCCTTCCCTGCCTGCAAACGGCGAAGTGTTGATGGAGAAGTTCATGGACAGGGTCGGTTCGTCGATGGCGATGGAGGGCAGCGCCTGGGGGCTGCTTTCATCGGCAAAGGTTTCTCCGATGCCGACTTCGTCGAAGCCGGCGATGCTGACGATGTCTCCCGCGGGGGCCTTTTCCAGTTCGATTTGGGTAACGCCCTGGTAGCCGATCAGCTTGCTGATGCGTCCTTTTTCGACTTTGCCGTCACGTTTGATCAATGCGATGGTCTGTCCTGTGCTGACCTCGCCGTTGACAACTTTGCCGGTTGCGATGCGGCCCAGGTAATCGTTGTATCCGATGCTCGTGACCAGCATCTGGAAAGGCGCTGCCAGTTCGCCGCCGGGGGGTGCGACCTTGTCCCGGATCAGGTTGAACAACGGTTCAAGGTCGCTCGATTCCTGCTCAAGCTCCTGCTTGGCTACGCCGGCTTTGGCATTGGTGTAGATAATGGGGAAGTCGAGTTGCTCCTCGTTGGCGTTGAGTTCGCAGAAAAGGTCGAAGACCATGTCCACCACCTGGGAAGGGCGGGAGCCGGGGCGGTCGATTTTGTTGATGACCACGATCGGTTTCAGGCCCAGGTCGAGGGACTTTTTCAGCACGAAACGCGTTTGAGGCATGGGGCCGTCGAAGGCATCCACCAGCAACAGGACGCAATCGACCATTTTCAGGACCCGTTCCACCTCGCCACCGAAATCTGCATGGCCGGGCGTGTCGACGATGTTGATTTTAAGCCCTTTGTGATGGATGGACAGGTTTTTGGAGAGGATGGTGATGCCGCGTTCTTTTTCCAGGTCGTTGTTGTCCATGACTCGCTCGGCAACCTCCTGGTTCTCACGAAAGACGCCGGACTGCTTCAGCATGGCGTCAACCAATGTCGTTTTGCCGTGGTCGACGTGCGCGATAATGGCGATGTTGCGAATGTTCTGCTGCATAAAACGTATATGGTCTCCTTGCTTGGGTTTTGGGATTTACAAAATCTTCCCATACTATAATGAATCGGTTTTTTATGCCACATAAAAATTCCTTTGGTTTGGTCTTTGAGAACATTGCCGGCTGATGTGCGCTGTTTGTGAGACCGTTGCCTAAATGCAGAACTCTCTTGCCCTTGCTGACCTTGCGTTTTATGATGAGAACCGGAAGACTTCTTATTTTTACATCAAAAACGGCGAAGGGAGTCGACACCATGCGTATCTCACATACCCGGTTCATGTTGTTTGCGGCACTTGCTTTGTTGTTTGTGAGTGGGTGTGCCGTAAATCCGGTTACGGGGCGTCAGGAACTCGCCCTGTTCAGCATCTCTGCTTCCCAGGAAGTCAAGTTGGGGCAGGAGGCCTTTCCGAAAGCAGTTCAGCAGATGGGCGGGGAATATGACGATTCCACGCTGGCAGCCTATGTCAACGGTGTCGGCGACAGGCTTGCCAAGGTCGCCGAGCGTCCCGAATTGCCCTATGAGTTCAAGGTCCTCAACGACTCCACACCCAATGCTTTTGCTTTGCCAGGTGGGTTTGTAGCCATAACGCGGGGGTTGCTGGTGAATCTCGAAAACGAGGCACAGTTGGCGGCCGTCCTGGGGCATGAAATCGGCCATGTTACGGCCCGTGACTCGGTTCAGGGCATGCAGCGGGGGGCTTTGCTTAACCTGGGTCTGTCGGTTTTGTCCGCGGCTACCGGATCCAGCGGTTACGGCACTCTGGCTCAGCAGGCAGGACAGCTGGCGGCCGGATTGCTGGATAACAGCTTCAGTCGCGAGCAGGAGCGTCAGGCTGATCGTCTCGGGGTCGATTACATGGTCCGCGCCGGTTACAACCCGCGCGGCAGCGTGCAGCTGCAGGAGTTCTTTTACCGTACCGTGGAGGGTGGGGCTGAGCCGATGTGGTTGACCGGGCTGTTTCGCACTCACCCCTTTTCCAGGGAGCGCATGCAGGATCTGCAGGCTTATATCGCCGAGCGCTACCTGCTGCAACAGAATGATCCGCGTTTCATCTTCAACGAACAACCGTTTCAGCGTGCCATCGCAGATCTGAAAAAAACCAGCGAAGGCTACGCGTTGTACGATAAGGCACGTGAGCAGGAAGCCGGGGGCGATGTGTCAGGTGCCATAGCTACCTATCTGCAGGCCGCTGTAAAGGCGCCGGATCAGGCGCTGATTCTAACCCAACTGGGCATGGCATACCTGCATGCCGGGGATGTCAGGGCTGCCCGGCCGCATCTTGTAAGGGCGGTGCAGTTGGATGGCAGCTATTATCTGTCGCGACTGGGGCTGGGCGTGGTTTATCTGGAGTTGGACGATGTGCCGAGTGCGGTTGGTCATCTGGAGAAAAGCATGGATCTGTTGCCGACCGACCGTGCAGGGTATCTGCTGGCTCTGGGGTATGAAAAACAGGGGCGAACCCTTGAAGCGATCGACCTGTATCGACAGATTGCCAAAACTTCCCCCAACAGCAAGGTGGGGCAGGCTGCCGCACAAAAAGTGACTGAGTTGCAATCCCGGTGAGTTCTGCTTTTTTTTCTTTGGAGCCGGGGGAGCGGCTTTTGTGGCAGTCTTGTCCGGCGCCGCGCGCTTTTGTCTGGCGGCGTTGGCGCCTTTCTCTGGCGTTGTTCGCTGTCTGGTTGATCTCGAGTGCGTGGTTGGGTAGATCGTTGGCTTCCGCGACGGCCGGGTTTTCTTTCGGCCTGGGTGCCGCGGTCTGGGCATTGGCCGGTTGCGGCGCTGTCGGATACCCGATTATGGTCCGCATTTTATGGCGCAACCAGCAATACCTGCTGACCGAGCGCAGAGTCGTAGCCCGTTTCGGTCCACGCAGGCGTCATTTTCGGCAGATGGCTTTGACGGATGCCGAGGTTTCCAGGGTGGTGCCTTTTTCCGGCAGCGTCGCTACGGTGATGCTGCGTTCCCGGGGCGACGGTACCGTGATGACCTTGCATTGTCTGGAAAAAGCCGAGACTCTGCTGCGGATTTTAGAGGGACTGGATGGAGGCCTGGGGAAACCCGTTGACAGTCCGATGTTCTCTTGATTAATATTGTCAACTAAATTTTTGATCAATCTAGCCTTTCGGGCGGGGGAATTGATTCTGCGGAGCCATGGGAAACCATGTTCGGTTCTCGGGGTTTTGCAGAAAGTTTCACCAAAGAACCCCGGAGGCGTTTTTCAGGATCGGTAAACGCAGTTATGAAAAATTTTTACCTGGAGACCTTCGGGTGCCAGATGAATGTGGTCGACTCCGAACAGATCGTCGACCTGGTACAACAGCTTGGATACGTCCAGGTCGGCAGCCCCGAGCCGGCTGATCTCATCATTCTCAATACCTGTTCCATTCGTGCCCGTGCCGAGCGCAAAGTGTATGGACATCTCGGTCGTTTCAAGCCCCTCAAGCAACGGCGGCCCGGATTGATCATTGCCGTGTGCGGTTGTGTCGCCCAGCAGGAAGGGGGGCGCATGCTGGAGAAGGTGCCGTATCTCGATGTCGTCTGTGGTACGCATAACGTGCACCGACTTGGCGACATGCTGCGTCAAGTCGAGGAACGCCGGGCGCGATGCGCCGAGGTGGCCTTTCTCGAGGCCGATCAACGCCGTCGACTTTTTCCGGAGCGAAGGCCGAATGCCGAGGTTACGCGTTTTGTTACGGTCATTCAGGGGTGTGATAACTTCTGTTCCTATTGCGTTGTTCCCCACGTGCGCGGGCGGGAGGTGAGCCGGCCTGCTGCCGAGGTGCTTGACGAGGTGCAAGCCCTTGCCGCTCAGGGGGTGCGCGAGATTACTCTTATCGGGCAGAACGTCAATTCCTATGGTCGCAAGGAAGGGGATGAAATTTCTTTTGCCGCCCTGCTTAAACAGGTCAATGCCGTGGAGGGACTGGAGCGCATTCGTTTCATGACGTCTCACCCCAAGGATCTGTCCGACGAACTTGTCGACTGCTTCGGCGAGCTCGACAAGTTGTGCAAGCATATCCATCTGCCGGTTCAGGCCGGCGGCGACGCGGTGCTCAAGGCTATGCGGCGCGGTTATACGCGCGAACAGTATCTCGGCAGAATCGTACGTCTGCGGCGGGTGTGTCCCGATATTCGGGTGACATCCGACGTGATCGTCGGTTTTCCCGGCGAAACGGAAAGCGATTTCGAGCAGACCATGGATCTTCTCAAGGAAGCCCGTTTCGCCGAAATCTATTCTTTTATCTATTCCGCACGGCCCGGTACTTCCGCCGCCGACCTGACGGATGAAACACCCAAAGCTGTCAAGCAGGAGCGGTTCGACCGCATGCTGGCCCTGCAGGAGGAGATAACCCTTGAGTATCATAGGCGGGATGTCGGGCAGGTGCTGCCGCTTCTGGTCGAAGGGAGCAGCCGGCAAGGCAATGGGCAGCTGTTCGGACGTACCACCTGGAACCGCATCGTTAACTTTGACGGCGGCCGCGACCTGATCGGGCAAATCGTGCCGGTGCGTCTTGTCCGGGCGTACCGGAATTCCCATTTGGGAGAGTTGGCGTAAGATTCGCTGGCGCTGCATTTGTGAGGAGATGAACATGATCGACCTGCATACCCATACCGTTTTCAGCGACGGCGAACTGATCCCCGCCGAGCTTACCCGTAGGGCGGCCGTAGCCGGTTATCGCGCCATTGGCATCACCGACCACGGCGATCCGAGCAATATAGACTTCATCGTTCCCCGTATCGCTCGGGTTGCCGAAGCGTTGGGTTCGGCCTGGGGGCTTACGGTGGTGCCGGGGATCGAGTTGACCCACGTACCGCCGGGCATGATCGCCGAAGTTGCGCGGGATGCCCGTTCTCTGGGAGCCAAATTGGTCGTCTGTCACGGTGAAACCATCGCTGAGCCGGTTGCCCCCGGCACCAACCGGGCTGCTCTCGAAGCCGATATCGATATCCTGGCTCATCCGGGGTTGCTCACCGAACAGGAAGCGGCCTTTGCTGCGCGCCGCGGCATCTGTCTGGAAATCACCACACGCAAGGGGCATTCGCTGACAAATGGGCATGTGGCCCGTCTGGCTGTTGCGGCCGGAGCCTCCCTCGTGGTCAACACGGACAGCCATGCTCCTGGAGATCTGACCCCTCTTGAGCAGGCGCGTCGCATCGCTCTCGGAGCCGGGCTTGACGAAGCCGGGTTTCAGCAGGCCCGGCAGAATTCGGAGGACCTGGTGCGCAAACTTATGGGACGCTGAGGTTTCTGTCTGTTGGCCCCTGTGACTTTCGTGGAAAAAAGTTTGTATAACCCCTTTCCGTCAATAATGAGGTGAAATCATATGGATGAACGCGCAGTAAGTTTTTTGCGGGAACTGGTGGAAACCCCCAGCCCTTCAGGCTTCGAGCAGCCCGTACAGCGGGTCATGCGCCGCGAACTGGCCCCCTTGGCGGATGATGTGCGCACCGATGTCATGGGTAATGTCATCGCTCGTATCGATGCCGCTTCGGGCGGGAATATGCGGGTCATGCTGGCCGGCCATTGCGATGAAATCGGTTTCATGGTCCGATATATCGACGACAGGGGATTTGTCTATTTCGCTCCCATCGGCGGGATAGACGCTCACCTGGTGCCGGGGCAGCGCGTGCATGTGCATACCGCCGACGGTCCGGTGCTGGGCGTTGTCGGCAAGAAACCGATCCATTTGATGGAGCCGAAGGATCGCGAGACGGTCGTGAAGCTGAACAGTCAATTTATCGATCTGGGCTGCGCCGATGCCGATGCTGCACGCAAGCTGGTGGCGGTCGGGGATCCGGTGACTTTCGCCGTCGGGTTCGAACGCCTCCAGGGGGAGATGGCTGCCTCTCGAGGTTTTGACGACAAGATGGGGGCCTTTATCGTGGCCGAGGTGATGCGCGCGGTGCGACAGCGCGGCGTGCCGCCGGTGGAAGTGTACGGGGTCTCCACCGTGCAGGAAGAAGTCGGTCTGCGCGGCGCCGCGACCAGCGCCTACGGCATCGATCCCCAGATCGGCATTGCAGTGGACGTCGGTTTCGCCAGCGACGTTCCCGGTGTCGAAATGAAGGAAATCGGTGAATTCAAGGTGGGGGGAGGGCCGATCATCTCCCGGGGCGCCAATATCAACCCCGCCCTGTACGATCTCATGGTGCGCACGGCGCGCGAGGAGGGTATCCCCTGTCAGATCATGGGGGCCCCCCGCGGAACCGGCACCGATGCCAACGTCATGCAGCTGACCCGCGCCGGTGTGGCGGCAGCCCTGGTGCAGGTTCCGTTGCGGTATATGCATTCGCCCGTGGAGGTGCTGTCCCTGGCCGACATTGAAGCCACCATTCGCCTGTTGGCCGCTGTGATCTACCGGTTGGACGGCGATTTTTCCGTTATTCCCAATTGAAAAAGGTCTTTATAGATCCAGCCGGGGTGGCCTGAAAGGAATTTTTGCCGCAGAGCATGCCGGGACGCAGAGAAAATCTCATGGAAAATGGTGGGTTCTCCGCGTTCTCTGCAAGCTCTGCGGTAATTTTGCATCTTGCGGATTTTTCCCTTGTCGGATAGGAAGAATAGGTTTGACAGAGGGGGCGGGTTCGGGATAGCATGCCCGATTAATATTTTCACCCTACCACTTGCAAGGAGATGGCGATGCAGGCTCCCAGCGATATCATAGAAGGCCTTACTTTTGACGATGTTTTGCTTATCCCCGCACATTCGACCGTACTGCCCAAAGAGGTCGATCTCACCACCCAGCTGACCCGCAATATCCAGTTGAATATTCCCCTGCTGTCCGCCGCCATGGATACGGTAACCGAATCCCGTGCCGCCATCGGCATGGCGCGCGAAGGGGGGCTCGGCATCATCCATAAAAATATGACGCCGCAGGAACAAGCCTTGGAAGTCGACCAGGTCAAAAAATCCGAAAGCGGCATGATTGTCGATCCCATCACCATGGAGCCCGAACAGAAAATCTACGAAGCCCTGGAAATGATGGAGAAATACCGCATTTCCGGTGTGCCCATCACCAGCAGCGGCAAACTGGTCGGGATTCTCACCAATCGCGACCTGCGTTTCGAAACCCAGCTCGATCAGCCTATTGCCAACGTGATGACCAGGGAAAACCTGGTTACCGTACCGCCGGGGACCACCCTTGAAGAGGCCAAATACCACCTCCATCAACACCGTATCGAAAAATTGCTGGTGGTCGACGACCATTATAATCTTAAAGGGCTTATCACCATCAAGGATATTGAGAAGGTTCGTAAATATCCTTTCGCCTGCAAGGACGACATCGGCCGTCTGCGTGTCGGTGCGGCCGTCGGTGTCGGCGCCGACCGGGAAGAACGTCTTGAGGCGCTGGTCCGAGCCGGGGTCGACGTCGTGGTGCTCGACACCGCCCACGGGCATTCCCTGTCCGTCCTCGAGGCTTTGCTCGATACCCGTCGCGCTTATCCCGACCTGCAGCTGGTAGCCGGAAACATCGCCACGGCCGAGGCTGCCGAAGCTTTGATCAAGGCCGGCGCAGATGCCGTCAAGGTCGGTATCGGTCCCGGTTCCATCTGCACCACGCGTGTGGTGGCCGGGGTCGGCGTTCCCCAGATCTCCGCCATTATGGATGTGGCCAAGGTCACCCATAAAGCGGGTATCCCGCTGATCGCCGATGGTGGCATAAAGTATTCCGGGGAGGTGCCGAAGGCCGTTGCCGCAGGCGCCGATGTCATCATGGTCGGCTCCCTGTTCGCCGGAACCGAAGAGTCGCCCGGGGAGACCATCCTCTATCAGGGCCGAACCTACAAGTCCTATCGCGGTATGGGAAGCCTTGGTGCCATGAAGCAGGGCAGCAAGGACCGTTACTTCCAGAGCGATGTCGAATCGGAAGTCAAACTGGTTCCCGAAGGAATCGAGGGCCGGGTGCCGTTCCGCGGCAGCCTGTCGGAAAATGTTCATCAACTGCTCGGCGGCCTGCGCGCCGGCATGGGATATACCGGTTGCAGAAACCTCAAGGAGCTGCAGACCAAGGCCCGTTTCATTCGCATCACCAATGCCGGCTTGCGGGAATCCCACGTGCACGATGTGTCCATAACGCACGAAGCGCCCAATTACCGTGTCGAGCGCGGTTTTTAAACACCGGCGGCACCAATCCGGTGCAAACGGTTAACGCTGATTTCGACAGGGATAAAAGGGATGAAAGGGATGGAGAATCGAATTCAATATCTCCTGTGTCCCCTTCATCCCTGTTCATTTTAGGGGTGCCCTCATCCCATACATTTGTCGTCTGCTTAACGGAGTACCCATGTCCCAGGATATTCATAGCGAAAAAATACTGATTCTCGATTTCGGTTCGCAGTACACCCAGCTTATCGCCCGACGGGTGCGCGAGGCCCATGTCTATTGCGAACTGCATCCCTTCGATATGGACCTTGACGCGATTCGCGCTTTCGGACCCAAGGGGATCATTCTTTCCGGCGGTCCCAAATCGGTGTACGAGGAAGGTGCGCCGGAGGTGGAGGAAGCCCTGTTCGAATTGGGCGTTCCGGTTCTGGGTATCTGTTACGGTATGCAAATCATGGCCCGCCATTTCGGCGGGCAGGTGGTGCCGGCCGGCAAGCGCGAATATGGACACGCCACTTTGCATCCCTGCGGTTCGCCGGGGCCTTTGTTCGATGAATTTTTCGTCGAGGGCAAAAGCCCGGTGTGGATGAGTCACGGCGACCATGTTGAAGAGGTGCCGGCAGGGTTTGAAGTGGTCGCTTACAGCGAAAATGCGCCGGTCTGTGCCATTCAGAATGTTGAGCGCAATCTCTACGGTGTTCAGTTTCACCCGGAAGTCAATCATACGCCGCGAGGCGAGCAGCTTATCGATACTTTCGTGCGCCGGATCTGCGGTTGTTCCGGCCAATGGACCCCCGGACATATTATCGAAGACGCCGTGGCCCGCATTCGCGAACAGGTCGGCGGACAGCGGGTTATTCTCGGTTTGTCAGGCGGTGTAGATTCCTCTGTGGCAGCGGCCCTGATTCAACGCGCCATCGGCAAGCAGTTGGTCTGCGTCTTTGTCGACAACGGGTTGTTGCGTCTGGACGAGGGCGATCAGGTCATGCGCACCTTCGCTCAGAACATGGGCGTCAACGTCATCCGCGTCAACGCCGAGGACCGTTTCATGGCGGCCCTGGAAGGGGTCGCCGATCCGGAACGCAAGCGCAAAATCATCGGCAACCTGTTTGTGGAAATTTTCGAAGAGGAGTCGGCCAAAATCGAAGATGCGGTCTGGCTCGCTCAGGGGACCATCTAT
>JASKKK010000083.1 GCA_030154185.1 Desulfuromonadales bacterium
GCCGCATTGTCGGCGGCCGGTGAGGAAATGGCGGAAGAGTTACAGGAACGGTCCGCCGTTTTGGATAGGGAGTCTGCGGTTCTCGAAGAGCAGCTGACGCAAGAGCGGCAGCGGGTGGACAGCCTCGAAAACGCGCGTCGGGCCCTGTTTCAAGGTATGGATGAACTGTCGCGAAGCCGCAACCTGCTGGAAGATGCCCGTCGTCGCTTGCAGGGACTCGATGAACGCAGTGCCCAACATCGTCACGAAGCGGTCGGGCTGATGGAAAAACGGACCGAGGTTCACGAATCGGTAGTCTCATGTGAACAGAGTCTCGAGCGTTATGCGGGGCAGCAGGAAGAGATAGAGCACGCGTTGGAACAAAGTCGGGAACAGGCCCTGGTGGTGCGGCGACAGTTGGAGGAGAACGAACGCCGATTGCTCGAGGCGCAGGGCCGGCTTGGTGAATGCCGCTCCCGGCTGCAGTCCCTGGAGCAGCTGGAGCGTAACCTGGAAGGTTGCGGGGCCGGGGTCAAGCTCCTGCTGCAGAACGTGTCGCTGCGTGACCGCATGTTCGGCATGGTTGCCGATCTGCTGGACGTCCCTGCCGATTATGAACTGGCCGTCGAGGCCGTGCTGGGCGAGCGTCTGCAGGCACTGGTCGCACGCAGGTCCGAAGATGTGCTGGGGGCATTGTCGGCTCTGCGGGACGGTGAGGGGCGGGCTACTCTGATCTTGCCGGACGCAGGCGCCGCCTTTGAGGCGCGATTTGCCGGCGGCCGGCCGCTGATCGATCTGATTGCCTTGCATTCGGAAATCGCAGAGCAGGTTAAGCCTTTATTTCAGGGAGTCTTTCTGGTCGATGACCTGGACCCCTACCTGAAGACGATTCTGCCTGTGGGGGTGACGCTGGTGACGGCTGCCGGCGATTGCCTGAGTTATTGCGGCACACTGTGCGGCGGTGCCCGGGAGGCCCTTGGCCACAGTGTCCTGTCGCAAAAGCGTGAAGTCAAGGAACTGCAGGAACGACATGCGATGCTGGATGGCGATCTGAGCCGATTGCGCCAACAGCGACTCGATCAAAAAGCGGAGCAATCTTCCGTCGAACAGACCCAGGAGGCTCTTCGCGAGGAGCTTCATGCCCTGCAGGTAAAACGTGCCGCAGCCGAAAAAGACCTGGGAAGGGCCCGGCAGGAATTGATCCGCGTCGAGGAGCGCCTGGAGGTCGCCACCTTCGAGGGAGAACAGCTCGAGGAGGAACGCGCCGCCTTGCAACGCCGTCAGACCGAAGCCGAAGCTTGTTGCGCGCAGTTGGAATCCGCGCGTCGGGACCAGGAAGAGTCCCTTGCGCGCCGGGAAGAGGAGCTGCGGGTCTGGCGCCGCGGGCAGGAGACGTTGCGTGAGAAGGTGACATCCCTCAAGGTGGCTCTGGCTGAACTTCGCGAACGCCGGGAGGGTAACCGTCGTCAGTTGCAGCAACTTGTCAGCTCCGGACAAGACCTGGAACGGCAATTGAACCAGCGGGATCAGAATCTGAAGGAAGCCGAGACCGAGACGGCCCGCCTGACGGCCGAACAGAAGACCCTGCGTGTGGAATTGGAAGTCCTGCACGGACGACGCCAGGAACAGCAGAGTCGGCTGAACCGGCTGAAAGACGCTTTCAGCGAGCAGCAACAGCGGGTTGAGGCCCTCGAGGAGGCCGTCAGGACCATTCGCGGGCAGTTGCAGAAAGCCAGGGAAGGTTTTTCCGCGCTGCAGCTGCAGGTACGGGAAGTCGATATGGAAACGGCGCACCTTTGCCAGGATATCGAATTACGTTATCGGTTCGATTTGTCGAAGGACGACGGTGACGGCGTAGGCGATGACTTCGACCCGATGGCTGCCGAGGCCCGCTTGGAAGAACTGCGCCGCTGTGTCGACAATATCGGCGAGGTTAATCTTACAGCCATCGACGAATATCGTGAATTGGAGCAGCGTTGGGAGTTTTTGTGCCAGCAGGAGGAAGATCTGCAGACTTCTCTGGAAGGGTTGCAGACCGCTATCGCCAGGATCAATCGTACTACCCGCAAACGTTTCAGGGAGACCTTCGATCAGGTTAATGACATGTTTAAGGCCATTTTCCCGAGACTGTTCCTGGGGGGGCGTGCAGAACTGGTGCTTACCGATGAGCAGGACATGCTTGAAACGGGAATAGAGATTATCGTGCAACCCCCCGGCAAACGGCTGCAGAACGTCAATTTGTTGTCAGGGGGAGAGAAAGCCCTTACGGCCATTGCCCTGATTTTTGCTATTTTTCTCATCAAGCCGTCACCTTTTTGTGTGTTGGATGAGGTCGATGCACCGTTGGATGACGCCAATATTCAACGGTTTAATGAAATGGTCCGAGAGATGTCGGCCAAGTCGCAGTTTATCGTTATTACGCATAGCAAGCGCACTATGGAAATGGCCGATATCCTCTACGGTGTCACCATGGAAGATCCGGGGATTTCCAAGCTTGTGTCCGTTCAGCTGAGTGACTATTGAGGATTTCCGATGCCGTTTAAAGCCGTACTGAAGGAGCTCGTGAGCAGTGTTCCAGGCGCCAGCGGCGCCATTATCGCCGATTGGGAAGGTGAAGCTGTCGACCAGGTCGGTCCCATGGACGATTACAATCTGCGTCTCGTTGGAGCACACAAGGGAATTATCCTTGGTAATCTGCGGGCCATGCTTGACCGACTCGGCAACGATGACCTGCAGGAAGTCGTTATTTCGACCAGCGATACGAAGACATTGGTGGTGCCCATTACCGCCGATTATTTTCTGGTGCTGACCGGTTGCCGAAAACAATTGCTTGGAAAGGCACGCTTTGCCGCTCGTCGCTGTGTCAGCCTTCTTAAACGGGAAATTGCCTGAGAGTGATTAACACCGGGTTATTTCGCAGTATATGCAAGGAGTAGAATGATGGAGTTTTATTTCCGCTGTATCGAATGGTTGGCTGGCATGGCAGCCCGCGCGGGGGTGCCCGAAGCGAATCGGGCGCTGGTAGCCACCGTTGTGTTCTGGGCCGGCTTGACGCTGGTGGTGGTTCTCGGGGGCGTGTTGCTGCGGCGCCTGTTGCGGCGTTCACCCGCTGAGGAGACAACCGAAGCCGCCGTTTCGGTGGAAGAGCCCGCGGTGGAAGAGCCCGCGGTGGAAGAACCTGCGGTGGAAGAACCTGCGGTGGAAGAACCCGCGGTGGAAGAACCTGCGGTGGAAGAGCCCGCGGTGGAAGAGCCCGCGGTGGAAGAACCCGCGGTGGAAGAACCCGCGGTGGAAGAACCCGCGGTGGAAGAACCTGCGGTGGAAGAACCTGCGGTGGAAGAACCTGCGGTGGAAGAACCTGCGGTGGAAGAACCTGCGGTGGAAGAACCTGCAGGTCTGTTACGGCGCATGCGTGCCGGGCTGGCCAAAACCCAGGCTTCGCTGGTTGGTAGAATCGATGCCTTGTTGCGAGGACGCCAGGGCGTCGATGAAGAATTGCTTGAAGAGTTGGAAGAGATCCTGATTACCGCCGATCTCGGCATGAAAACCACCCAGCAGTTGATTCAAGCGCTGGAAGAGCGGTTGGATAAAGGACAGGTTGATGATCCGGCGGCATTGCGCTCCGCACTCAAGGACGAGATCCGTCAGCGCCTCGAGCGGGAACCTTCTTCATTTGATCTTGAGCGCGCCACGCCTTTCGTGATCATGGTGGTGGGGGTCAACGGAGTTGGCAAAACGACCACCATCGGCAAACTGGCCCATCAGTTCGTACGGCAGGGCAAGAAAGTTCTGGTGGGGGCCGGGGATACTTTCCGTGCAGCGGCCGCCGAACAGCTTGAAGTGTGGGGGCAGCGTGCCGGGGTGGAGGTGATTCGCCAGGCCGCAGGGTCGGACCCCGCAGCGGTAGCCTTCGATGCCATCAAGGCCGCACAGGCACGCAAGGCCGATGTGTTGCTTCTTGATACCGCCGGCCGGCTGCACACCAAGGTCAATCTCATGGAAGAGCTCAAAAAGATTCGTCGCGTGCTTGACCGTGAGATGTCCGGCGCTCCGCATGAAACTTTGTTGGTTGTCGATGCTACCACCGGTCAGAATGCTCTTGTGCAGGCGAGATTGTTTCAAGAGGCTGTATCGGTATCGGCGCTGGCGCTTACCAAGCTTGACGGCACCGCACGCGGCGGCATGCTGGTGGCGATCGGAGAGGAGCTCGGGCTGCCGATACACTACGTCGGTATTGGCGAAGGAATAGAAGATTTGCGACCTTTCGATGCGGACCTGTTTGTCGAAGCCTTGTTCAAGCAGGATGGATAATTCCTTGACTAAAGGGTTACATGTTTTTTAAAATTCGTATTTACTGAAAAGAGGCAGGCGTGGATTTAACACTGGTTGTTCAGTTGGAAAAAAAGATCGATCAGCTTCTGGCGCGCAAGCAGGCGCTGGAAGAGGAGTGTCAGCAGTTGCTCTCGGATCGTGATCGTTTATTGCAGGAACGGGAGCGCTTTGTAAACGAACTGGACCGGATTCTGGCCAAGCTCGACGGTTTGGATCAGGAGGTGTCTTGAAGCAAGCTGTCCAGGTTACGATTTTAGGTCAGCAATATACCATCAGGAGCGCGATGGCACCGGAGGAGGTGTGCCGGGTCGCTGAGTTTGTCAACGAAAAGATCGCCGAGATCGTAACCGCCAGTAAGTCGGTCGATACTCTGAATACGGCGATTCTCGCTTTGCTTAATGTGGGGGAAGCGTATCTGCGGTTGCGGGACGCTGCCGAGACTCGGGAAGAGACTCTGAATACGCAGTTGCAGGAGCTTGTGGCACGTTTGGAGGCGGCCTGCCCGGAAGGCTCGTCGCACGATTGCTGAATGTAAGGCTGCGGCCGTTGTTTCGATTGCGGTTTCCTGCGCAGATGTTGTCGGAAGGCGTTTTGCGCCAGGCCATCTCTGTTCGGAGATTTTAGATAGATTCGATTGGTTGGTACTTTCCAAACCCCTGCCGCCCGTGGCAGGCGTTTTGTTCGCTCGATTTTTCAGAAGTTGTTCGCGCAATGTGCTGTTGCGTTTCTTGTAGACTGTTTTATCGTCGCAATGCGGGCGAAAAGAAGAGGGGTTCCGTCTGATTTCACATCAATCCGTACTGCAAAGTCGTGGTGGCGGAAACGGTGTGAGATTATGCAAGAAACAATTTCTGCCGAATCGGGCAGGTTGGTCCAGTCCTCACCTATCTCATCTAGAAGAGCTCCCTTCGGAGGTCGCCGTTTTTCGCGGGATCTCTGCCTATGCCGAAAAAATCACTTCGCGGGACCATGTTGGCCCGCCGCAAACACATGGCAGCCGAAATCTGTCTGAGCCAAAGTATCAGGATTCAGCAGCGGGTTATGGCTTTGCCTGCCTTCAGACAGGCGGATGTGCTGGCTTTGTACAGTCCGATCCTGAATGAAGTGTTTACCGAGGAGATTTTTCAGGAGGCCTTGCGGCTCGGAAAGACCATCGCCTATCCGCGGGTGCGAGGCGAATCTCTCGATTTCGTGCTGGTCGCCTCGCCGCAGGAGCTCGAACCTGGTGCGTTCGGAGTTTTGGAACCGACCGGTTCGCGTCTGGTGCCGTCCGGTGCCTTGGATCTGGTGCTGGTGCCCGGCGTGGCTTTCGATCTCGAGGGGTATCGACTCGGTTACGGCAAGGGGTTTTATGACCGCGTTCTTTGCGGCGCGGGGCGTCCGGCCTTGTCGATCGGACTCTGTTTCGAGTTGCAGGTGGTCGACCGGTTGCCGGTCGAAGATCACGATCAATGTCTGGATTTGGTGATTACCGAAGAAAGGGACTATCCTTTTACACCGTCTGGGCGGTGTATGCTGGAGAGTACATAAATTTTAGGAGGTTTGAACTTTGAACATAGAACTTCAGTGGTTGGGAATCGGTGCGGCTCTTGTGGTCGGCGCCATCGGAGGTGCGCTGGGACGTCGGAAGGTCGCTGCGACACACCTGGCCGAAGCCAAACGCGTGGCCGACCAGATTCTGTCGGAAGCCGCCAAAGAAGCGGATATCCTTCGCAAGGAAGCGGAGATCCAGAAAAAAGATGCATTATTGGAGGCGAAGACGGCATGGGAGCAGGAGGCGCGCGAGATGCGCCGTGAACTCCAGGCCCAGGAAAAACGCCTGTTGCAGCGCGAGGAAAACCTGGATCGTAAGGTTGCGCAGATCGATTCCCGGGATGAAGAGATCGGTCAGCGCGAAAAGCGTATCCAGCAGCAGGAGGGGCGGATTCGTGGTTGGGAGAAAGAGGCGGAAACTCTTGTTCGCCGGCAGCGTGAGCGACTCGAGGAATTGGCCGGCCTGGGCGCCGAAGAAGCCAAGAAACAACTCATGGATCAGATGGAGAGCGAGGCACGGCACGAGTGCGCCAAAGCGATCAAGCAGATCGAGGACGAAGCCAAAGAGACTGCGGACAAAAAGGCCCAGGAGGTTCTGGCATTGGCCGTGCAGCGTTACGCGGGGGATTTCGTTGCCGAAAGCGCGGTCAGCGTAGTGCCCCTGCCCAATGACGAGATGAAGGGGCGGATTATCGGCCGTGAAGGCCGGAATATCCGTGCCATCGAGGCGGCTACCGGTATCGACCTGATTATTGACGATACCCCTGAAGCGGTCATTATTTCCGGGTTCAATCCGGTGCGACGGGAAGTTGCCCGTCTGGCTCTGGAAAGATTGATCGGCGACGGCCGTAT
This sequence comes from Desulfuromonadales bacterium, assembly GCA_030154185.1. Lineage (GTDB taxonomy): Bacteria > Desulfobacterota > Desulfuromonadia > Desulfuromonadales > Syntrophotaleaceae > Syntrophotalea. The sequence goes on from JASKKK010000083.1 coordinate 6,697, forward strand.
CCATCCGTCACGTATTGAAGAAGCTGTGGGCAAGGCGACTCAGGATGTCGACAGCGCCATACGGGAGGCTGGGGAGCAGGCCACTTTCGATGTCGGGGTGCACGGTATCCATCCCGAGATCATCAAGTTGATCGGTCGATTGCGGTATCGTACCTCCTACGGCCAGAACGTGCTGCAGCATTCCATCGAGGTGGCCTTTTTGTGCGGCATCATGGCTGCAGAGCTTGGCATCAATGTCAAGCAGGCCAAGCGGGCCGGACTGTTGCACGATATCGGCAAGGCTGTCGACCACGAAGTGGAGGGGTCGCATGCCGTCATCGGTGCGAATCTGGCCCGTAAGTACGGTGAGTCGGCCAAAATCGTACATGCGTTGGCAGCCCATCATGAGGACGAGAAGCCCTCGACGGTTCTGGCGGTGTTGGTTCAGGCTGCCGATGCTCTTTCCGGGGCGCGCCCCGGTGCCCGCCGCGAAATGCTGGAAACCTACGTCAAGCGTCTGCAGGACCTGGAGCGTATCGGTACCTCCTTTACCGGTGTCACCAACTGTTTCGCCATCCAGGCGGGGCGTGAAATCCGAGTCATGGTGTCCAGTGAGGAAGTGTCGGATGTCCAGTCCCATGCTCTGGCCAAACAGATAGCGCGACAGATCGAGGAAGAAATGACTTACCCGGGACAGATCAAAATCAATGTCATTCGCGAAACGCGTGCCGTTGAGTTTGCGAAATAGCGTATTGATTGCCCAGCAGGTTTTGGTTGGAACAGATAGAGTGTTCCCGAAATTGCTTATTTTTTATGGAGATGGACTCTTTTGAATATTTTGTTTATCGGGGATATTATAGGTCGTACCGGCCGTAAGGCGGTGGCGTCCCGATTGCATAATCTGGTGGATGCATGGCATGTCGATCTGGTTGTGGCCAATGCAGAAAACGCCGCTGCCGGCTTCGGGCTTACGGTCAACGTTGCCGCCGAATTGTATGATCTTGGCATCCATGTGCTGACCTCCGGAAATCATATCTGGGACAAACGGGAAATTTACGACTATCTCGACTGTGAGGCGCGATTGCTGCGGCCCGCCAATTACCCGTCCGGCCTGCCCGGTCAAGGCAGTGGCGTTTATTCCACGGCTGCCGGCATCAAGGTGGGGGTTCTCAATCTCGAGGGACGGGTGTTTATGAACAACCTCGATTGTCCCTTTCGCATTGCCGATCGGGAGATTGATATTCTGCGTCAGCAGACACCGATTGTTCTGGTCGATTTCCATGCCGAGGCCACCAGCGAAAAAGCCGCTTTGGGGTTTTACCTCGATGGGAAGGTTTCCGCAGTTATCGGCACACACACTCACGTGCAGACCGCAGATGAAAGGATTCTTGCCAAAGGCGCCGCATACATTTCCGATGCCGGTCTGACCGGCAGCCGCGATGCCGTTATCGGCATGCGCAAGGAGGGAGCCATAGAGAAGTTTCTCACCCAGTTGCCGGTCCGCTTCGAGGTCGCAAAGCGGGACCCGGTTCTCTGCGGGGTGCTGGTGGAAATTGATGAGCGGACCGGCAAGGCGCTCAAGATTCGTCGCATCATGGAAGAAATCGGTTGACCGGCGCTTTCCCCGTTGGGGAGGCATAAGGGGGAGACGGCACGATCTGTCGCTGTCGTTGGAAACACAGGGTGGCCCGATAAGCAATGGTGTTCGGGGGTATTCACCCGCTTCAATGAAAAGGTAGGGATATGAAGTCGGTTCAGGAGCAGATGGCGATTATCCGCCGGGGCGCGGTGGAGATTCTGGTCGAAAACGAGCTCGAGGAAAAACTGAAAAAATCGGTCGAGACCGGGGTCCCCCTTAAAGTCAAGGCCGGCTTTGATCCGACGGCGCCCGATCTGCATGTCGGGCATACGGTGCTTATTCAGAAATTGAAGCAGTTTCAGGACCTGGGCCACGAAGTTAATTTTCTGATCGGCGATTTTACCGGAATGATCGGCGATCCTACGGGCAAAAATGAAACCCGTAAGGCGCTGACCAGAGAAGAGGTGCTGGAAAACGCCGAAACTTACAAGGAGCAGGTTTTCAAGATTCTCGATCCGGCGCGGACCAAAGTCGTATTCAATAGCCGTTGGATGGCGCAGATGTCCGCCGCCGACCTTATCGGGCTGGCGGCCCGCTACACCGTGGCGCGTATGTTGGAACGGGACGATTTTCATAAGCGCTTTGCCGGACAGCAGCCCATCGCTATCCATGAATTCCTTTACCCTCTCGTTCAGGGGTACGACTCCGTGGCTTTGCAGGCAGATGTCGAATTGGGTGGTACCGATCAGAAATTCAACCTGCTCGTCGGTCGCGAGCTGCAGAAGCAGGAAGGGCAGGCGCCACAATGTGTGCTTACCATGCCGTTGCTGGAAGGGCTGGACGGCGTCAATAAAATGAGCAAGTCCCTCGGCAATTACATCGGCATCACCGAGCCGCCCAAAGAGATTTTCGGCAAGGTCATGAGCGTCTCCGACGATTTGATGTTGCGTTATTACGAACTGCTCTCGGATATCGATCTGGCTGGGCTGCAGCAGGTGCGGGACGGAATCGAGGGTAAGGCGGGCGGAGCCCATCCCATGGATAGCAAAAAAGCCCTGGCCCGGGAGTTGGTGGCACGGTTTTACGATCAGGATGCGGCTACGCGGGCCGAAGAGGAATTCGTTCAGCAGTTTAAGAAAAAGGAAGTTCCCGACGATATTCCCGAGGTCCTCGTTCAGACCGGCGAACCTGTCTGGATCTGCAAGCTGATGACCGATGCGGGGCTCACCGCATCCAACGGCGAGGCCCGCCGGCTCGTGAAGCAGGGGGCTGTCAAACTCGACGGCGAAAAACTTTCGAATGCCGATCACGAGGTTGCGCCTGTTGCGGAGCTGATTCTGCAAGCCGGTAAGCGGCGCTTTGCCCGGATAAAATTTTCCGAAAAAAAATAAAATAAAAGGTTGACAGTAAAACCAACATCTCGTATATTCGCCTTCCCTTCGGGCGACAGTCAAAACGAGACGTTACGGCGGGAAAAGCTGGTCTTTGAAAACTAAATAGCAGACGCTTGAGATGGTTTGCGGGTAAACAAAGTCAAACCGAGAAACAAGAATCAGAATCAACTTTTACAGTTATATAACTGGAGAGTTTGATCCTGGCTCAGAACGAACGCTGGCGGCGTGCTTAACACATGCAAGTCGAAC
>JASKKK010000084.1 GCA_030154185.1 Desulfuromonadales bacterium
CCGGACAATGACGTCGTCGATGCCGGGGGACGCGCAACAAGCCTGCTACCCGGCGCTGCATGCTTTGACAGCACAACCTCCTTCGGTATCGTGCGCGGCGGCCACCTCGACCTCGCCGTCCTCGGGGCTTTTCAAGTCGCAATAAACGGTGACCTCGCCAACTGGAAAATTCCCGGGAAATTCACTCCCGGCATGGGAGGGGCCATGGAACTGGCGCAAAAGGCACGGCACGTTCTGGTGCTAAGTCGTCATTTCGACAAATACGGGAAAGCCAAGCTCTGCTCAACCTGTACACTGCCCCTCACGGCTCCGGGCTGCGTAGACACGCTGATCACCGAATGCGCCGTATTCCGCAAACACGATGGTCGGCTCAGGCTCGCGAGTGTCCATCCCGACCTCTCGGTCGACGACATTATTCAAAGCATCCCAGCAGACCTGGAGGTCGCCGACGATCTTGAACCCTGGAAGGAGACATCGGTTTGAAGCTTCCACCCAAAGCCACCATCCGCCAGGCCATTCGGGACAGAAGACAGTGGGTGATAAATACCCTGACCGAACTGGTACGTTATCCGACCTTGCTTGGCCGGGAGGAAAACGGTCAGCGCTATCTCGCCGGCATCTTCGACCATCTCGGATATGCGACCCGTATGGAACCCATAAAGCTTGAGCGCATCAAAGATCTACCCGGTTTCAGTCCGGTAGACTGGACGTTGGAAGGCAAAGAAAACGTTGTTGCCGTCCACGATCCGGGCACATCGCAGGGCCGCACGCTGGCGTTCAACGGTCATATCGATGTCGTCAGCCCTGAACCGGTCAAGCTGTGGTCGAGCGATCCCTTTGAACCCCGTGTCGTCGAAAAAGAAAGCGGCACGTGGATCTACGGGCGCGGTTCGGGGGACATGAAAGGCGGCACGCTAAGCTATCTCTGGGCTCTGGCCGCACTTCAGGACCTCGGCCTCGAACCGGCCTCGAAGATCATCTGCCAGTCGCCGGTCGAAGAAGAAGCCACCGGCAACGGAACGCTCGCCATTCTCGAGCGCGGCTACCTCACCGATGCCTGCATAATTCCGGAACCCTTCGGCGAGACCATCCTGACCCACCAGGTAGGTGTCATGTGGTTTCAGGTGAGAGTTCTGGGGCAGACACAGCACGTATTGGGTGCAGGTCACGGCATTAACGCGATCGAGAAATCCTGGCTGATCATTCAGGCCATGCGAAGCTTGGAAGAGGAGTTTAACCAGCAACACAACAAACCGGAAGCTTATCGCGATATCGAACATCCCATCAACCTGAACGTGGGTACCATCGAAGGCGGCGATTGGGCCAGCACTGTCGCGGGTGAATGCGTAACGCGATTTCGTTTCGGGCTCTTCCCCGGCGAAAAGTGCACCGATCTCATGCGTACGATCGAAGAGCGAATCGCCGAGGTGGCGGCAAAAGATCCCTGGCTGAAAGAGAATCCCCCACAGGTTGAATACATCGGCTTCCGGGCTGAAGGCGCCCGCTTCAATATTGACGGCGATTTCGGGCGCAGCCTGCAAGAGGCCCACGAACTCTGGCGCGGAGGACCGGCCGTCGAACTCAAAGCCACCTGCACCACCGACATGCGTTTCTACGAGCTTTACTACGGCATACCGGCTACATGCTACGGTCCGCTGGCACGCAATATCCACGCTGCGGACGAGCACGTCAGCATAGAATCCATGCAACGCGTGGCGGAGGTTTTGACCTCTTTGATCGCAAGCTGGTGTGGTATCAAAAGGAGAAGATCCTGACATGATGCTTAAAGAACCAGTCGCTGTAATCCATGCTCGGCGCAGCCCTTTCGGGCGTCTTGGCGGCGCACTCTCCGGGCATGAGGCTCACCGATTGCTTGCCTCTGTTATTCGTCATGTGATCGCAAAGACCCAAGGCGACGTCGACGAGATCATCGTGGGGAGCGTGCGCAACGGTATTGGCAATATCGCGCGCGTCGCGGCGCTTGAAGCGCAATTACCCATAAGCCTCCCCGCCATGACCATAGACCGCCAATGTGCTTCAAGCATGGAAGCTTTGGCCACCGCAGCCGCCAAACTCAACGCGGGAATGGCGGAACAGATCCTCCTGGGCGGCGTCGAAAGCGCCAGCCGCTGTCCCTGGTTCCTGGAAAAGACCACGCGCCCTTATGCCTATTTCGAACCCAAACCTTTCAGGATCCAACTGGCCACCGAGGAAGTCGGCGATCCGCCGATGGGCGAAACCGCAGAAATTCTTGCTGACGAGTTCGGCATCGTGCGCGAAGAGATGGATTCCTTCGCCCTGGAAAGCCACATGCGAGCGGCCGCCGCCCGCAATCGCGGCTTTTTCAGGCGCGAGATTGTGGCTGTACCCAGCCTCGACAAACGCCGAACGGAGGTCCTGGAAAACGATGAATCGGTCCGTGAAGATACATCCCTCGAAATCCTGGCAAAGCTTCGGCCGGCCTTTCGCAGGCACGGCCGGGTAACAGCGGGGAATGCCTCGCCATTGAGCGACGGTGCCGCAGCAGCCCTGGTCTGTTCGAAAGACGCCTGTTTCCGGGCCGGTTACACGCCCGTCGGCTGGTTAACGGGAGTAACGACAGTCGCCCTGGAGCCGAAACGCATGGGGATGGGCCCGGCACTGGCGATACCCAAGCTGCTCGATGCATGCGGTCTGAAACTCAAGGAGATCGATCTCTTTGAAATTAACGAAGCCTTTGCCGGACAGGTCCTGGCGGTCAACAGGGAACTCGCCATTCCGTCCGAGAAGTTGAATGTCAACGGCGGCGCCATCGCCCTTGGCCACCCTTTCGGCGCGACCGGGTTAAGGCTGGTCATGACACTGATCCATGCCATGCACGAACGAGGAGTACGTCGTGGCGTGGCTTCCCTCTGCATTGGCGGAGGCCAAGGCATGGCCGTATTGGTCGAGTTAGAGTCATGATTTCCTTTGTAACGGAGCATACGCTTAAGCAGTGGATCGAAAGGATGTCAGCATGCCTTTTGAAAAAGTAACGAATAAAACTCTGATGGAACGACGCCAGGCAGCCGTGCCGCGCGGGCCTTTTAACGTCAACCCCGTGTTCGTGGCCCGCGCCGAAGGAGCTAAGCTGTGGGATGTCGAAGGCAAAGAGTACATTGATTTTTGCGGTGGCATCGGATGTGCGAATGTAGGCCATAACCACATCAAGGTTGTCGACGCAGTCAAAAAACAGGCCGATCAGTTCCTGCACACCTGCTGGCACGTCGCCATGTATGCTCAATACGTACATCTCGCAGAGCGCCTGAACGAATTGGTTCCCATCCCGGAGACCAACATGACGGCCTTCTTCAACAGCGGCGCCGAGGCGTGCGAGAACGCTGTCAAGATCGCACGGACGCATACCGGTCGCCAGGCGGTGGTGAGCTTCGAACGCGGTTTTCACGGCCGTACCTTGATGGGAATGACTCTGACCGGGAAGGTGCGCCCCTATACGGAAGGATTCGGTCCCTTTGCACCCGAGGTCTACCACCTGCCATGGCAGCCATTCTTCGGGCAACCGCAAGGTCGCGCCGACAGCGACGTTGCGTCCGATGCTCAGGCAGCACTTGAGGACTTCTTTTCCTACCGCACGGAAGCGGAGAACGTCGCCTGTGTGATTCTGGAACCGGTTTTCGGCGAGGGAGGCTTCTACCCGGTCCATCCCGCCGCTCTTTCCATCTTGCGCAAAGTGACGAAAGAGCATGGCATCCTGCTTATAACCGACGAGGTACAGTCGGGCTTCGGACGTTGCGGCAGGCTTTTCGCCAGCGAGCATTATCACCTTACGCCTGACATGATGCTCCTGGCCAAATCCCTGGCAGCCGGCATGCCGCTTAGTGCGGTCACCGCTCCCGAGGAAATCATGAACTCGGTAAAGACCGGTGGCATCGGCGGCACCTACGGGGGCAATCCGGTTGCTTGTGCCGCAGCGCACGCCGTTCTTGACATCATGGAAGAAGAAAAACTTCCCGAGCGAGCAAGGAAAATCGGCGCAAAGGTCATGACAGTGTTCAAAAAACTCGCCACGACATACGACCAGGTCCGAAATCCTCGCGGTCTGGGTGCCATGTGTGCCATCGATATCGTTGACCCTGAAACGGGATGCGGCTCCAAAGATATCGCCAACAAGGTTCTGGCCGCCGCCCGCGAAAGCGGTCTGCTTGTCATGACGGCCAGCGGTTGCGTATTGCGCACCCTGATGCCTTTGACCATTACCGATGCAGAGCTTGATAAAGGATTGAAAATCCTCTCGAAAGCCATCGACACAGTCTCGTAAACGATGCCAGGTGTAAGTTTGTATCGCCGGCCATAAAAGCGTCCTGGCAAACGACTCGGCTTTTATCGGTCCGGTAAAATAAAAGGCATTCCGAACAGAACCCTCTAGAGCTTCTCCAGGGGGTTTTTTAACGGGATACAACATTTCCGTAGGCATGGTTGACAAAAGTCGAAGCCTGCATTTATCGTGGAATTATGCCTTAAAGAAGCTCTTCCCACTTTTGCAGAAAAGGAGTTCATCATGGCCACCGAGAGTTACAAAATAGCGAACAATCTTGATGAATCCTCCGTCGCCAAAATTCGCAGCCTGGAAAAGGACCTGGGAGCCTGCATCCTGGCACTCGAGCCCCGCAACGCGGTCAAGCAGCTACGCGAAGAAGACCTGGAAAAAGTACGTAAGCTGGAAAAAGATCTGCATGTGGTCCTGCTGGCCTATCGTCCGGAGGTCTGCACTATCCAGTAGTCGGCAAGCAGCCTGACAACGATCGTTTCTTTCTTGTAACGAAAGCTTTGCGGTCACACCGTTTCCGGAAAAAGCATATGGAAAAAATGGGTGCTGGAGGATGGGGTCGACAGAAAAACCGGACGTGAAAATCGACAGGCAGACACGCCGCCTCCGGCATCCAATTTTACGATCCCTTTCGCAAAACAATTTGGAAGAGTCGCCGTCAAGACAACACTCCCTCGCCCCACCGTCAGTTGAAAAACAGCGCCATACAGGATCCTTTTTCGTCCTGATGGGGTATTCTTAAACCAAGGGAGTGATGCCAATGAATCGGATAGATAGAGAGATAGTGGCCTATCACGAAGCCGGTCATGCGGTTATCGGCTACCGCTTTGGACAGCGATTTGCCGATCTTTCTATTCAATCATCCAATGGCAGAGAAGGCTTTTGCCATTTTTTCTCGGGATTGAACAACCCGAAACATGCGGCACTTGTGTTACTTGCCGGCCATGCAGCGGAAAAGCACCTCTGTCAGAGTGCCTCGAAAAAACCCTCCAGATCGGATCATCGCAAAATCTGCCAACTTACGGGGGCCATGTCATCCAGTGAGTTCAAGGCGCTTTTGAAACAAGCCGACGAGCTTGTCACGGCGAACTGGCATCAAATTCAGGCGGTAGCAAAGCGACTACTGGAAGAAGGCATGGTAAAAGGCGGTATGTTCGCCGAGATTATTGAGGCCAAAGACACGAACAGAGACGGTTGACAATGTCCGGAAAAAAGACTGAGGCCTAAAATGGAAACGGGTTTCCAATGTAAACCATTGAAAACCCGTCATTATTTCTGGTGGGCGTTACTGGGATCGAACCAGTGGCCCCTGCCGTGTGAAGGCAATTTTACGGTATTTCTCCATATTTCACCGTAGCAATCTATATTTCATTTTCCCTTCTGTTTTCGCCATCTTACAAGCCTATCACTTTTTATGCTTTGCTATCGCGGCATACTGTTTTATACTCCAGGTGTGTCCACAGTGTGTCCATGGAAAAGCCACTGCCTTGTGTCCACAATATAAAGGGGGTCGCGCATGCAGGCAAAAATCGGGAATAAACTGTTAGCCAGTCTCAAGCCGCAAGAAACGGCCTATGATGTCAACGACACAGAGATTCCAGGCTTCACCTTGCGAGTTCTGCCGCCAAGCAAACGCAACAAGGATGGAGTTATGTCATTTTCGATTCGCTACCGATACAAGGGAAAACAGACCCGATACACCATTGGGCGCTATCCGGTTTTTACTCCAGCCCAAGCTCGTGAAGAAGCAAAGTCTATTTTAGCAAGCCTGGCTCTTGGTGAAGATCCTACCCAGTCACGAAAGGCAAAAGAGGAACACACCTTTAATAGTTACCTGGAAGAGGTTTACGGCCCCTGGGCCAAGACGCACAGAAAAACCGGAAATGCCACCATTGACCGACTGAATGCCTGTTTCAAAAAAGACCTTGGGAAAAAGCCACTGCCCGACATAACCGCCTGGATCGTGGAGAAGTGGCGCACTGCCCGACTGAAAAAGGGTATCAAGCCAACAACCGTCAACCGCGACCTGACCGCCTTAAAAGCCGCCTTATCCAAAGCCGTCGAATGGGGCCACCTACCGGAACACCCACTTAAAAAGGTGAAGCCCTCGAAATCTGACAACAATGGCAAAATTAGATACCTCGATACCGATGAAGAGCAACGCCTGCGTGCTGCCCTGGATCGGCGGGAAGAACGCATAAGGCAAGAACGCCACCAGGCTAACGCATGGCGAAAAGAGCGAGGGTATGAACCAATGCCAGACTTGCGGAAGGCAGCCTTTGCCGATCACCTCAAGCCGCTTGTTCTATTGGCAATCAACACCGGCCTGCGTCGTGCGGAGTTGTTCAGCCTTACTTGGGAAAATGTAGACACCAACCGAGCCATGCTAGCCATCGTCGGGACGGCTGCCAAAAGCGGTAAAACTCGTTATGTTCCATTGAACGATGAAGCCTTGTCTGTCCTGAATGGCTGGCAGAAACAGGCCGACAGGAAAACCGGCCTATGCTTCCCGAACAAAAACGGCAAGCCGATGCACGACGTAAACACATCCTGGGGAAACGTGCTGGTTGATGCCAAGATCGAGAACTTCCGCTGGCATGATATGAGACACCACTTTGCAAGCCATTTGGTTATGGCTGGCGTTGACCTTAATACCGTGCGTGAATTATTGGGCCATGCTGACCTTAAAATGACCCTACGATATGCACATCTGGCACCAGAGCACAAAGCCGCGGCCGTGGCCAAGCTGATGAAGGGGGCGTGATATGAGCGACGAGTGGGAAGATTTTGATTGGCCGGATCTGGACAGGGAGTTGACATTTAGGCAACTGCTCTGCAATGCCAGACCGGAGGATCTGCTTTCTGTGGCTATGGACTATGCAGAAAAACACAACATCAAAGGTTTTTTTCCGTTTCCGCAGGACAATGAATCGCAAACAGCCATGATCGATCGATGGGTGCTTGAGGCGGAAATAGCCAAACAGAAACCGCTTGCAGACAAAGGCCAAGCGTTCACCGATGGATGTAAAAAGAAAGGCCGAATGGACGCCCTTGGCAGATTAATAAAAGAAACCCACGATGCACTTCTGGAAGCCAACCATAAAGAACCGTCTGCCGAAGACCTGTGGAGCTCTCTACCGGTTGGCCCGGCGGGAAGCGTAATTCAAGAAATTGAAGACGGGGTGATCTACTGGCAAAACGATGCCGGTGCCCCCAAGGAAACAAGTTTCAAGGCTTTCCAAAACAGGCTTCCAAAAATAAAAAACTCCTAAAATCAAAAAAATACTCGATTTAAGAATCCCGCTTTTCGATTAGGCGGGATTTTCTTTTTGTATCGTCCTCCATAGCACGCCATCAAATTCACAGGAAATGAGTGGCGCATGCACAGTAAGTGACAAAAGGAGGACAACATGACAAACACAGACGCCGCCCCTACCCTTGCCCCTGCAGCACTCCAGGAAAAAGACGCCGCCGAATATATCGGGATGAGCGTTCACTTCCTGCGAGCCGACCGCCTCAACGGCCACCTACCCAACCGCACTCCCGGACCGCCCTTCCTGAAAATTGGCCGCGCTATCCGCTATCGCGTCGCTGATCTGGACGAGTGGCTGCAGGAGCGCCTTGTTGACCGGCGCAGAGCCTAAGACGCAAAAAAGCCCCAGCAGCATTGCCGGGGCTCTCAAAGAGGCATTGACCGCGTGGACAGCGCGGTTATGGAGGTAGGAAATCGTTGAAAACATCGTACCCCGAAAATCAGAATGCAGCAACCCATGAGGACATCCCGCCCCTGCCGGACGGCGAGCTGTTTTGGTCGGACGCCGAGCTTGAGGCCATGGGTGCGTCGCCCGCGCCGGTCTGTGACGATCAGCTGCCGATGCCGGAGGAACCGGAGGACAAACCCGCACGGATCGTCCCCATCGGCCTGGTTGATCTCCTCAATACGGAGTTCCCGCCCCGCGAGAACATCGTTGCCCCCTGGCTGCCGGTGCAGGGCCTGGTCATGGTCTATGCCATGCGAGGTATCGGCAAGACGTTTTTTGCGTTGTTTGTTGCCTATGCCATCGCCGCCGGGCAAGAGGTTTTCGGGTGGACAGTCCCCCACCCTCGATCCGTCTTATACATCGATGGGGAAATGCCAGCTGGGGTCATGCAGGAACGCCTGGCGTCCATTGCGGCAAGTTTCGGCGTTGAGCCCTCTGCAGAATTCCGGATCATCACCCCCGATCTACAGCCGCGAGGCATGATCGACCTCAGCAGCCCCGCCGACCAGGCCGACCTCGAGCAATACCTGGACGGGGTTGACCTCATCATCGTTGACAACATTTCTACCCTCTGCCGCAACGGGGCCGAGAACGAATCCGACAGCTGGTTGCAGGTTCAGGAATGGGCTCTTAAACAGCGGGCCGCAGGTCGTACCGTCATGTTTATCCATCACGCTGGAAAAGGCGGCCAGCAACGCGGAACCAGTAAGCGTGAGGATGTTCTGGACACTGTTGTTGCGCTCCGTCGCCCATCCAACTATGACCCGGCCAGGGGTGCTGTTTTCGAGCTGCATTTCGAAAAATCGCGAGGGTTCGCCGGGGAAGATGCGCGGCCATTTGAGGCATCACTAATAACCGATGACCAGGGCCGCCTCGATTGGGTGGTTAAGGGCCTCGATGAGTCCACTCTCGACAAAGTTGTAATGTTGGCGCGTGAGGGCCTCAAGCAACACGAGATTGCCAAGGAACTGGACGTCCACAAGTCAACAGTCAATCGCGCCTGGAGGAAAGCTAAAGCGCAGGGCCTCATCGACGACGGAGGCCGCGCATGAAAACCAAAAATCAAAATCGCCCGCAGATGGGTTCTTTCGATAACACAGAGGCATTGCATCAGAACCACCGCACTACAAATAAACAACCTGTGGGAGGAGGGGTTTCCGCCTCGGAAAATCGCCCAGAAGTTGCGCGTTGCGTCCTAAGGGACGCGCAACGCGCAACTCTTCGAGGTTCAGCGCACCACAACGCGCAACTCCAACGCAACCCCGAGAGCGCAAAGTCCGTTCTGGCGCTGGCTGAGCAGGTTTTGAAGCGCAACCAGCCGCGCAACTCGGGCGCAACAAATGAGTTGCATACCCCCCCCAAATCGACCCCCAAAAGTTGCACGGTTTCTGAGGGGCGCAACTCGCAGAAAAACGGCGCAACCGACCACCATCTGCATGAGGTTTTCGACACCCGCCCAGAGGTCACATGTGCTGCCTGCCTGAACTATGCACCGAATCGATTGAACCCATCTGCCGGGTTGGGCCGCTGCCGGTTCCGCGAGCCGTCGCCGCTGCCATGGCCGAATGCAAAACGGAAATGTTGGGACTTTAAACCGAAAGGATCTGACCATGTTTCTTGAAGACGCAGCAGAACTGTTCCCCGATCCGATGGACGAAGACGAAATCCAAGATTTGCTCGCCGATCC
>JASKKK010000085.1 GCA_030154185.1 Desulfuromonadales bacterium
CGCAAGCATCCCCAGCAGGAATTCCTCAAGGTCGACACCACCAATATTCTCTTTATATGCGGGGGTGCCTTCTCCGGGTTGGAAAGCATCATCAAGCAGCGCAGCGGAACCAAGGCGATGGGATTCGGCGCCGAGATTCAGGAGAAAAAGGAGCTTGGTATCGGTGAAGTGCTCGCCAAGACCGAGCCGATGGATCTCATACGCTTCGGTCTCATACCGGAGTTTGTGGGGCGTTTGCCTGTTGTCGCAACCTTGGAAGAGCTCGACGAAGAGTCGCTTGTGCGGATTCTCAAGGAACCCAGGAACGCTCTGGTCAAACAATATCAGAAGCTTTTTGAGATGGAAAAGGTACATCTCAAGTTCACGGATGGTGCACTGGTGGCCGTTGCCGAGGAGGCTCTGAAGCGCAAGACCGGGGCTCGCGGGTTGCGGTCCATCATCGAAAATGCCATGCTGGACGTCATGTACGACATTCCTTCCCAGGACCGGGTCAAGGAAGTTGTAATCAATGAAGACGTTATTCGACAGCAGGGCAAACCTATCGTTGTTTACGAATGTGCGGAATCAGCCTGACCTTTATCTAGGCGCGATTGCCGGGAAATAATAGATCATAATGACTATGCAGGACACGGACACAGGCAGCAACGGGGCACCGTTGCTGCCTTTGCGCGATATTGTAATTTTCCCTTTCATGGTGACGCCCCTGTTTGTTGCGCGTGACAAATCGATTCGCGCTCTTGAAGAGGCTATGGACGGGGAAAAACTCATATTTCTGGCTACCCAGAAGGATCCCCAGGTGGATGATCCTTCGCTGGATGATGTCTATGAGGTAGGGACTTTAGCGCAAATCGTTCAGTTGCTGAAGCTGCCTGACGGAACCCTCAAGGTGCTGGTCGAGGGACAGACCAGGGGACGAATCGAACATTGGGCTGCAGACGAGGAGTCCATCCACGTCGACTTTTCCGAACTCTCCGACGTTGAGGTCGTGGAAGACTCGGAACTGGAAGCCTTGTTGCGGAGTGTCAGTGAGCTTTTCGAATCCTATGTCTCTCTGAGTAAAAAAATTCCCACCGAGGTCGCCGCCTCTGTCGCAGGCACCCAGGCCCCCGGACGGCTTTCGGATACGGTCGCTGCTCATCTCAGCTTGCGAGTGCAGGAAAAACAGGAGTTGCTAAGTCTTTGCAATCCTTTGGAGCGGCTTGAAAAACTCATAAGCCTGCTTGCCCGCGAGGTCGAGATCCTCGAAATTGAGAAAAAGATCCGGTCACGCGTCAAGGGCCAGATGGAGCGCAGTCAGAAAGAGTATTACCTCAATGAGCAGATGCGCGCCATTCAGAAAGAACTCGGGGAAAGTGATGAGTTCAAGGTGGAGCTGCAGGAGGTTGAGGAGCGTATCAAACAGGCGTCCATGACCAAGGAGTCCGAGGAACGTGCTCTCAGCGAACTGCGCAAATTGCGCATGATGTCTCCATCCTCTGCCGAAGCCACGGTCGTGCGTAATTATATCGACTGGCTCGTCTCCGTCCCATGGAAGAAGAAAACCCGCGACCGTCGAAACATGTCCTACGCGGAGAAAATTCTGGAAACCGACCATTACGGGCTGGATAGAGTCAAGGAGCGGATACTCGAATATCTTGCCGTTCAGGCCCTGGTCAGAAAGATCAAAGGGCCGATTCTCTGTCTCGTCGGTCCTCCTGGTGTCGGTAAGACATCCCTGGGTAAATCGATTGCGAGGGCTCTTGGAAGGAAATTCGCTCGCATAAGCCTCGGCGGCTTACGTGACGAGGCTGAAATCCGTGGCCACAGGCGAACCTACATCGGTGCCATGCCCGGTAAAATTATCCACAATATGCGTAAGGTCGAGGTGAAAAATCCGGTTTTTCTGCTCGATGAAATCGATAAGGTCAGCAGTGATTTTCGCGGGGATCCGTCCTCGGCTCTTCTGGAGGTTCTGGACCCCGAACAGAATTCAACCTTCGGGGATCATTACATGGAAGTCGAGTATGATCTTTCCGATGTCATGTTTATAGCCACAGCCAACAGCCTGCACAGCATAGCGCGTCCGCTTCTCGATCGTATGGAGGTCATTCGCATCGAGGGATATACCGAGGATGAAAAGGTCAATATCGCGCAGAAATACCTGGTGGCCAAGCAGATCAAAGCTCACGGTCTCGACCCCAAGCGTATCACCTTTGACGATCCGGCCATCTATACGATAATCCGCAACTATACCCGCGAGGCGGGTGTTCGGAATCTGGAACGCGAGATCGCCAACATCTGCCGCAAGGTTGCCCGGCAGGTTGTCTTGTCGAAGGATAAAAAAGCCGCTTTCCCGATCGATGCCGATGGTGTCAGGAGATTTCTCGGGGTGCCGCGTTTTGAGCATGGCGTCAAAGAAGAGGAATCCTGTGTCGGTATGGTTACCGGCCTCGCATGGACGGAGGTCGGTGGGGAGTTGCTGACCATTGAAACGACCGTTTTGCCCGGACATGGAAAGTTGACGGTGACGGGAAAACTCGGTGAGGTTATGCAGGAATCGGCCAAGGCCGCATTGAGTTATATACGCTCTCGATGGGAGGCCTTGCAGCTCGACAAAGATTTCTATCATAAAATCGACATTCATATTCATGTCCCTGAAGGAGCCATTCCCAAGGATGGACCTTCGGCCGGTATCACCATGGCGACAGCTATCGCTTCTGCGCTTACCGGTCGCGAAGTCGATCGCAACCTCGCTATGACAGGTGAAATAACCTTGCGCGGCAGGGTTTTGTCCATCGGCGGTCTCAAGGAAAAACTGCTTGCAGCCAAAAGGGCGGATATCAAGCGTGTTCTCATTCCTGCAGAAAACAAAAAGAATCTTGAGGACGTGCCGGAGGTCATCCTTTCCGCGCTTGAAATCGTACCGGTGGCCCATATGGACGAAGTCCTTGAACAGGCCCTGAAAGTGCCTGCACCCCTGGCTCCTTCGCCAGCGATGAAAGACCAGTCGCGGGAGGCCGAAGGCCCGGTTTGCCATTAAAAAAAAAGTGAAAATAATCCCTTGACACTCTTTTTCTAGTTCTGATATAAGTATCGCACTTTCAGCGGCACCAAATCTTTCAATCAAAAGTGGAGGTATATTGTGACCAAAGCCGATCTTGTCAATGCAATGGCTGAAAAAGCAGGTCTGAGCAAAGCCGATACCGAGAAAGCCATCAAGGCTTTCACTGATGTAATCACTGATGCTCTGAAGGCTGGAGACAAAGTTGCTCTGGTTGGATTCGGTACCTTCAGTGTCGGTGAACGTGCCGCACGCGTGGGCCAGAACCCTCAGACCGGTGAGAAGATGGACATCCCCGCCGCCAAGGTTCCCAAGTTCAAAGCCGGCAAGGCGCTCAAGGATTCCGTCAACTAAGGTACGGACCGTCACGTTCTGATTGAAGATTCGAATAGGAAACGCGTAGTCGCGAACCTGTTTAACTGCTCATCGGGCTATGCACGTTTCCTATTTTAATGCAAAAAAATCGGGGGCTGTAGTAGAGTCGGTTACAACGCCGGCCTGTCACGCCGGAGGTCGCGGGTTCGAGTCCCGTCAGCCCCGCCATAGAGATTCGGGCGAATAGCTCAGCTGGGAGAGCATCGGCCTTACAAGCCGAGGGTCACAGGTTCGATCCCTGTTTCGCCCACCATTTTAAAAAGGCGCCAGGCGCCGAATAAAGACACGGGGCTGTAGTAGAGTCGGTTACAACGCCGGCCTGTCACGCCGGAGGTCGCGGGTTCGAGTCCCGTCAGCCCCGCCATTCAAATCAAAAGAAAAAGGCATCGCATTCAGCGATGCCTTTTTCTTTTATCAGGTGTCGATTTTATCCTGGGGCTGCTGTGGTACAATTTTTAATACCATGGCAATGTTTGTCTGTAAGGTCGGAACCCCGGACGGACGGGTTGTTGTTCGATATTGTAGAGCCCGGAACCGGTACGAACTTCTTGAAAGCCTCCAGGAGGAGGGATGTTGCGTTTTCAAGGTGCGGCGAGCTTTGTTTTCGCTGAGCTATTTTACCGAGCACCGCAAAAAGCGCTGGACGGCCAATCGGTTTCTTCTTTTCAATCAGGAAATGCTCGTGCTTCTTCGTTCGGGCATGTCCATTCTGGAAATTTTCGACTCTCTGGTTCAGGAGAAGGATTTTCCAGCGACCAAAACGGTACTCAGGGATGTAAGGGACGCGGTAAAAGGAGGAAGTTCCATTTCCGAAGCTTTTGCTGCATATCCCGAATATTTTCCGCGACTGTACGTCGCCAGTGTTGCATCCGGTGAAAAAACCGGAGACTTACCTCAGACTTTAGAGCGTTACCTTATCTATCAGAAACGCATGTTGCAGGTAAAGGATCGCTTGAAATCCGCGGCTGTTTACCCCCTGGTGCTTATCGGGGCCACGGTTGTCGTCCTTCTTTTCATGATTTTTTTCGTCATTCCCAACTTCGTTCAGATTTATGCGGATGCACAGGTGTCTTTGCCGGCTTTGACGCGGGTCGTTCTCGCATGTGCCGGGTTGGTCGCTCACGGCTGGTATCTGTTTGTTTTGGGCGGTTTCGGACTTTTTCTTATTCTGCGACATTTTTATCACACACCGAAGGGCAGAGGTTTTTTCGACAAAACCAAGCTGGAAGCCCCCTTATTGGGCAATCTCTACCGTCTCAGCAGTCTGGTTAATTTCAGCAGAACCACGGCTACCATTCTGTCCAGCGGCTTGCCCCTGGTGGAAGCCATGCAACTGGCTCGTGGGGTCATCAACAATATTATTCTTCAAAAACGAATCGAAAACGTCATAAACGCACTCAATGAAGGTGATAGTCTCGGTGCTGCTTTGGAACGGAATCGGATATTTCCGACGGTAGCGCAGCGCATGATTGCCACCGGTGAAAAAACCGGGACCCTGCCGCTGATGTTCGAGGAGGTTGCCGCTTATTACGACGCGGACATAGATCATCGTCTCGAACGGCTTGCGAGTCTGGCTGAACCAATGATTTTGCTGATTGTCGGACTGGTCATCGGAGGGATCGTGATAGCGATTTACCTTCCCATTTTCCAGTTGGCTGGCACTGTCCGGTAATTTATGTCCGCCAGGAAACTCCGGTTCGATACGACTTGGTTTTCATATGGGGAAAGGGCTGTTTCCAGATGAAAAATCATTCACGGGAGCATTAAATGTCCTATCGCTGGCTTAAGATCGGTGAGCTGCTTGTCGAATCCGGGGCTATTGCTCCGGAGCAGATCGAGATCATTCTGCAAAGAATGAAACTTCTCGGTGTACGCTTTGGCGAAGCCGGTATAGAGCTTGGTTTTTATGCCGAGGAGGATCTTGCCCGGGTGCTGGCCAAACAATTCGGGATGGAATACGTCGATTTGGCTTCTTTTTCCCCTGATTCCGAGTCACTGTCTGAAATTCCCGAAGATCTGACGGTTCGGTTCGGCGTTGTTCCTCTGGAGCGCAGTGACGGTGCACTTGTCGTGGCCACTGCTGACCCTACGGATGTTAAACGTCTTGAGCACCTTGAGTGGGCCGTGGATGGACCCGTCATAGTCAAGGTTGCCGGGAAAAGCCATGTACAGCGGCAGGCTGCAGGGAGCCAATCGGTCAGCGGCGAAGCGCTTCAGAATACCCTTGAAAAATTCCGCGATATTTCGGAAACAGGAATCCGGGTAGACAAGGATCTCCTTGCGGACATGGACGAAGCGGAACACAGCCCTGTTATCAAGCTCATCGATACGACACTGGTTGACGCTCTGGCCAAACGGGCCAGTGACATTCATATCGAATCGGGCGACGATGGCGTCATGATCAAATATCGTATCGACGGTGTGCTCTCCAGGGCAATGGAACCTCTCGACCGGAGGTTTCAGGGGCCGATCATTTCCCGTATCAAGGTGATGAGCGAACTCGATATTTCTGAACGGCGCACCCCTCAGGATGGGCGCTTCAAAGTTCGCATCGGGGGCAGGTCCATCGATTTCAGGGTATCCATTCTGCCCAGCAGTTTCGGTGAGGATGCGGTTATCCGGATTCTCGACAAAACCAGCATTGCAGCTGATCTTAAAGGTTTGAGTCTTGAGTCGCTCGGATTCAACGAGCGGGAGCTTAAGCGGTTTCGCAGACAGATACAGGCTCCGTACGGCATGGTGTTGGTGACAGGTCCGACGGGGAGCGGTAAGACGACGACACTTTATGCGGCGTTGGGTGAAATACACACCGACCAGGAAAAAATCATAACCATCGAGGATCCTGTTGAATACCAGGTGCCTGGAATAGTCCAGGTACCCGTAAACGAAAAGAAAGGTTTGACGTTTGCCAGGGGGCTCCGTTCCATTTTACGCCATGACCCGGACAAAATCATGGTCGGGGAAATTCGCGATCCCGAAACCGCTGAAATAGCCGTTCAATCCGCCTTGACCGGTCATCTTGTCTTTACGACGGTACATGCCAACAATGTATTCGATGTGCTGGGGCGTTTTCTGCACATGGGACTGGAACCTTATCATTTTGTCTCCAGCCTCAACATGGTTCTTGCACAGCGGCTGGTCAGAATCATTTGTCCGTATTGCAAGGAGCGGGTTCGTTATGACCGTACCGTCCTGACCAGGGCAGGGCTCGCTTATGAACGCTACGGGCATCATGATTTTTTTGAAGGCCGCGGTTGTGAGCGCTGCAACGGACTGGGGTATGCAGGACGTTCCGCCATCATAGAACTGCTGGAAATGAACGATGAACTGCGTGAAATGATCATCAGTCGGGTTCCGATCGGGCAATTGCGCCAATCTGCCGCTCGCATGGGTACCGTATTTTTAAGGCAAGCGGCTTTGGAAAAAGTGTTTGCCGGTACGACCAGCCTGCCGGAAATCGATCGTGTGACCTTTGTCGATGAGGAGATGACCGCATGAAATGGCGCAGATATATCGGAGTCGACATGCGCGGCAACGAAATTCGTGTCGCCGGTCTGCGAAGGAACTGGCGTCGTGGCGCAGAGTTGCTTCAGAGCAGAGTCAAAAAGATCATGCCGGTGCCTATATCCGGTGACTCCTTAAAAGAAATGAGCCAGACCACAGAGCAGGCGCTGGTGAAGTCGTTACGTCAGGTGCTGACGCCGGTGACGCAAAATGAGCGACGCCTCGCTCTGTCCCTTCCGGATCGATGCGGTTATGTCATGAATCTGAAATTGGAAAGGTTTTCCCGATCCCGTAAAGAGGGTATGGAGGTAGTGATGTGGCAGGTTCGTAAACTGCTTCCCGCGATTTCCGACCTTCAGGCTGACTATCAGGTTTTGCAGCGATCGGCGACAGGATCGGTCGGCGTTTTGGTTGTCGCTATTGAAAAGCGACTCCTTGGCTTGTATGAGAACCTCATCCGAAAAGCCGGCTTTATCCCCGAGTATGTGGGTTTTTACGGATTGAACGTCTATCGGCATTGGCGTTATCGGCTTGAACCGGAAGGGGATGCGATTCTCGTGATCATGAATGAAGATGGTATTATTTTACAAACTTATCGCGATGGCGTTCTTGAATATTATCAAGCGCGGGCCGTCGGAGGACAGGATGCCCGCCAGGTTCAGGAACTGCACCGCATTGTTGCCGGGGGGCGTTCACAACACTTTTCCGGATTGGGGCGGTGCAGGGTATTCCTGCATGCCGAGAAAGCGGTTGAGGCGGCGACCCTTGAGGCGCTCAACGAATGTTTTGGCAGGAAACTTCAGATCCTGGAAGGGGACGAGGAAAATCCTCCAGCATTGACGGCCGCCTTGGGCGCTGCCGAATGCGTGATGATGGGGGGGTGAATGAAACTTACGGTTAATCTGGCTACCCGGCGCCCTATCGATCAGACCGGTTTGCGAAGACTCCGGACGATTCTGATTGTAATGGCCTGTCTGTGGTTGGTCGTCATTCTGGCTGCCATGGCGGTGGTCGGCTGGCGTCACCACAGTGTGACGGTGAAACTGTCAGCCTTGCGCGGACAAACATCCGCAGAGACAGGCGCTGCCGGGGATAGCCAGGCGCTGCAGGACGAGGTGCGGAAGGCCGAACAAATTCTTCAACGTCGCTCTTTCCGTTGGTCCCTCATACTGGATCATCTGGAAAAAACCTGGGTTGATGGAATCCAGGTTCGCTCCATCGAACCCGATTTTGCAAAAAAGACCCTCGCGATCAAAGTTTTGGCAAAAAACGATGCTGTGTTTCGGAAATATCTGGGTAACCTTTTAAAATATGACGCCTATTCGCAGGTTCTGTTGCTGCGGCAGGAAAATGTCGATATCAAGGACGACGCCGGACGGACACTCGCAGTACTGAGCTGTGAGGTACGCATTCAGGGGGCTTTCTGACATGGCGATGAAGTACATCCTGATCGAACTGTGGAGAAGCCGCCGTACCGAAATCATGCTTGTGGGCGGGGCAGTGATTCTGAATATGGTGTTAACCCTTATTCTGCTTGTCGGTATGGTGCCGAGCCTGGAGAGGGACAGATCCGAACTCATCCAGCATCGACTTGCCGCGGAAAGAGCCGGCGCCGACGGAGCGGCTGGGGCAGCCGGTAGGGGGACCGAACGGTTGCAATCCTTCTATCGGCAAATTGCGGCGTATGGAACCTTTCCCGATTTCATACAGCAGTTGTATCAGTACTCTGAAAATTCCGGATTGAATATCGAGCGGATAACCTATCGCCCGCAACAGACCGATCTGAAAACGGTACTCCGATATGAACTCGAGTTTTCCGTAACCGGACAGTACCGGGAGATCAAAAAGTTTCTTCAAGCTCTCGAAGGCTGGTCGCAACTCGTTGTCGTTGAAAAGGTTCGGCTTGCCGGCGGACAACCGGCAAGGGATGCCGTGGTGTTGAGCATTCGCTTGGCTGCATACTTTAATACGGTGTCATCATGAACAAATCGGTTAAAGTGCTGCTGGTTCTTTCAGGCCTTCTGGTCTTGGCCCTGTATTACGCCTATGTCAACTGGCCCCGCCAGTCCCGGGTTCCACGCAAGGAGCCGTCCATGTCCCGCCCTGCAGCCACCATCGAGCCCCGAAACCAGAAACCCGCGGAAACCCCGGAGGTAGCCGGAGAGAAGAAGGAACCAGCAGTGGTGGTTAGTGCGATAGGAAACCCCCCGGCTCTGCCGGGGGACTTGTAAAGTTTGACAGTACCGGGAGTAAATGAAAGCCTCCCCTCTGTGAACCGCTCAAAGTTCTCAGGAAAGGAGGCTTTCGATGGGCAACATCAAAAGCTTATGCCATTCAGTGTGGGACTGCAAGTACCACATAGTTTGGATCCCGAAGTGTCGAAGGAAGGTACTATACGGGCGAATCCGTGAGCACCTTGGAAACGTAATTCGAGAATTGGCCCGCCAGCGTGAGAGTCTTGTGCTGGAGGGGCACTTATGTTCTGACCACGTTCATGTGTATATCTCGATCCCGCCCAAATATGCGGTAGCTCAGGTCGTAGGATACATCAAGGGTAAAAGTGCCATTCATATTGCCCGGACCTTTGGTGGGCGAACGCGGAATTTCACGGGCGAGAATTTTTGGGCCCGTGGATATTTCGCATCGACCGTGGGGCGCGACGAAGAGGTCATTCGAAATTACATCCGGAGTCAAGAGGCTGAAGATAGCAGATTGGATCAATTGAACCTGCTCAAATAGCCAGCCGCCTTTAGGCGGCCCAAGGTTTGAGCCAACCGCTTTGAGCGGTTCACCCATAAAGCCCCCGGTTTGACCGGGGGATACTT
>JASKKK010000086.1 GCA_030154185.1 Desulfuromonadales bacterium
AGCGGCCGGCAATGACGAGTTCATCCATGGCTATAACCTTTGGTCTATGCGGCGGCGGACTCAGCCGCCGCCGACGAATTGAATGATTTCCAGCCGGTCGCCGTCGCTCAGAGCCGTGGTGGCGAAACTTTTCCGAGTCACGACGGTGCCGTTGTGTTCGACGGCTACCCTGGTGGCATCGAGTTTGCGGCTTCGCAACAGTTCGAGGATTGTGATCGGCTTGGAAAGGTTTTGCGATTTACCGTTGAGAACAATGTTGAGCATCGGTTTCGGTTCCCTTGTCAGGCCGGAGGTTCGCCCAGCAGCAGCTGCAGGACGGCATTGGCCTGGTGATGGGCGGCCACGCCGACACGCGGCGCCATCAGGCCGGTTCCCGGTGCGGCGGCGGTCCGGCCATCGCCGACCAGGTACAAGTTGCCGATGGCGCGGCGGGTGACGATGGTGTTGGCCGGTCCGGCGCCGGCAACGCCGGAGGCTGCAACCAGCGGTTTGTCCGGGAATCTGGATAAAAAGGTTTCGGTCAGCATGGCTTTGGCCTGGGGATCGTCAAACGCTTCCACCATCACGTCCACTCCGGAAAAAAACGTGGCTACGTTGTCCCGGTTCAGGCGTACCACATGAGTGTCGAGTTTTACGCCAGGGTTGATGCGGGCCAGTGTGGCAGCCAGGGCATCGACTTTGGGCATGCCTATCTGGTCGATGAAATACATCTGGCGATTGAGGTTTGAAGGCTCCACGACGTCGTAATCGGCGAGGATCAATCGACCGATTCCGCTGCGGACCAGGGCAACGGCAATGGGTGAACCGAGTCCTCCGACACCGGCTATGCCGACGGCAGCCTGTTTGAGGATCGCATGTACGCCGGGGGTGTGCCGCGCGACCAGCAGGCTTTCCAGCTCCTCCGATGTCGGGATTTCGCCGCGACGTATCAAGACCATGCGGTCGCCGTCGGCCAGGGGCTGGTCCGCACTTGCCGGGAAGCCGTTGAGAATAACGACGTCCGCATCCGGTTTGATGCGGTCGCGCATTTCGAACAGACCGGCGCCTGTCGGTACGTTGTGAAGTATTTCGTTGATCCATATTTGCATGAAAAAGGCCTTAAAAAACAAAAGGTCGCAATGCGCGACCTTGGCAGAACACCACAGTTCTGCTGTTACGCCGCTTCCCTACGCCGGTATGACCCGGATCAGGTTCAAAGGGTTGTCCCGCAGGATCGGGACTCTCAGTTTTTCAACTCCCCCAGGGCTCAACTATTTTCCAACCGGTAAAAATGGCCGGGAAACTGTTGCCATGTGTTTACAAAATAAATTAGCAGCAGGGCAGGGCCTGCGTCAATGCTTAACTTGGATCATAGCGGCCGGAAGTGTTGTCGATGCGGGTTCTCGGAATCTTGACGGTTTCGCGTGTCGGTTGATGTTGTCCCCTGCCGCCGGTTATGGTTAAAATGTTTCGCATTGCAGCAGTAAACATTTTAAAGGAGAATTCATGAACATCTCAGATCGTTTTCGCGCACTGGTGGAAGACGTGCGTAACCTGCAGACCGATTCCGGAGACCCGAAAGCCGAGCGCCTTCTGATACGGGCGGAAAAGGAACTCGCTCATCATGAAGAAGGTGTCGGCGAAATACCGCAGATGCGCCTGGAGGGAGAGTTGACGCCTGTGTTGCTCAAGGTGCACAATTTGCTCGACCGCGCCCGCCTGATGTTTGACGAAATTGGTGAGGAAGACCGGGCCGGCGCCGTCTGGGAAGCGGAACAGAAAATCTACCGATTGCTTAATTCCCTGTAAAGCTTATCTCTTTGGCCGTGGCGTTTCCTTTCCTGCCGTATGATGAACGGTTGCATGTTGCCGTTGTTCTTTTAAAGTTAAAGAAAGGCCGGAATGTTTTACCGTCGGCGGAAAGGAGAACAATCCATGTCACTGGTGAAAACCTGGTTTGCGCCGGAGGAAGCGGTCGGCATGTTCGGTGTCAGTAAAGCCCTGCTTCTCGAGTGGGTGGATGAGGGTCTGGTGCGAAGCGAAAGAAAAGGCGGCAAAGTGGTGCGGGTCAATATCGATGACGTCAAGTTGCAGGTTGATGCGCTGGTGCATCGCGAGTGAATGTGTAAGCCCCGGATTCAGGTTTCATATCGTAAAAAAAACCGGCTTTCAGATCATTGAAAGCCGGTTTTTTTTATGCAGATCGCATCGGATTTTATTCGGTTTTCCGTGGCCAGAGGCCACCTTTCAGGCAACGGCCCGTCCGCCGCATTTTTTCAATTGTTCGTGGGCATAACGCAGCATCCGCTCGGTGGTGGCCCAATCGACGCATTTGTCCGTTATGGAGACCCCGTATTTCAGCTGTTTGATGTCGGCGTTCAGGCTCTGGTTGCCGGCTTCGAGATTGCTCTCGATCATCAGCGAGCAGATGGAGCGGTTTCCGGCCACGACCTGCTCGATACTGTTGACCAGCACCTCTTCCTGGCGTTCGTGATCTTTGAAGGAGTTGGCATGGCTGCAGTCGACCATGATCGCCGGGGTAAGGCCGGCCCGATTGAGGAGATTCTCGGCATGGGCGATATCCTCGGGGGCATAGTTGGGTTTACCGCCTCCGCCGCGCAGGACGATGTGCGTGTCGGGATTGCCGGTGGTCTCGACGATGGCGGTACGGCCATCGCGGCTGAGGCCCAAAAAGCTGTGCGGATGACATGCGGCACCGATGGCATCGATGGCGATCTGCAGGCTGCCGTCGGTACCGTTTTTGAAGCCGACGGGGAACGAAAGACCGCTGGCCATCTCCCGGTGGGGCTGGGATTCCGAGGTGCGCGCGCCGACGGCCCCCCAACCGATCATGTCGGACAGGTACTGAATGGTAATGGGGTCGAGCATTTCGGTGGCGATAGGCAACCCCATCTGGGTGATGGCGCACAGCAGCCCGCGGGCGACGCCAAGGCCCTTGGATATCTGATGTGTACCGTTGAGGTCCGGATCGTTGATGAGTCCTTTCCAGCCGACGGTGGTGCGCGGTTTTTCAAAATAAACGCGCATGACCAGGAACAGCTGATCGGACAGTTCTTCATTCAAGACAGCCAGGCGTTCGGCATATTCGATGGCCGCCTTGGGGTCGTGAATGGAACAGGGCCCGACCACCATCATGATGCGATGATCCTTCTGGCTGAGAATGTCGCGGATGGTCTGTCGGCTGTTGAGAACGAATTCGGCCGCTTCCTCGCTGAGTGGAAACACCTGTTTCAAGTCGACTGGGGCGATTATGGGAGTCAGCGAACGGATATTCAGGTTTGTGGTCCGGATCATGACGGTTCCTTGTTGTTTGTTCATTCTGCAAAAGGCTTTTTCCCGAGCGTGTCTCGATCGGTGTTTCCGCTTTTCTCGATCTAAAGGAAAATCGCTTTTTGTAAAATGAAGACATCATTGTCTCCATCCACCTATGCCGGATGGAGACATGCTGGCCGATTATGCCATATCAGCCCTGTCGGCAGGGATCGTAAAGCCAGAATGTAATGGTTTTTTGAATATTTGTCAAAGGTTGACGTTTTCATGGGGTGCCAATGTGCCGAAAGCGTTGACACTCTGCCGGAAGATTGGGTATAAAGTGGCTTAATTATCTAAAAAAACGATAGAAAATCCTTACAAGAGAGGTCGGCCCGTGGGTATTGTTCAAGGACTGCAGTATACGCTGATAAAAATGTTTGCTTCCAATTTTTGAGATTTATGCCTATATCGTGGTGGCCAGAGCCATCCTTTCGTGGGTCAATCCCGATCCCTACAACCCCATCGTACGTTTCTTATACAGCATCACCGAGCCTGTATTGCAGCGTGTGCGCCGGGTGGTCCCCTTACAGTTCGGTGGTATCGATTTCTCCCCGATGCTGTTGATTTTCGCCCTGTTTTTCGTCAGCAATTTTCTGCGGACCTTGCTGTTCCGCTGATTAGGATTTGCCCCATGTCCATCACCCCCATCGATATCCAGCAACATCGGTTCAAAACCCGTGCTTTAGGCTACGACAAGGCCGGGGTCGATTGTTTCCTCGAGCAGGTGGCCGACGAACTGGAACGTTTCCACCTGCAAGTGCAGCAGCTCAAGGAAGAGCTGGCACGCACCCGCAGTGCCCTCGACGAAATGAAGGAACGCGAGATAACGCTCAAGGAAGCCTTGCTGACGACCCAGCGCATGACCGACGAACTTAAAGCCAACGCCCGCAAAGAGGCGGAAATTATTGTTGCCGAGGCCGAACTGAAGGGCGATAGAATCGTGCAGGATGCGCGGGATCGTCATGTGGAACTTGTTGCCGACATTCAGGAATTGAAGCGGCAGAAAATCTCTTTCGAGTCGGGATTGCGTGCGGTGGTTGAAAGCCATATGCGTCTGCTTGAAATGAATTCCCTGTCCGTTCAGGATAAGGGGCGTTTTCAGCCGGTGTTGATGGAAGTTTTCGAGGAGGACGGGTCCGTGCAGATTTCTCATCCTGCCGAGGAGGATGCCGACTGATGCCGCAATGCTTATCCGAAACGGACAAGGGGGTGCTGATCGATATTCATGTGCAGCCGCGCGCCAGTCGCAATGAACTGGTCGGATTGCAGGGCGATTGCCTCAAAGTACGTCTCACCTCACCGCCAGTCGAAGGTGCCGCCAATAAGCTGTGCCGGGAATTTTTTGCAAAATCTCTGGGAGTCGCCAAAAGCCGGATAACTCTCGTCGCGGGGCAAAAGTCCCGTCACAAGCGCCTTCTCATCGAGGGGATCAGCCTCGATGACGCCCGCAAAAAACTCTTTTAGGTCGTGCTTTCCTTCTCCTGCGCTCCTGCTCCTTCTGCTTTTTCCATGCGTCGATTCTTCCAATGTCATTTACCTTTGGGCCTAATACGGGTAAAATTATAACTAAAGGAGTGATAAAGGTCCGGGAAAGATCGGAAAGGAGTAATGCTTATGGTATCCAACGTCGTAAGTGTCGATATGCATAGCAAGCATCTTGAAGAAATAAGGGCGCTTAAGAGGGAGAATGAAGATCTCAAGGCCATCAACAAGGACCTGATGAAACGTCTGGAAGATCTGCACGGCGAATATCAGGAGTTGAGATATTATATTAAAGGGATGGCCTCCCACGGCGAAGTTCTTGCTCTGCGCAAAAAAATTCTCGAGTTGCAGAATGAATTGCATTTCAAGCGTTAAGAAAAGCAAAAGCTGCGCGGATACATTCGGGCCCAAGCTATGGCATCCTAAAAGAGGGATGCTTTTTTTTTACGGCATGTCCCCGACGGGAGCGGACGGTTCGTAAAGCTCGGAAAGGTCAAGAGTGCCTTTTTTTTCGAACGGGAAACTGCGACTGCCGAGCAGGGATGATCCGAGAATGATTTCTCCGCTGATTTCATAAGGCAGCGGCCCTTGTTTTTCGATGTGCGGACCGAGTCGCAGAAGGTTGAGGTAGGAGGTGCTCAGTCGCAGGGGCATCCGGTTCGATCCATGGGCGGGCAGACGGACGCTTTGCAGGGAATTTCCATGTGCCACGGTGATGTTGTTGAGGGAAAGAGTATAGCGTATCTCGCGCGCGGTAATGGCGAAATCGTTGGGGTTGAACAGGGTCAGGTCCGCGCTGAGGATGGCGTGGCTCAAAGTCAGGTTTTCGATCTGTATGCCGGCCAGGGCGATTTCCGGC
Organism: Desulfuromonadales bacterium; assembly: GCA_030154185.1. Classification (GTDB taxonomy): domain Bacteria; phylum Desulfobacterota; class Desulfuromonadia; order Desulfuromonadales; family Syntrophotaleaceae; genus Syntrophotalea. The sequence continues at coordinate 5,654 of JASKKK010000086.1, forward strand.
GGTTCGGCGCGCATGGTGGCGCAGCCTCCTGCAAACGTTAAAAATACCAATAGCGGCAACAGTCGAAATAAAACGGGCGGGCGGTTGCGCATGTCATTCTCCTTGGTCACTGTCGATTTTTTCGTCGGTTCTGCCATAAGGTCGAGGGCGTCTGCCGCCAGGGAAAAGGCCGGATCTTTTCCTTTCTCCCAGCCATCGGGTCAGGCGCAGCAACAGGCCCTGCCGGGTCAACAGGGCACCGTAGGGGCACAGTTCCTGACAGCAAAAACAGTAGATGCAGCGCCGGTAATCGATACGCAGCCGACCAGCGGTCAGCTGCATGGCTTGCGGCGGACAGTGCTCTACGCACAAACCGCATTGCCGGCAGCGTTGTTTGTCCGCATAGGGGCGGGCACTCAGGGAGCGCTGCAACGGAGCATGCAACCATGCAGGCAATCCCCAGGCCATGTCGGCACTTTGCGCCGGTCGGATGCCCGGGATCGACAGTTGTTCCAAACTGTCGCCCCGTAGTTCGATATCCGCCAGGCGACTGCCGAGCCGCCGGGTTTGTTGTGCCATTCGCTGGGTCCAGACATCCCCAGCGGTCATGCCGACCAGGCAGGTGGCGACACTGTCGACGGCCAAAGGATCGTTCCCGGCCAGCAGAGCGCCGATGGCAATCGGATCGCCGCTGCCGGGACCGTTGCCCTCCATCCCGACAATGGCATCGACGATGGTCAGAGCCGGTCGTACATGTTCCGCAAGTTCGAGCAGCATCAGGGCGAACAGACTCTTGTCGGTACCGGCCTGCAGATGCAGCGCCGGTTTTCGCATCCCGACGACGGCTCCGAAAAGATTTTTGACGCCGCAGGTCAGCCCCATCATGCCATGGGTTTTGAGTTTGGGCATGTTGATGATCAGATCGGCCTCAAGAATATCGCGTGCCAGTTCCAACTGACGGAAGGTTCGACCGACCGGGCCCATCCGTACCGAATCAGAAAAGGGCGCAAAATCCGCGCCGGTTTCCTCGATCACATCCATGATGCCGCAGCGACGGGCTACTTGCTGCGGAGTGCCGACGCCCGGCGAATCGCCCACCGCAACGATGCCGCCGGCCGCCTGGACCATGCGGATGACCGCACGTACCACCTCCGGATGGGTGGTTACCGCTTTGTCTGGGCTTTTTCCGGCCAGCATGTTGGGCTTGATCAACACGCGCTGACCGGGGTGCACGAACGCCTCCATGCCCCCCAATTCCTCCATGGCACGCGTCAGGGCCAGCTCTATTGTGCCCGGCAGATAATCACCGGCAGCGGCCAGTGCCACGTACTGAGTCGGCGGAGTCATGTCTCAAGAATCCGGATGTGCAGTTTGCGCCTCCGGGGACCATCGAATTCGCAGAAGTAGATGCTCTGCCAGATGCCCAGCACCGGAGCGCCGTCTTCGATCAGCAAGGTCTGATCCACGCCCAGCAAGGAGCTTTTGATGTGGGCATCGCTGTTGCCTTCCGCATGGCGGTAACCCGCATCGCGCGGAGCGAGACGTTCAAGACCGAGCAACAGATCCTGTACCACATCGGGGTCGGCGTTTTCGTTGATGGTAATGGCGGAAGTGGTATGCGGCACGTGCAGGCAGGCGATACCTTGGTCGATGCCGGTCTTCCGGATGGTCTGTCTTACCTGGTCGGTAATATCGATCAATTCAGCGCGTTGCCTGGTGGTGACTTCCAGCGTAATCATGGTTGTTCCTCCTGAAGATGGGCGATGACGCATCGGGTTGCCGAGGGGCGAAACAAGAGCGAGCAATGCCCCATGCCGGTCATTTCTTCATTTCGGATCCCCGGCAGGAACGCGTTCTCAGACGGAAGAATCATATTGTCGTGGCGGGAATAGATGTTGAGGACCTGTGTGGTTTCGGGCCAGCTTGCCGTTGCCAGACGCTGGAGGAATTCGGACCCGGGCATAAGCAGCAAGCCGAGGGGGGAGAGGGCGAACGGTGCCAGCTTGGAACCGCCGTGCGGTGCACCAAGCAGTACGCACCGGCTGATTTTTCCCGCACCGCCGCGGATCTGCAGATAATTGCGGGCGATCAAGGCTCCCATAGAGTGCCCGACCAGGTGAACCTGATTTACGCCATGGCGGTGACGCAGGGTGTCGACAACATGGGCCACCCGTTCGGTAAGGGATTCGACATCCTTCCAGGGCGGCAGGGCGACGGCATGCAGGGTCGGCCAGCCGTGGCGCCGCAGGTGCAGTTTCATCCACCACCAGCAGGCACGGCTTTGAAACAGGCCGTGGAGCAGGATAACCGGAGTGCGGTTATCGTGGGCAGGCGTCGCTTTGCGGTTGAACCATCCGAAGGGGTGCATTAGGATGGTCAGCATCAAAAAAAAAGTTTCTCCGAGGATCAGGCCAGCCGCCAACATCAGTCTGGCAGGGCGAAAACGACGCTCTACCAGGTCGGGAGTCCGGTTGGCGGTCTCGTACCAATACATGACATAACTCAACGTCGTCAGGCCGCACACCAGCGCGAAAAAGATGGTCAGTATCCCGAAAAATAAATGCAAGGCTCCTCCTGTTCCGGAGCTCATTATGGCACGCCCATGCGGGGGCGTCAACGCGCTCATCCACCTGTTTGACAACCTTTTTCCGCCGATGTGAAAGGACTGTGACATGGATCGCCTGATCGCCCGTTTCTGTCGTCATCTCGATGTCGAGCGCAATCTGTCACCGCATACCCGGCGCGCATACCGCCAGGATCTGGCGGAATTTAAACGCTTTCTCAAGGACGATCTCGGTGATGCCGCCGAAGCGACATCGAATGCCATGATCGGGCAGGTCGATGCTCTGATGTTGCGCCGCTACCTTGCCCGCCTGCACAAGCGTCATACCAAAACCACCATAGGACGCAAACTTTCCGCGCTCCGCAGTTTCTTTCGTTATCTTGTTCGCCAGGGGGAACTGGCTGTCAATCCCGCCGAAACCATAGCGACACCAAAGCGGGATCACTATCTGCCCAAAGTGCTGACGGTGGATGAAGTGTTTGACCTCATCAAGGCTGCCGATGGCGAGGAACCGCTCACCCTCCGTGATTGCGCCATTCTCGAACTGTTCTACAGCAGCGGACTGCGTGTAGGTGAGCTGGCGGCTCTCGATGTCGGGCATCTCGACCTTCACGAAGGTCTGGTGCGGGTCAGGGGCAAGGGCGACAAAGAGCGCATCGTGCCCGTGGGCCGGTCTGCCTGCCAGGCTCTGGGGCGATATCTTGCAGAACGCGATGCTCCGAACCGGGAACAGCCTTTGTTTCTCAATTATCGTGGCGGGCGGTTATCCCCCCGCAGTATCGAACGCAACCTCAAAAAATGGCTGCTGCGGGCCGGTATCCTTAAGGATGTCTCTCCTCACGCCTTGCGGCATTCGTTCGCCACCCACCTGCTGGACGGCGGCGCGGATCTGCGCGCCATCCAGGAACTGCTCGGCCATGCCTCCCTGTCCACCACCCAGAAGTATACCCAGGTCAGTCTCGATCGGTTGATGGAAGTGTACGATCGCGCCCATCCACGGGGACGGAAGAAGGGCTGAGGGGCGCCGGGCAAGGGCGCAACCCCGCAGTGTTGGATTTGAAGTGCCGAGTATTCGGGTATCGGGTACCGAGTGCCGAGTGCTGAGTGCTGAGTGCTGAGGGTCAGAACGGCACTTAACCCCCGCCGTTCCCGGCCGGCAGCCGGGTGGTTTTCCTGTATCACACACGAACCCAGCTTTTCCCCTTTTTCAATGGCGAGCTACTATCAACGTGCCTCATCTTCCTTCCGATGATTCATCCCCCATGGTGATGCGATAGATGATCCCGGCGCGATCGTCGGACAGGTACAGGGCCCCGTCGGGGCCGACCGCCGGGCAAACGGGCCGTCCCCAGGCTCTGCGTCCTTTCAGCCAACCGCTCACGATATTCTGCGGCGGTCCGGACGGGCGGCCGTCGGTGAAGGGGATGCCGACCAGCTTGTAGCCGGTGGGGACGGTACGGTTCCACGAGCCGTGAAATGCGACGTACAGCATATTGCGATAGGAGTTGGG
>JASKKK010000087.1 GCA_030154185.1 Desulfuromonadales bacterium
CGAATGGAGACCGGTTTGCAGACCAGTTCCGGCTTGTCTGCCGGACGGCCGCAGGCGGAGCATTCGTAGCTGAGATGCTGGGCCATCGATTCGCAGATCCGGCCGTCGCGTTCCGGTTCGGAAGCGCAGATTTCGGAACGGTTGTCTATAACTTCGGGTCGGCAGATGTGATTTTTGTCGTCTGAAACGACGCCGCAGCGAGCGCATGTATATCGAGAGAACATAATGGCTCTCCTTATGTTAAGGGTTAAAGGTAAAGATTACCAATCTGGTGAGAATTATAGCGTCAATTCGTCACGGATACAAGGTTGAAGGTTCGAGGCCCGAGGTAAAAGGCCCGAGGTCCGAGGCAAACGGCATGAATCGATGATGCTGTCCGGCATAGGGAACCGTGCCGATAATCAGCACAGCGGCAGTTCCGGGCAGCTCTCGCACAACGTCAGTTCGTCAGGCTTGTGGATATGGGTCAATTGCTGTGCGGCGTCGCGCAAGGCGGTGCGCAGTCCCTCCTCGACGGTGGGGTGATAGAAGGGCATGGTCAGCAGCTCGTGCACCGTCATCTCCCGGTGAATGGCCATTGCCAGCAGGTGGGCGAGATGTTCGGCTTCGGGAACCACCATCTCGCCGCCGAGGATGCGGGCATCGGTCTTGTCCACGTAGATGTGCAAAAGGCCGACGTTGCGGCCCTCGGCAATGGCGCGGGCCTGTTCGGTAAAGTCGGACCTGGCGACGATGATGTCGTCAGTGTCGAGCTTGTCGAGCGTCCGGCCTGCGGCGGCGACCTGCGGGTCGCTGAACACGATTTTGAGGCCGGTGCGGCGGCGGTATTTTTGTACCCCTGCGGCCGTAGCGTTTCTTCCGGCGATGAAGCCTTCGTCCTGTGCTTCATGAAGGATCGGCAGACAGCCGTTGGCATCGCCTGCGACAAAGACCGGAAGGTCGGCGATCTGCGCGGTGTACGGATCGTAGGGAGGCATTCCGCGCTCGTCCAGGGGGATCCCGAGGTTCTCCAGGCCGAGATTGTCCATGTTGGGGGTTACGCCGAGAGCGGCGATGACGGCATCGACCTCGATTTCATGAAAACCGTTGCGGATGCGCAGCGCGTTTTCGCCGGGGGCGATCTTCGCCTCATCGCCGACATAGAGGGAAAAGCGACTATCCAGTGATTCAATGGCGACGCGGTTGATCTCCGGATCGCGGATGCCGCAGATGTGAGGATTGCGGCCGAAGCCCGTGACTTCGATTCCCAGTCTGGCCAAGGCCTGACCCAGTTCCATGCCGATGATGCCGAGACCGGCGACGGCAATGCGGCGGGGGAGGTCCTGCTGTTCGAAAAAATTGTCGGCGGTGAGGATCCGATCTGCGAATCCCTGCCATTCCCGGGGTATGGTGGGCCGCGACCCGGTCGCCAGAACGATGGCGGAACAGGCGATTTCCCGGTTGTTGACCAGCACGCGGTCCGGTCCGAGAAGGCGTGCGGCACCCGTTATCAGACGCTCCCCCGCCAGTTTGCGGGTGACATCGACCATGCCTGAGGCGAAACGGTCGCGCAGACGGCGCACATGCCGGAGTACGGCGGGAATATCGCTTGCCGGAGGGGCGGTGTTCACGAGGCCGGCTTCGGCAAGTCTGGCGGCGGCATGAAAGTCCTTGGCCACCTTGATCAAGGCTTTGGACGGCATGCATCCCACCCTGGCACAGGTGGTGCCTAAAGGGCCGGGGTCGATGAGCAGATAGTTTTCGGTGGTCTTTTCGATCTGACGTACGGCGGCAAGACCGGCGCTGCCGGCGCCGATGACGATGACGTCGACTTTTTCAGGCATGGAACCTCCTTGAAATACATGGGACGGTACTTATTGAAATATATGAATTGTCTCTTGGATGCAAGGACAGTTTACTTAGCATTTTAATTCAGATGCTCTAGCGCGGCGTTTATGCCCCGCGGAAACGCGCCACCAGCTTTCGGAATTCTGTTTCGCTGATTATTCTGGTGCCTCGTTTCCTCGCGTCGTCCAGTTTGCTTCCGGGGTTGTCGCCCACCACCAGAAAATCGGTCTGGCCGCTGACGCTGGAGGTCGTTCGGGCGCCCAAATCTTCCACCGCCTGTTCGGCTTCGGTGCGGGTATAGCCGTCGAGGCTACCGGTAAAGACGAAAGTTTTGTTTTGCAGCGGCAGTTCGCTTTTTCTGGTCGGCATGGTGCGGACTTCGACGCCGACCTTGCGCAAATCGTCGAGGGCCCGGCGGTTGTCGCGGAAAAAACGCACCACGCTGCAAGCGATTTCGGGACCGACCCCGTCGATTCTCTGCAATGCGTTTTCGTCAGCGGCTGCCAGTTTGTTCAGGGAGCCGAAGTTCCGGGCCAGGACCTGGGCCATGCTTTGCCCCACATGGCGGATGGCCAGGGCATGCAGAAAGCGATCGAGCCGGGGGGTGCGGGCGGACTGGATCGCATCGTAAAGCTGGCGTGCGGATTTTTCCGCAAAACCCTCAAGGTTTACCAGGTCCTGCGGTTGCAGACGGTACAGGTCGGCCAGGGAGGTGACCAGTTCGCGCTGTACCAGTTGCCGGGCGGTTTCCGTGCCGAGATGATCGATGTCGAGGGCGTCGCGGGCGCCGTAATGGCGGATGCGTCCGCGGAGTTGGGCCTTGCAGGAAAGCCCTGCCGGACAGAGGACATAAGCGCCTTCTCGAACCACCTTCGCGCCGCAGGAAGGGCATTTTTCCGGCATGTGGAACTTGTGGGCATATTTGTTGGGGCGTTCGATGACTTCCACCACCTCGGGAATCACGTCGCCGGCGCGTTCTATGCGTACCTTGTCTCCCACGCGCAAGTCCTTGTGTCGCACTTCGCGTTCGTTATGCAAGGTGGCGCGGCTGACCGTCACACCGCCGACCTCCACCGGCTGCAGAAGCGCCACCGGCGTGAGCATGCCGCTGGTGCCGACCTGAACCACGATGTTTTCGATGACGGTAACCTCTCGTTTGGGCTCGAATTTCCAGGCCATTGCCCAGCGCGGCGAGCGGTGACGGGCACCGAGTTCCTTTTGCAGGGCGAGATCGTCGAGCTTGACCACGATGCCGTCGATTTCGTAGGGTAAGTCTCCGCGTTGGCGAATCAATTCCTGCCGATAATCGCTCAGGTCCGAAAAGGTCGACAATTTTCGGTTCAAAGGATTGGTTTTCAGCCCCCAGCGGTCAAAAGCTTCGAGTTCCTTCCAATGGCTGGAGAAATCTTCGCCGTCGATGGCAAGGATGTCGTAGAAAAAGATATCCAAAGGCAGGCGGGAGACGATTTTCGATGCGAGTCGGCGCAGGGTGCCGGCGGCGGCATTGCGCGGGTTGGCATACGGCTCCTCGCCGCTTTCGAGGCGCTTGCGATTCAGTTCCTGAAAGGCTTTTTGTGGGAGGAACACTTCGCCGCGTACCGCCAGGGAGGTTGGTGGTTTTTCGGTGTGCAGCCGCAGGGGCAGGGTGCGCACAGTCGCCAGGTTTTCCGAGATGTCCTCCCCGACGTGGCCGTCACCGCGGGTGGCGGCGGTGCGGAAGATGCCGTTTTCGAAAACCGCTTCCACGGAGGCGCCGTCGAACTTGGGTTCCGCAACCCAAATGAGTTCGGTTTGACCGGTTTCGCGACGGACGAAATCGAAAAATTCTCTGAGCTTGCTTTCCTCCAACGCAGCGTTCAGGCTGAGCATCGGCGCCCGGTGTTCGAGACGCTGCAGACTGTCGGCAGGCGGGGCGCCGATCCGGCGGGTAGGAGAGTCGGCGGTCCGCAGCTTTGGCCAGGTCTCCTCAAGTCGGCGCAGGCGGTTGAAAAGCTTGTCGAAGGTGGCGTCCGAGATGACCGGATCGTTTTTCACATAGTAGCGATAGTTGTGGTGGGCGATACCCTCGCGCAGGGCTTCGGCTTCCTGCCGGGCTTTTTCTTCGGATAGCTCCTCGATGTCCTTGAAATCCGTTTTGGGGTTCTTTCTGAAGTCCATGGCTGCCTGACGTTGGTTGCCGAAGTTCCGTGGATGCTGTTCGATCAGGGATCGGGGTGGCGGATCTTTATCTTTTCAGCAGTTTCTGCAGGTCCGCCACCTTGCGTGTGTTGATGATGTCGTCGCTCGACAGCCAGCCGCGGCGGGCCTGATAGATGCCGTAGCGCATGTTTTTGAGTCCCCCGACATGGTGGGCGTCGGTGCAGATGGCCAGTTTCAGGCCCATCTCCTTCGCCATGCGGCAATGGTGGTCGTTGAGATCCAGGCGGTCGGGTTGCGCATTGAGTTCCAGAAAACAGCCCCTTTCCAGAGCCGCCCGCATGATTTTTTCCATGTCCACGGTGTAAGGTTCGCGTTGATTGATCAGCCGTCCGCTGGGATGGGCGAGGATGTTGAAATGGCGGTTGTCCATGGCTCGGATGATGCGCTCGGTTTGCTTGTCCGATGGAAGGTCGAACCGGGAGTGAACGGCGCCTACGGTGAAATCGAGCTTTTTAAGAACCGCATCCGGCAGATCGAGGGAGCCGTCTTCGCGGATGTCGACTTCGATGCCCTTGAAAATGCGAAACCCCGCGTAGCGGTCGGTGAGTCGGTCGATTTCCTCGATCTGCTCTTCCAGGCGTCGTCGGTCGAGCCCTCCGGCCACGGTGACGGCCTGGCTGTGCTCCGTGATTCCCAGGTAGCTGTAACCCAACGAACGCGCTGCCTCGACCATTTCTGTCAGAGATGAACGGCCGTCGGTGGCTTCGGTATGGGCATGGAGATCGCCGCGGATATCGTCGGCAATGATGAGCCTGGGGAGCGAGCCTTCAAGCGCCGCTTCGATTTCACCGCGATTTTCCCTCAGTTCCGGCTCGATGAAAGGCAGTTCCACGGTCGCGAACACCTCTTCTTCACTGGCTCCGGCAATGCGTTCTTTGTCTTCTGCGTCGTCTCGGAAAACGCCGTATTCGTTAATCTTGAGATCGTTTTTCGCGGCCATCCGGCGCACGGCGATATTGTGATCTCTGGAGCCGGTGAAATAATAGAGAGCAGCTCCGTAGCTGGCCTCGGGGACGACCCGCAGATCGACCTGCAGTCCGCCGCGCAGACGTATCGACGATCGGGTCTTGCCTTTGCTCAACACTTCGGCGACATCCTCGTAGGCGGTGAAGCGATCCATCACCGGACTGCCTTTTTTGCAGGTCGCCAGGATGTCCAGGTCGCCGACCGTTTCCCGGCGGCGCCGGAAGCTCCCGGCGACCACCACCCGCTTGACGCCTTCGACCTGCCCCAGGTAGGCTCGCAAAGGTGTGGCTACCTGCTCCGCTTCGGAAAGACGGGTACGCGCCCCGTTCGTTGTGTGCCGTTCAATTTCCTTGAGAATGTTTTGTTCGAGCTTCTTGCCAAAACCCTTCAGGGAGCGGATCTTTTTTTTACGGGCTGCTTCGCCAAGGTCCTGGAGATTGTCGATGCCAAGCTTTTCGTGAAGGTCCGCGACGCGTTTCGGTCCAAGACCGGAAATCTGCAGCAGGTCGGTAAGGTTTTCCGGCGTGGTTTTTTCCATCTTCTTGAGCATCCGGAGATGGCCGGTTTCAACGATCTCGGCAATTTTGGCGGCCAGATCGTCGCCGATGCCGGGCAATTCCGTCAGGTCCCGGCTTTCGTCGAGCATGGAGGCTACGCTCTGCGTTTGATCGTTAATGGTCCTTGCCGCGTTGCGGTAGGCGCGGATGCGAAATGGGTTGGCACCTTCGATTTCGAGCAGGTCGGCGACCTGTTTGAAAATCCTTGCGATGTCCGCATTGTGAATCGGCATATGCTATTCCGTTCGGAGCGAAAAGAGATTTCGCAAGGTTTCGATTGGGCGAGGAGGCCGCTTGGTTGTCGGACAACTTCGAAGACTTCTTCCACTGTACAAAACCGGCCGATATTTGCAACGCCAAGACCGGTGCTTTCTCCTTTACGTTCATGGTGGTGCGAAAACTGTCGTTGGCGGGTAGAATGGTAGTAAACAGAAGGGTTTGCTTCCACAGGCACACCGAACATTGCGAAGGATGGGTATGGATTTTGTGATCTGGCAACAATTCGGCATCGCCTTGGGATTGGGACTGCTGGTCGGTCTGCAGCGGGAGTGGGCAGAACCGGAGGCGGCGGGAATTCGCACCTTTGCCTTGATTACCGTGCTGGGCACCGTCTGTGCGCACCTGACCGCTCTGTTCGGTGGCATGATTCTGACCGGAGGATTTGTCGCTCTCGGTGGACTGATGATTCTGTCCAACCTGAGGCGCGAACGATCCCCTGAAGCGCATCCCGGACCGACCACCGAGGTCGCTGCGCTGTTGATGTTCGGTGTCGGAGCCCTGCTGCAGAAGGGAATGGTAGCGGAAGCCGTGGTCATCGGCAGCGGTGTGGCCCTGCTTCTGCACTGGAAAAAGCCTTTGCACCATTTTGTCGAACGTATCGGCGCCACCGATATCCGCGCCGTTTTCCGCATGGTCCTCATCGCCCTGGTGGTGCTGCCGCTGTTGCCGGACCGCTCTTACGGACCGTATGAGGTTTTGAATCCTTTTCGGATCTGGCTGATGGTGGTTCTGATTGTCGGCATCAGTATCACCAGCTACCTTATCTCCCGGTATGTTGGCGCACGTTCCGGTTCGGTGATAAGCGGCATACTCGGGGGGCTCATTTCGAGTACCGCGACGACCGTCACCTATGCCCGCCGCTCGAAAAAGGCGCCCGACAGCGCATCTTTGGCCGCCCTGGTCGTCATGATCGCGTCCACCATCGTTTTCGTCAGGGTCGGATTTGAGGTGGCTGTGGTGGCTCCGGACATATTCTGGCAGATCTTTCCCCAGTTCGGTTTTATCGGGGGATGGATGGCGCTTATCGCTTTTGGCGCCTATGTCTTGTCGCGCCAGAAGCAGGCAAGGGCCCCGGAACCGAAAGATCCGTCGAATCTGGCTGCCGCGGTAATTTTCGGTGGGCTGTATGCGCTGGTTTTGCTGGCTGTGGCGGCGGCCATTGAATATCTGGGACATGGCGGTCTTTATCTGGTGGCGGCGCTCTCCGGGTTGACGGATATGGACGCCATAACCCTTTCCACCGCCCAATTGATTACAGCCGGGAAGCTAACCGTCCACACCGGCTGGCGTATGATGATGGTCGGTGCTTTGTCCAACATCATGTTCAAAGGCGTTGTCGTCGCCATCCTTGGCGCCCCGCAACTGCTTTTTCGCATCGCCCTGCTTTTCGGATGCTCCATGCTCGGTGGGGGGGTGTTGCTCTGGCTTTGGCCCTAGCCTTGGTGTCCCGTGCGGTTAATCCTGTCTTCTGGTTCCGCCCCTTTTCGGCCTTGCCTGCGTTGCGCCAATTTGACTAAGCGCATGGCCAGGCAGATAACATTTTATTGACACCCTTCGTCGAACATATCTTCATGCCGACCTTATTCACTTCTAATTCATCTTAAATTTCATTGTGCGCATATTGTTTCCTCGACGCCAAGCTACCCCTCGTTGGGTAAGGGCGGCGGTATTCGTATATGGTGCCTCCGGCCACCGCCTATTCTTTGAAACACAAATCACGGTTCCTGCCGTGTCATCACTGCTTCTGGATTGTGCAACGGCGATTTCATTGTCAAATATTTGAATGCCTTGTAGGGTAAAACGTCGCGGATATGCTGTATTCGAGGTATCGGGCAAGGGGGGCTAAGGGGGGGCGAATGCAGCTGTCCCTGCCTGGTGGGATGCTATGCGCTCTGGACGTAAACCCCTGTCCTACAAGGGGGCGCGTGCGTATGCCGACCCGGAGGATCGATCCATGGGGTTCAAGCCGATCTGATCGTTTGTGCCTGTTTTATGCTGTTCAACCACAAAGAGGTACGCCTTGTGCAGAGAGATCCACAAAGCACGGCCGGCACTGGCTGCGGCGATGCATGATATTTTTTGCGATACCTTGACTTATGGAATGACGGCCTCAGGGATGGGTCTCCGGTACATCCGATTCCTAAGCATTGTCGACACCGGTAGTTCTTCCCATCCATAGAGTCAATTCTATTGCGAGTGTGGAGAATTCTTTTGCAACGGCAATGGGGTGCTTTGGCGCTTCAGTCTCTCCATGCCAGGCATCCGGAAGGGGTATACTTTTCTTGTCAAATTTGTGAAAATTATTAAAAAGCTTGAAATTATCTTATTTTGATTTAATGTACTCAGGGTAAACCGTACTGTAGGCACAGTATGTAGGAGGATATGAGGATGGCCTGGTTGCATCAGTTGTATGTTTTTATGACAGCGCTGTTCATGTCGTTGATCATGGTTCCGGCCCTGCGACGATGGGCGATCGAAAAGCGGCAGTTTGACATCCCCAACGGGCGCAAGGTGCATGTTCGACCCAAGCCGCGGCTCGGTGGCGTTGCCATTTTTCTCGCATTTTTATTTGCCATGCTGGTATTCGACGAAATGGGGCAGCAGGTCAAAGGGATTCTGGCCGGTTCGCTGATCATGTTTGCAACCGGCCTGGTGGATGATCTCTATGGCATCTCCGCCAAAAAGAAATTTCTGGGGGAGATTTTCGGTTGTCTGGTTACCATTTTTGTCGGGCAGCTCTATATCACCAATCTGGGAAATCTGTTCGGTACGGGCAATATAGTGATGCCGGACTGGGTTGGCATTCCCTTTACGGTCTTTGCCATTGTCGGTGTCGTCAATGCGCTCAATCTGCTTGATGGTCTGGACGGGCTTGCCGGCGGATTCACCGCCGTAGCGCTGGGTGCCTTCGTGTTGCTGGGTTATCTTGACGGCAATGTTGCTGTCGTATCCATATCGGCAGCGCTTGTCGGAGGGGTTTTCGGTTTTTTGCGTTTTAATGTGTATCCGGCACGTATATTCATGGGTGATGCAGGCAGTCTTACCGTCGGGTTTGTGCTGGGGTTTCTTGCCGTAGCCCTCACCCAGGTGTCCGGTTCCACCGTACAGCCCGTCGTTCCGTTTATCATTCTCGGGCTGCCGATAATCGATACGGTGCGTGTTATGAGCGAGCGTTTGATCAAACGCGGGAACCCCTTCGCTCCGGACCGGACCCACGTGCATCACCGGTTTCTCGATCTCGGTTTTCATCACCGCTTCACGGTTCTGATTATCCACGGCCTGACCCTCTTCTGGGCTATGATCGCTCTGTTGTTTTACAAACAACCGGGCCATTGGCTGCTTTCCTCTTACATTCTGCTTTCCGTTCTGTTTTATGTGGCTTTGCTGCTTTCTCTCAAATACAAACGTTATTTCCCCATTCTGAATCGCGATTCGGATCGCAGCCTGCGGGAATCCCGCATTTTTCTGACGCTGGCGCGCTGGAACGATAAGGTCGATCCCGTGCTGGCTTTTCTTCTGTTGATCTTTTTCGGCTGGACCGCACTCAGTCCCCTCGATGTCGGGGCGCAGGTTTTCCGTATCTCACTGGTGTTGCTGCTCGTCAGTTGCGTATCTTTTTTCATCTCTCGAAATTTGCGCAATCCTTTTCTGATGGCTCTGCTTTTCATCTCGGGGATGGTTATTGCTTTTCAGAGT
>JASKKK010000088.1 GCA_030154185.1 Desulfuromonadales bacterium
TGTACTCTCTACCACGGCGTGACCCTGGGAGGAACCTCCTGGGCCAAGGAAAAACGCCATCCCACCCTCGGGAACAACATCGTCGTCGGTGCCGGAGCCAAAGTCCTCGGTCCGTTCCGGGTCGGCGATAACAGCAAAATCGGTGCGAATTCGGTGGTAGTCCGTGCTGTTCCCGACAATTCCACTGTGGTTGGTATTCCCGGACGGGTAGTGTATGCCAACGGGGAACGGGTAGGGAGTCAGATCGACCTGGAGCATGGCCAATTGCCCGACCCCGAAGGCAAGGCCATGTCCTGCATGTTCGATCAATTGCATGCCCTCGAACGACGCGTCAGAGAACTGGAAGCAAAGAAAACATCCGATGAGGGCTCCAGCAAGGAAGAAGAGGTTGTCTGAACCATGCGCTTGTCCAACAAAGCACAATATGCAGTGCGGGCCATGGTCCGCCTCAGTCTGGAAAGTCCCGATGCTCCCGTTTCGAGTAAAACCATTGCCGACCTGGAAGGCATTTCCCTGACTTTTCTGGAACAGATTTTTTCCAAATTGCGACGCGGCAACATTGTACAGAGCGTGCGCGGTCCCGGCGGAGGCTTCGTCTTGGCACGCCCTGCGGAAAATATCCGGGTGGATGAAATCATCGAAAGCGTGGAAGAGCCTCTTATGCCCGTTTCCTGCATGGATGAACAGGGGAAATGTCAATGCGATGAACTGTGTTTCACGCATATGGTCTGGGCAGGGCTCGGGCAGCGTATAAAAAAATTTCTGGCGTCGATTACCCTGGCGGAGTTGTCCAGGGATGCATCGATGATCCGGCAAGACACCCGACAGCAGCGGGATATTTGAAAGTGTTACTGGGAGGAACAGAAGTGAAACGGATTTATATGGACAACAATGCCACCACCGCCGTGCGACCGGAGGTGATGGAAGCCATGCTGCCTTTTTTCAGGGAGCATTTCGGCAACCCGTCAAGCGTTCATTGGGCGGGCAGGGAAACGGGCGCGGCGCTCGAAGCGGCCCGGGAGAAGGTGGCCAGGTTGATTAACTGTGATCCCGCAGAGATCGTCTTTACATCCTGCGGCAGCGAGGGTGACAATCTTGCCATCAAGGGAGTGGCGGACGCCCGGCGTGATCGCGGCAATCATATCATTACGACAGAGGTCGAACATCCCGCCGTATTGGCTGCCTGCAAGTTTCTTGAGAAGCAGGGTTTCGAGGTGACCTACCTGCCTGTGGATGAGCAGGGAATGCTCGATGTCGACGCTCTCGAGGCCGCCATTACGGATAAAACCATCCTGATTTCCGTCATGTGGGCCAACAACGAAACCGGCACGCTGTTTCCCATCGAGCAGATCGGGGCCGTGGCCCGGAAGCATAAGATTTGTTTCCATACCGATGCGGTTCAGGCTATCGGTCGGGTACCGGTTGACGTGGAGAAGGCCCAGCTCGATCTGCTGGCCATCTCCGGGCATAAGATCGGCGCTCCCAAGGGGGTCGGCGCTCTCTATGTACGCAAGGGCGTAAGGCTGACACCTCTGATCCATGGGGGGCATCAGGAGCGTAATCGCAGGGCCGGTACCCACAATCTGCCGGGAATTGTCGGATTGGGAACCGCTTGTGAAATGGCCTCCGCCGATCTGCAGAATACGGCGGATCGTCTTCGTCGTCTGCGAGATCGTCTGGAGCAGGGGTTGCTGGCGGCCATTCCGGAAAGTCAGGTCAACGGTCATCCTTCCCAGCGTCTGCCCAATACGCTCAACATCAGTTTCAACTACATCGAAGGAGAGGCGGTACTGCTGTTTCTCGATATGCAGGGAATCGCCGCTTCTTCCGGTTCGGCCTGCATGTCCGATTCCTTCGGGCAGTCTCATGTCATCGATGCCATGGGGGTCGATCCGATGATGGCCAATTCCGCCATTCGTTTCGGTCTGGGCTACGACAATTCCGAAGCCGACGTCGACCAGGTACTTGAAATCCTGCCGGGTATTGTCAAGAAGCTCCGGGATATGAGCCCCTTTTACCACGAACGGGGTGCAGCGAAACTTACGGCGAATTCCTGAATTTAACGCAATCAACTGCCCAGCGCGGGGCTGATGCACTGCTTTATGAAAAGGAGTTATTATGTATTCGGATAAAGTTATCGATCATTTCACCAATCCCCGGAACGTCGGGGAGATTGAAAATGCCGACGGGGTCGGCGAAAAAGTCAGTTCCTCCTGCGGCGACCGCATGAAGGTTTTCCTCAAGGTGGAAGACGGCATCATAAAAGATATCAAGTTCCAGACCTACGGCTGTGGGGCGGCTATCGCCTCGTCGTCCATGATGTCCGAAATGGTTGTCGGTAAAACTCTGCAGGAAGCTCTCGACCTGACCAACGATCAGGTTGCCGATGCCCTTGGCGGTTTGCCGGCTCCCAAGTTGCACTGTTCCAATCTGGCTGCCGATGCGCTGCACGAAGCGATAAAGAATTATCAGGCGGCCGAGGCCTGATACACCGTATATTTCGAGCAAGCGTCAAGGGGCCATCCGTCAACGCGGGTGGCCCTTTGATTATGAGCGGGGGAGTGCGATTCCCATCAGATGGGAGAGTCGGCCTTATCCCGACTGAAGGTAAACCATGGTAAAAGATAAAAAACATATCGTTGTGGCCATGAGCGGTGGGGTCGATTCCACAGTGGCCGCGGCGTTGCTTCTCGCCGAGGGGTATCAGGTGTCCGGTCTGACCATGCGGGTCTGGGATGTCGAACCTCTCGATGAAGGACAGGAACCTCCCCACATTATGGATGCCCGCAGGGTCGCGTCCGATCTCGGTATTCCGCTGCATGTGGTCGATTTGCGCAAAGAATTCCGTCAGCAAGTCGTCGCGCCCTTCTGCGACGAGTATCTGGCCGGACGCACCCCCAATCCCTGCGTCCTTTGCAATCGTGTATTCAAGTTTCGTCGATTGCTGGAGGAGGTCGAACACCTCGGTGCCGATGCTCTGGCTACCGGGCACTATGCCCGCATTGTCGAAGATGGTGGTCTGCGCATTCTTGCCAAGGGGAGCAACCGTCACAAGGACCAGAGTTATTTCCTTTTTACCCTGACTCAGCAGCAGTTGCAGCGGGTGATTTTCCCACTGGGAGAAATGGATAAAAACGAGGTCCGGGCCAAGGCCGAGAGTCTTGGGCTGCACGTTGCGCAAAAAGGCGACAGTCAGGATATCTGCTTTATACCGGACGGCAATTATATCGATTTTCTGGAGAGACACTCCGATGTGACCGGGGCCGAAGGTGTCATTGTACATGTGTCCGGCAAGGTGATCGGCAGACATCGCGGAGCCCATCGCTATACCATCGGACAGCGACGGGGATTGGGCATCGCCTGGCCCGAGCCCCTGTATGTCGTGGCTATCGACGCCGTCAGCCGTGAGGTGGTCGTCGGAGAAAAGGACCATCTGCAAGTCGACCGGTTGGTAACGACCGGAACCAACTGGATCGTTCCCGAACCGCAAGAGCCGCTGCGTGCGCGATGTCGCATCCGTTATCGCCATCAGGAAGCACTTTGCAGTCTGGTGGTACTCGACTCCGAACGGGTGGAGGTGCGTTTTGACGAACCGCAGACAGGCGTCAGTCCGGGACAGGCGGCCGTTTTTTATGATGACGACCGGGTATTGGGCGGGGGCTGGATTGCATGAAAGGCACTTTCGCGATTGTCACACTCGGGTGTAAAACCAATCAGTTCGAGTCTGCGGCCATGGCTGAAAAGCTGGAGCAGGCCGGCTATCGACGGATCGATTACGGTGAGGGTGCGGAACTGGTCATTGTCAATACCTGTACCGTGACGGCGGCAACCGACAGCCAGTCGCGGAATCTCATACGCCGGGCCCGTCGGCTTCATCCGAACTGCAGAGTGGTCGTTACGGGTTGTTATGCCCAGATCGATCCGTCCGCCCTCGAAAGTCTGCCCGGTGTCGATCTGGTCCTCGGCAACGAAGAAAAGGCCGATCTGCTGAAGTGTCTTGAAGGCGATGGGCCGAAAATACGGGTAAGCGATATCCGGCAGGCCCGCGGCGTAACCTTCGATCTGCATACTTTCGGCAGCCGCAGCCGCGCCTTCATGCAGATTCAGAATGGCTGCAACGCTTATTGTTCCTACTGCATCATTCCTCATGCCAGGGGGCCCAGTCGTTCCGCCGAGCCGCAGCAGGTGGTCGAACAGGTTCGCACTTTCTGCGCCGCCGGGTTTCCCGAAATCGTCCTGACCGGGATTCATATCGGCGGTTATGGCAACGACCTGCAAACGCCGATCACGTTGGCGGACCTGGTGGGTAGATTGATTCAGGAGACGGAGGTAAGGCGTTTGCGTCTCGGATCCATCGAGCCTCAGGAATTATCCGAAGAACTTATCGAACTGGTCGCACGGTCGGAGCGTCTCTGCCCCCATTTCCATATTCCTCTGCAGGCGGGGGACGACGGTGTGCTCAAAGCCATGAACCGGCACTATTCGGTGGTTTATTTCCGCAACCTGGTTGAGCGTATTAAAGCGCGGATCCCCGATGCCGCCATCGGACTGGACGTTATAACCGGTTTTCCCGGAGAGAGCGAACAGGCATTTGCCAACACCATGAAGCTGGTGGAGGAACTGCCCGTGACGCACCTGCATGTGTTTCCTTTCAGCCGGCGTCCCGGGACGCCCGCCGCCTCCATGCCCAAGCAGGTGCCCGGCCATATCGCGCGCCGCCGTGCTGCCGATCTGCGAGCCCTCGGCGAGGCCAAGCAGAGGGCTTTCGCCCGCCGATTTATCGGTCGCAAACTGGATGTGGTGGTCGAAGGAAACGCTCGTGACGGATGGCGCAACGGATTGAGCGTTCATTACCTTCCCGTATCGTTGGTCGCGGACGCTGATCTGACAGGACGGTTGGTGTCGGTGCATATTGAAGACCGTCGCGAGGGAGGCCTTATCGGCAGGCTCTCCGATTAAATGAAACAGAGTGTTTATAAAAAAAGCCCCTGATTTAACGATCGGGGCTTTTCTTATTGAACGCTATTTTTCAGATACACTGCTGGCGGTTCTCTGCATACTGACGGTGACTGAGGATCGGCTGATACCGTAATGCTCGGCAATTTCCTTTTTGCTGCAACCCAGTGCTTCATAATCCCTGACCCGTTCCTCTATTTTCTGTTCTAAAACAACGAGATCCACCTGTTTCACCTGAAGCCTTTAACGATGTTGGCAAGGTCAACTACGGACCTTGCCAAGCGATCACGCATGGTCATCACAAATACATCCTCGTTCCGAACAAAATCCAAAGCCTTTTGCAATTCTGGCCGATCTTTCGCGGTAGCTCCAGATGCCTTTTCGGAATAGATTCGCTCACAGTTGGCTAGACGGTCCATTTGCACATCGAGTTTTTGGCCCCTTGAACTGGCTCTGGTCTTGATCATCAGACGGGATCCCCCGCAAAACAGGGGTTGTGAGAACCTTTAAGTAAGCCCTGCCAGCCCCGGCCGAAAAGAAAGGAAACTAACTTTTGAGACAATTAATTCTTTGACATGCTGGGTGTTCTTCGGGATATTGGTGATGCTTAAAAAGGTGGTGTTTTGGGGCGAACCGAGAAATAGGGGGAGTCTCCCCAATTCCTCCCTTTATGGTATGAAGATCCCAACAAGGAGATAGCATGCCCGATCCTTCATATTTGACTTTGCATGTTTCCTCTGCCGACGGTGCTTCCCTCCGGGCCATCTCGGACCTTCCCATTGCCGTCGCCGTGGCAGACAGAGACCGAACCCTTCTACACGCCAACCAGGCCTTTTGCGATTACCTCGGCTACTTGCCCGGAGAACTACAGGGCATGAGCGTCGATGCGATTACCCATCCAGACGATCTAGATCAAACAACCTCCGTTTTTCATCTTCTGCAGTTTTGTGAGGAGTCGTCCCATACCTATGAAAAGCGCTACGTTTGTAAAAACGGGTCGGTTGTCTGGTGTCTCACCACGGTCACTCGGGTGGCCGCCGATGCGACTACCCATTCGCCCTTATTCCTCGGTTTCATCCACGATATCTCTCCCCAGAAACATACCGAAGAAAAGCTACGTGCAGCCAAACTCTTATATGAAGCCTTGGTGGAGAATCTAGGGGTTGGGCTGGCCCTGATCGACAGGGACCATCGCATCAAGATGGTTAATTCATCTTTGGCCAGCTTGTTTGAAAAAAGCCCAGAGTACTTCTCCGGCAAAAACTGTTTTCAGGAATTTGAAGGGAGGCCGTCCATCTGCCCTCATTGTCCCGGGGTGCAGGCCATGGCCAGTGGACAACCCCACACGGTGATTACTGAAGGTGTCCGTGACAATGGGCATACGTTCAAGATGCAACTCAAGGCGTTCCCCGTCTTCGACGAGGAAGGTGTATGCACCGGGTTTGTGGAACTGGCCGCAGATATGACGTCTCACCTTCAGATGGAGATGGCCTTAGAAGAAAGCGAAGAACGTTTTAAGGCGCTGGCTGAGACAGCCCCCATAGGTATTTTTGAAGTCAGTCCAGAAGGCCATAACACCTACTGTAACCCGGCCTGGATGCGCATGACCGGGTTGACGGCCGAAGAGAGTCTGGGGCTGGGGTGGACCGCCACCATTCCGCCCGAGGAACGTGAACGTGTTGTGAAGAGTTGGCAGAGCGACAGACAGCCACGGGGGCCCTGGCAAAAGGAGCGTCGTCTCCTGCACCGTAATGGCGAGATGCGGTGGGTACAAGCGTCCGCCGTACCTGTCTACGACTCAAGGGGCAACCTGATACGCTATGTCGGCTCAATCGTCGATCTGACCGAGCAGAAACAGGCCATGGAAAAGCTCATAGATAGTGAGAAGAGATTCCGCAGCATTTTTGAAAAATCCGGCGTCGGGATGAATATAATCGCAAGGGATGGACGGATAATGGATGCTAACCCCGTTTTGTGCTCCCTGCTCGGATACTCGCTGGACGAATTAAAAGCTAGCAATGTTCAGCGATTGTTTCATCCCGATGATGCCGATCAGCCATGCCAATTGCTGGCGGCTATCGGCAACAACGAATCCCGAGCTACCTTTGTAAGACGTTTTTTGCGAAAGGACGGTGCGACTGTTTGGGCGGAGGTAACCGGCGTCTGGATTCCCGGCGGTTCGGATGGACAAGGCTTCGGCGTTGGCATCATCCAGGATATTACGGACAAAAAGGAAACCCAGGCGCATCTGGAGTACTTAGCCTATCATGATGAACTGACCGGACTGCCCAACCGCACGCTGTTGCTGGATCGTTTAAAACAATCGCTGCATTACGCCAGTCGCTCCGGCCGCCTGGTGGCTGTGGCATTGCTGAACATAGACCGCTTTAAGTCGATTGTCGATACCCTTGGCCATACTTCAGGCGACCGGTTGCTGTGTGCTATAGCCAAACACCTGGAACAGGCCGTGCGAGAGGGAGATACCGTGGCCCGAATGGGAGGGGACGAGTTCGCTATACTTTTGACGGATATAGCAGATGAGGATGACGTGCGCCTGGTGGCCAACAAAATTCTGCGCCACCTGAGCAAACCCTTCGAGATCGACGCACGCAAGATTATTCCGACCGCCAGCCTCGGCATCAGCCTTTACCCCAGAGACAGCGACGATGTTGAGAACCTTCTCCGTCACGCCGACCTCGCCCTGGGGCGGGCAAAAAAGGGCGGAGGCAACCTGGTTGCATTTTATTCCCCCGCGATGAACCTGCGAGCCCAATACACTCTGGAACTCGAAACCGGCCTGCGTCAAGCCCTCAGTAAGCAAGAGTTTCGCCTTCATTACCAACCCAAGGTCAGCCTGAAAAATGGCCGGATTATGGGTTGTGAGGCTTTGATTCGCTGGGATCACCCGCAACGAGGAATGGTCCCGCCGGCCGAATTCATCCCTTTAGCCGAGGAGACGGGGCTGATCGTTCCGATCGGCGATTGGGTGATGAGAGAGGCCTGCCGACAGAACAAGGCTTGGCAGGATGCGGGTTTACCGGCTCAACGGATCGCGGTAAACCTCTCTGCGCGACAGTTTCACAAAATCGGGCTGGCAACAAGGATCCGGAAGGTCCTAATGGAAGCGGGGTTGCAACCTCATTTGTTGGAGTTGGAACTGACCGAAAGCATGCTTATGGGTGATCCCGACCAAGCGGTCTCCATCATGGCCGAGCTCAAACAACTAGGGGTGCATCTTTCTCTGGACGATTTCGGCACTGGTTATTCCAGCTTGGCATACTTGAGTCGTTTCCCTATCGACTACCTGAAGATTGACCGATCCTTCATCAACAACATTACCACCGATCCAGATGCGGCAATGATTGCCAACTCGATCATTGATCTAGCCCATCGCATGCGGCTCAAGGTTGTGGCTGAAGGCGTCGAAACAGAAGCGCAACTGGGTTATCTCAAACAAAATAGTTGCGACGAAATACAGGGGTTTTATTTTAGCGAACCTGTATCCGGAGAGACTTTTGCGGCCCTATTGCATGAGGGTAAGTCCTTAAATGGTGCTGCAGAAGCTCCTGATAAGCCCACGGTACTCATTGTGGATGATGAGCCACATATCCTCTCCGCCTTGCAAAGACTCCTGCTCGAAGACGACTATCGGGTGTTTACGGCAGGGTCTCCTCTGGAGGGTTTTGAAATTCTTGCCAAAAATGAAGTACAGGTCTTGATCAGCGATCAGCACATGCCGAACATGCGCGGTACTGAGTTTCTTAAGAGAGTTAAGGTGATGTATCCCAACACGGTGCGCCTGATTCTTTCAGGGGTTGCCGACCTTCCGACTGTGATGGAGTCAATCAATGAATGTATGCCCTTTAGATCTCTGACAAAACCATGGGATAATAACTACCTTCGGGAGCAAATACGTGAAGCCATTGATTTTCATACAACGCACGAGTTCTAAAACATAGAAACCCCTTTCGGGCCACCAGGGGGGTCTTCTCATATTGCACTATTTCCAAAACGCCGAACACCCCAACCAGGTTTCTAATGTTTTGGGGTGTCTTGCATTATGTTCTAAAGTCGGTTCTGGATCATCTGGGATTTATCAGACGGTTTCCAGGGCCCCAAGGGTGGATGCTTTTCGGCAATAACTGGAAGACGGGTTTACTTCAGAGCAGGTGGGTGACTTGGAAGACAATAAAGCACTGTTGGGACTGGCGCGTTCGCCTGATGATTACCACAAGGCCATATTATGCCCTCGGAAATGTTTTCATACAAAAAATGACCTCCCATGTATCGGAAGGTCATTTTTTATGCTGTCCCTACAGTATGAAAACATTTGCTCCCATAGCCATCCGATTGAACTAACTAGGGCTTCCTGAACGTTGCCCAACATGTTGAAATTACTTGTTTTTGATATTGTTTTTGTGCTAAAATATGCAAGGAAATCAGATGGTTACCCCAAAAA
>JASKKK010000089.1 GCA_030154185.1 Desulfuromonadales bacterium
CAAGGCATTGTCCGGTTTTTTAGAAGAGTGGACAAATCATCTTCTTATAGTCTTTTCCGTTTTACGCGGTGAAGAAAATACGGTTACGGCATTTGTTCGACAGTTCAGGGATTGTTGCCGTTATTCAGGAGAAACTCATGGCCAATATCATCGAGGGTAAGCTCAATGCCGCCGGCCTCAAGTTCGGCGTGATTGTCAGTCGTTTCAACAGCTTTATCTGTGATCGTCTGGTCGAAGGTGCGCTGGATGCACTGGTCCGGCACGGTGCTGCGGATGCAGATATTGATATCCTGCGCGTGCCAGGCGCTTTCGAAATTCCCGTTGCAGCCCAGAAAGCCGCCGCCAGCGGACGCTATGACGCCCTGATTTGCCTTGGGGCGGTGATCCGCGGTTCCACGCCGCATTTCGACTATGTTTGTGCCGAGGTTTCCAAAGGCGTGGCCGCCGTATCCCTCGACTCGGGTATGCCGGTCTCTTTCGGGGTCATCACCACCGACAGTATCGAACAGGCCATTGAACGGGCAGGGACCAAGGCCGGCAACAAAGGTTCCGACGCCGCCATGACGGCCATCGAAATGGTAAACCTGTTTAAAGAGATCTGAGGTCCTATGGCAAGCGGCATGCGTCGATCCGGACGCGAACTGGCAATCAAAATCATATATAGTTTCGATGGTGTCTCCAACGCCGATGCTTTGCTCGGGTCTTTCTGGAATAATTTCCGGTTTCGTGACGATGTATTGGGCGAACCGCTGGAGGATATCAGCGTGGATATAGCTCCCCCGATGAGGGAGTTTGCCGAAAACCTGGTTCGCGGGGTCGCCGGAAATCTGGATAAGATCGATGATCTGATTGGCGAATATTCCACCAACTGGTCGCTGGAACGCATGGCAAAGGTCGACCTGGCCATCCTGCGCATGGCGACCTATGAATTGCTGTGTCATCTCGACGTTCCCGTCAGTGTCGTCATTAACGAAGCCGTCGAGATCGGCAAGCGCTACGGCACCAAGGAAACGCCGGCGTTCGTCAACGGTATCCTTGACAGGATTTCCCGCACCTGCCGACCTGTTGCAGCACCATGAAGGCCCTGCAGGTGCTTGACAGCCCTGCCGACCAGCTTCCCGGCGAGGTGGTTGCGGCCTTCTTCTACACGGACGTTCGACCGTTAAGCGGTCCGTCCGGCCTTCTCGATTGGAGATTGAACGGTCGGATGACCGCTTTTTTGCTTCGCGGTCGGGCCCTGGGAAGGCCGGGTGAGCATCTGCTGTTTGCCGGCAACGGCAAAATGACCGCAGCCTGGGTGCTGTTCGCCGGAGGCGGCATGCACTCCGAATTGACCCCTCTGACTCTTTCCGGTCTCATCGGTTCGGTACTCGACGCCGTACGTCAAGCCGGTTTTCAGAGGGTAGCGCTGGCACTTGACAACATGGAAGGAATGACGATTCAGGACGCCGAACGCACCGCATGGGATTGGCTCGATAAGGACCGGTTTCGCGGCATGCAGGTTGTTCTTGCATGCCGGGACTCGCAGGGATGATGGGTTTGTTTTGCGGGCGTTATCTTCAGGACTTTGTTTTCACTTGGAGTGGGTATGAAAGAAATTAACGTTGGTCTTCTGGGCTTCGGCACCATCGGCGCCGGGGTGATAAGGGTATTTCAGAACAATGCCGAAGTCATGGCACAGCGGCTCGGCGCACGGCTGAAGCTGAAAAGCGTGGCTGATCTCGATATCACCACCGATCGCGGCGTTAAGGTCGAGCCGGGTGTTCTGACCACCGATGCCATGCAGGTTCTGGCCGATCCGGAAATAGACGTTGTAATCGAGTTGATCGGCGGTTACGAGCCTGCCCGAACCTTTGTGCTCAAGGCCATCGAACATGGCAAACACGTCGTTACGGCCAACAAGGCTCTGCTTGCCAAACATGGCGAGGAAATTCTCTCCGCGGCGGCTGCAAAAGGTGTCGACGTTATGTTCGAAGCCTCGGTCGGTGGGGGCATCCCGGTGCTTTCAGCCATTAAGGAAAATCTTTGCGCCAACAATTTTCGGTGTGTTTTCGGGATCCTCAACGGTACCTGCAATTACATCCTGACCCGCATGACCAATGAAGGCGCCGATTTTTCAAGCGTTCTCAAAGACGCGCAGGCCAAGGGGTACGCCGAGGCCGATCCGACCTTCGATGTGGAGGGGGTCGATACGGCGCATAAACTGGCCATCCTGGTCTCCTTGTGTTTCGGAACCCGCGTCGATTTCGACAGCATCAATATCGAAGGTATCAGCAAGATTACGCCTCTCGACATCCAGTTTGCCAAGCATTTCGGGTATAAAATCAAGCTTCTGGCCATCGGCAAGCGCGAAAACGGCCAGGTCGAAGCACGGGTTCATCCGACCATGATTCCGGTCAACTATCCACTGGCCGATGTGGAAGGGGTCTTCAACGCCGTGCGTCTGGTCGGCGATTTCGTCGGACCCGTGATGTTGTATGGCCAGGGTGCCGGTATGGACGCCACCGCCAGTGCCGTGATGGGCGACGTCATGGCTCTCGCACGCAATATGATGGCCGGCGGCCAGTCTCGCACGCCCGCCATGGGGTATCTCCCCGACCATGTTGCCGATCTGCCGATCAAGCCGATGCGCGATATCGTCAGCCAGTACTATCTGCGGTTTACCGCCATCGACAAGCCCGGTGTGGTCGCGAAGATTTCGGGTATTCTCGGCAGCTACGGCATTGGCATCGCATCGATGATCCAGCCTGAACGCAAGAAGAGCGAGGCCGTACCCATCGTCATCATGACCCACGAGGCCACAGAGGCGGTTATCAACGACGCTCTGGCCGAGATCGACCAACTCGAAGTGGTCAGGGAACCGACGCGCTTCATCCGTATCGAAAGCGATATGGAATAAAGTAAATGCAGAGTTAACAAAAAAAGCGCCCTTTTGATGGGCGCTTTTTTTGTTGGAGTGACTAGTGATTCGTAACTAGTAAAAACAACTACTTACCATTTATCTGCCAGTGACGACAAGAGCTGTTCACGCAGGTTTTTCTAATCACCAGTCACCAGTCACCAGTCACCAGTCACCAGTCACCAGTCACCAGTCACTAATTTTATCACAAATCACTGCCTTTACCCAAGCCGTCCCGTTTGCCGCAGCGCCTCATACAATACGATGCCCGCCGCGGTCGACAGGTTGAGGCTGCGTACCCGGGGAGAAAAGATGGGGATGCGGATACAATGCTCCGGGTTTCTGTTCAATAATCCCTCGGGCAGGCCTGCCGTTTCCTTGCCGAAGACAATGAAATCTCCCGCCTGAAAGTCTGCTTCCACGTGAGAACGCTCGGATTTTTTCGAGGTATACCACCAGCGTCCGCTCGGGAAGGCCTTTTCCAACTCTTCGAGACTGTTCCAGTAGCGCACATCGATGACCTCCCAGTAATCGAGTCCGGCCCGCTTCAGATATTTGTCGTCGAGGGAAAAGCCGAGTTTGCCCACCAGATGCAATACGGTACCCGTAGCACCGCACAACCGGGCAATATTGCCCGTATTCGGCGGAATTTCCGGTTCGATGAGGACGATGTGAAAAGGGGAATTCATCATTTGTCACTTGTTATCTGTCATCTGTCATTTGTCATTGTGGACGCGATCCTTCATTGTCAATGGACCCAGGTTTTCGCGTCCCGCAAACCGCGTCCCGCAAACCGCGACCCGCTTTTTTCACCTTTGACTTCGGGCCTCGAACCTCACCCTTCCGCACTCGCCTTAAGCGCCTGGTCGAAGTCGTTTTTAATGTCCTCGATATCCTCGATGCCGACCGAGACGCGGATGAAGTCGGGACTTACGCCCGAAGCCATCTGGTCTTCCGGAGACAGTTGTTGATGGGTGGTGCTGGCCGGGTGAATGACAAGAGTCTTGGCGTCTCCGATATTGGCCAGGTGGCTGGCCAGTTTTACGCTGTCGATAAAGCGGGCGCCGGCTTTCACTCCGCCTTTTATGCCGAATCCCAGAATCGCGCCCTGTCCATCGGGCAGATAGCGTTGGGCCTGAGCGTAGCATGGATGGCTTTTCAGACCCGGATAGTTCACCCAGGCCACACCGGGGTGGTTTTCGAGGTATCGGGCCAATTCCATGGCGTTCTGGCAATGGCGCGGCATGCGCACATGCAGGGTTTCCAGACCCTGCAGCAACTGGAAGCTGTTGAAGGGGGAGATGCAGGCGCCAAGGTCGCGCAGCAGCGTTACCCGCATTTTGTCTATGAACGCTCGCGCGCCGAGGGCTTCATGATACACCAAACCATGATAGCTGGGATCCGGGGTGGTGAACTCGGGAAAACGGCCATTTCCCCAATCGAATCTGCCGCCATCGACGACCGCACCGCCAAGGCTTGTGCCGTGCCCGCCGATAAATTTGGTCAGGGAGTAGCAGGCAATGTCGGCACCGTGCTCGAAGGGGCGGAACAACAGGGGGGTGGCGACGGTGTTGTCGATGATAAAAGGCAACCCGTGCTGGTGGGCGACATCGGCAATGGCCTCCAGATCATCGACATTGTTTTTGGGGTTGCCGATGGTTTCGGTAAATACCGCCTTGGTGTTTTCATCGATGGCCGCGGCAATGTTGGTCGGATCGGACGTATCGACAAACTTGACCGTGATGCCCATGCGTGCGAGTGTGTGTTTGAACAGGTTGAAGGTGCCACCGTACAGATACGTGCCGGAAACGATGTTTTCGCCGGCACGGGCCAGATTCAGGATGGTCATGAAAATGGCGGAGGTGCCGGACGCGACGGCCAACGCCCCCACACCGCCATCCAAATCCGCCAGACGCTTTTCCAAAACATCCGTGGTCGGGTTCATGATTCGCGTGTAGATGTTGCCCGGCTCTTCCAGGGCAAACAGACGGGCGGCATGCTCGGACGAATTGAATGCATAGGAAGAAGTCTGGTAAATGGGGACCGCTCGCGAACCGGTGGCAGGATCGGGTATCTGGCCGGCGTGCAGCGCCTTGGTGCCGATACGATAAGGCGTTTCTTCGGACATAACGGCTCTCCTTTATTAAAGGCGGTGGTAAGTTATAAGGCGGTGACTAGTGATTCGTGATTGGTGACGAGAAAAAGCAAAGACTTACCACTTATCGGTCAGTGAAGACAAGCGATGGTTAAGAAGGTTTTTCTAATCACCAGTCACCAGTCACTAAACACCGGGTTTAAGAAATCTCAGCATAGCAGAGAGGTATGATGGCAGCAAGCAAAGCTTTGTCTCAACGATCCGCAGGTATGGACGTATTCTACATCGAAGCCGTGATGGCCGAGATGCAACCTCTGGTTGCAAGGGCATCGGTTAAAAAGGTACATCAGCCCGATGCCGATACGGTCATTCTGCGGCTGTGGAACGGCCGGAGAGAGTTGCGTCTGCGCATATGCGTCGCCATAGGCGGAACCGGAATCTATCTTTCCGAAAGGACCTGGATAAATCCGGCGAGTCCCCCGCGTTTCTGCCAACTGTTGCGGGCCCGGCTCAAGAGTCTGCGTGCGATCGAGCAACTGCCGGGGGAGCGCGTCGTTGTGCTGACATTTAA
Organism: Desulfuromonadales bacterium; assembly: GCA_030154185.1. Lineage (GTDB taxonomy): Bacteria > Desulfobacterota > Desulfuromonadia > Desulfuromonadales > Syntrophotaleaceae > Syntrophotalea. The sequence continues at coordinate 5,566 of JASKKK010000089.1, forward strand.
TGGTCACGATGAAGCGAGTTATCGCCTGGTCGTGGAGCTTTACGGCCGACGACCCAACATGGTTCTGTGTGATGGGGACGATCTTATCATCGATGTTCTGCATCGCAGGCAAGGGGATGAAAAACATCAGGCTTACATGAAAGGAGCGGTGTGGCGGGCGCCGGAAAAATTGGGGAAATGGTCCCTGAAGGAAGTTGTGGAAGTCCCGGAATGGGAGGGGGCGAGCGACAATCCCGCAGGCTGGCTGCAGCGCCATGTCTGTCCGATGACGCCATGGGTGGCAAGGGATCTGGCCTGCCTTGTGGCCGATGGAAGACAACCCGGAGAAGTCCTTGCCCTTTTCTCCCGGCGCCGGGAAGAGCGCGATTACCTTTTTCAGATCGCGGAATGGGAAGGCTCGCCGAGGCTTTTTGCTTTTCGGCCATACTGTCTTGCTCTGCAGGCCGTGCGTACCTTTCCATCAGCCTCGGAGGCTGCGGATCGCTTCTATGCGGAATGTGATTCTTCCGGCCGCAACAGCGAGCGGGCAGGTTTGAAGAGAATTGCCCGCCGTGCTCTGGCCCGTATCGAAAAGCGCCTGGAGCGTCTGCGTCACGATATCTTATCGACCGGCGAGTCCGAGCGCCTGCAGCAGCTCGGTCAATTGCTGATGGCAAATTTTCATAAAGTCGACAAAGGAATGAACGAAGTCGAGGTCGAAAACTTTTTCGAACCGGGTACTGTCGTGAACATTCCTCTCGATCCGGCGCTTTCCCCATCCCAAAACGCAGATCGACTGTTTGCCAAAAGCAAAAAGATCCGGCGCGGTTACCAACATGTACGACGCAGGCTCGCGGAGAGTACGGATGAAAAGGCGTGGCTGGAAACGTTGCTGATGAATCTCGATGAAATGGAGACGCATGAGGATCTGGCAGCGGTGGAAGCGGAGATGAGGGATTACGGTCTGCTGCCGAAAAATGACCGGAAATCGAAGCGGCCGGCTTCACATGGGCATCCCAGGCTGCGGGAGGACGTTTCGCCGGGCGGCTACACTCTTCAGTGGGGAACGAGCAATCGGGCCAACGATTACCTGGTCAAAAGAGTATGCCGGTCTCATGACCTGTGGTTCCATGCTCTCGACCGCCCCGGTTGCCATCTGGTTTTGAAAATCAGCCACCAAGGTGAAGAGGTTCCGGAAGAAGACATCCTCTACGCCGCAAGCCTTGCCGCCGGATATTCCAAAGCTTCCGCCGAAGGGCTTGCCGACGTCATGGTCGCGGAAGGAAGCGCCGTTCATAAGCCCAAAGGAGCGCTTCCGGGTCTGGTGCGGGTGAAAAATTACCGGACCGTAAGGGTTTCGCCGAGGCGCAACACCTGAGGTCCCCGAGGGACGCAGAATGTCAAATGGGATGGCTGAGCAAAAACGTCAACTGCAGGGCGCACGATGGCCAGGCAATAAGGCGTACGTACTTACGTAGGTCGAAACAGCGAAGCCGTTGCGGCAAACAACGCCGTGGTTGGTGAGTATTTGCGGCGCCATCGATGCTTATCGTTTGTTGATACGCTCCCGCAGTTCTTTGCCTACCTTGAAAAACGGCAGTTTTTTCGGTTTGACCTCGATTTCTTCACCGGTTTTCGGGTTGCGACCGATATAAGCCTTATAGTCCTTGACGACCAGGCTGCCGAATCCGCGAATTTCAATACGTCCTCCCTCGACCAGGGTTTCGGACATGGTGTCCAGGACGATATTGACGATCTCTTCGGCTTTTTTGTAGGTCAATCCTTTTTTTTCCGCCAAGGCCTCGATCAATTCAGACTTGTTCATTACGCATTACCTCCGATAGCAGCGGCAATATCTGCGGGCCAGGATCCTTGATGAAGACAAGCCCCGTAAAACCGGTCGATTCTCGCATGAGTCGGGCCAGGGGCGGGTATGTTTCGGTGGCCGAGGAAGGTGGGGCCGTACTGTATGCCGACTCATTGAAAACATATCGGGACAGAGGCAACCTGTCAATAACTGTTGGAAATTTTTAGCTTTAAAGCCGATGGCGTCGCAAAAACCCGCCAACTGCTGCGTTGCCGCCTGCGCCTCTGCTTCGACGTACGTAAGCACGCCTCATGGCTCGACTATCGCGCGCCTTGCCTTTGGCGCTTTTGGCTTAGCCATCCCATTTGATGTGTTTAGTGATTGGTGACTGGTGATTGAAAATCAAGGGCAGGGCGTTGGATGGTCGAGATAGGCTGCGGTCATTTTAATAAATAACCTATCTCAGATCGTCGTGAAGGGGGATAGAACCCACATGACATGGGTTTCGCCATCCGCAATGTTGACCCAGCGGTGGGGAAGGTGGGATTTGAAGGAGAGGCTTTCACCCTCGGCGACCAGGAAAGTTTCGCCGGCCACGGTCATCTTAAGGCATCCCTTCATGACGTAGAGCAATTCGTCTCCCGGATGGAACATGTCCGCGTTGCCGCTGGTGCCGTTGGGCTTTACCACGCATAAAAAACTGGTGAACTGAGGATCTCTCAGCCCGGCGGTAAACGATTCGGTTTGCAGGTTCTGCTCGTCGTCAAACACAGTGCGGGACCGTTCTCCGGGCCTGGAATAGACGATTTCATGAGTGGTTTCGACTTCTTCGACAAAATAGTTGATGCTTTTATCGAATACGGAGCCGAGTCGCAGGAGGATTTCGACCGAGGGCGTCGTCAAACCGCGCTCGATGCGGGAGATCATATTGGCGGAGACATTGGCGCGTTCCGAAACGGCCTGGATAGTCAGGTTGCATTTTAACCGGATGGCCTTGAGTTTTTTCCCGATCAGGTTTTTGAGCTGCACACTGAACTCCCTGCTGCGGCAACGGCTCGGCACCGCATTACTGATGGCGTCGCAGAAACTCGTCATCTGCTGCGCTGCTGCGATTGCTTCGCTGCTTCGATGTACGTAAGTACGCCTCATGGCTAGACTATCGTGCGCCTTGCATGTGGCGTTTTTTGCTTAGCCATCCCATTTTGATGTTTTTTGCGAAAGCATCATTACTGAGCGATGTTGGGGGCTGGAGAAACGACCCATAAAACTTCGGTGGGGCCGTCTTCCAGATTACGCCACAGATGCGGCAAGGAAGCCTTGAAGGACAGGGAATCACCGCTTTCGAGAACGTAGGCGTCACCCTTGATGAGAAACTCGAGCCGCCCTTTCAGGACCATGACGAATTCCTCGCCGGTGTGAACCATATGACCGCCACCGCTGTTGCAACCTTTTTCCAGCGTATCGTGCAATACGGTGAAGCTCGGGTCGCGCAGGCCCTGCGTCAGGCTGCTGATCTGCTGCTTTTCTTCATAAAAGAAAATAGGTTCGCCTTGCCCTTTGCGGGTAAGGACGACGGTCGAACTTTTTTCCGCCTCTTCGACAAAGTACCCGATGCTCATGCCGAGGGCGGAAGCGAGTTTCATGAGGATCTTTACCGAAGGCACGGTCAGCCCGCGCTCGATGCGGGAGATCATGTTCGCTGACACGCCCGAAAGGTTGGTTAACTCCTGAATCGTCAACCCTTTTCCGAGGCGTGTCGCTTTCAGCTTTTTGCCGATAAGCTTTTTTATCACAGATACCTGCCTTCGATTTGGAATGAAAGAGTTTTATCACCGCAATCCCCTTGTGTCAATCATATGCACAAGTTCTGTCGGTCGAAACGCAGGGTTTGGTTGTTAACTCAACTTTCGCACCTGCCCATTCGGTGCAACATATTGAAATCACGTTGACCTTTTAAAATATACAGGCCGGAAGTAGCATCGGTCGTCGAAATA
>JASKKK010000090.1 GCA_030154185.1 Desulfuromonadales bacterium
GCCTGCAGCAGGCTCAGAATGATATTTTCCACATCCTCGCCCACATACCCGGCTTCCGTCAGGTTGGTCGCATCGGCAATCGCGAAAGGTACATTCAGCAACTTGGCCAGGGTCTGGGCCAGCAGCGTCTTGCCGCTGCCGGTCGGTCCAAGCATCAGGATGTTGCTTTTCTGGATTTCAACATCATCACCGCCCTGAACCATTTCAACACGTTTGTAATGATTGTAAACAGCTACGGAAAGGATCTTTTTGGCCCTTTCCTGCCCAATCACGTACTCATCCAGTGCGTCCTTGATTTCCGACGGCCGCGGCAGGCGCTTGGGCCCGCTTTCGGTATCGCCCTCGAGCTTGGCTTCCTCGGCAATGATGTCTTTGCACAACTCTATGCATTCATCGCAGATGTAAACTTCAGGTCCCGCAATGAGCTTTTTGACATCATCCTGTCCTTTTCCACAAAAGGAGCAGGTCAGATAACCGGACTTTCCATCGTGATCGCTCACAAAATCCTCCGCGCTAAAAAGCTTAGGTTTTCCCTTTTACTATATCGTCAACAATACCATACTTTTTAGCTTCCTCGCTACCCATGAAAAAGTCCCGTTCGGTATCGGCGGCAATTTTCTCCAAACTCTGCCCGGTATGCCTGGAAAGAATACCGTTGAGAGTTTCCCGCATCCGCAGAATCTCCTGGGCATGGATATTGATATCGGTAGCCTGCCCCTGGAAACCGCCCCAGGGTTGATGAATCATGATGCGGGCGTGAGGCAAGGCGAAACGTCTTCCCTCAGCCCCTGCCGTAAGCAGCACAGCGCCCATGCTTGCAGCCTGCCCCACGCAGAGAGTGGAAACCGGACACCGCACGTACTGCATGGTGTCGTAAATGGCCATCCCCGCAGTCACCACCCCGCCGGGTGAATTGATATACAGGAATATCTCCTTTTCAGGGTCTTCTGACTCGAGAAACAGCATTTGGGCAATGATCAGGTTGGCAACCTGATCGTCAACCTGTCCGCCCAGAAAGATAATGCGATCCTTAAGCAAACGCGAATAAATATCATAAGCCCGTTCACCTCGACCCGTCTGCTCAACGACCATGGGGATAAGACTCATAAGATCACTCCTCTGCCGTTCCGGCATTTTCAAGGGCATCCTTGTCAACCATCTCGATCTTCGCCTTGCCGCTCAAAAAGGCAACCACCTTCTCTTCGGCCATCTGAGAGACCAAAGCACGGCGGCGTTCATCGCTACTGTAGAAATTCATGACCACCTCTTTGGTGGCGCCGCTGGCCTCGACAATTTCATCGAGCTTGTCCTGAATTTCATCTTCTTCGATTTTGAGATTTTCCTGCAAGGCGATCGCTTCGAGGATCAAGCTTGCCTTGACCTGCCGGGCGCCCATTTCGCGATAGATCTGTTTAAAGGATTCGGCATTGATGCCCATGTCTTCCAGGCGCATCCCCTGGGCCTGCATGCGATTCTGGAAATTCTGCAACATGTAGTCGAGTTGAGAATCGACCATGGACTCCGGAATCTCAATCGGATTGGCTTCGAGCAAGGCGTCGATCATACGCTCGCGAAAGTCCTTTTCGATGCGATCGTTTTCCTGGGCTTCCAACGATTCGCGAATTTTGGCTTTGAGATCCTCGATGGATTCCAGGCCGGCCTCTTTTGCAAATTCCGCATCCAATTCCGGGAGGATGCGTTCTTTGATTTCCTTCAGACTGACGTTGAAGACAGCCGGCTTCCCAGCCAACTCCTCATTACCGTAGTCCTCGGGGAAGGTAACCTCGATTTCTTTTTCCTGCCCGCACTCAAGGCCGACAACCTGTTCTTCAAACCCGGGAATAAACGTATTTGAACCGAGTTCAAGCTGATGTCCTTCGGCCTTGCCGCCGGCAAAAGCTTCGCCGTCAACAAAACCTTCGAAATCGATAATCGCAATATCACCCATCTGGGCAACTTTTCGATCGCTGGTCTCCACCTTCGCCTGACCTTTGCGCATCTCATCGAGACGCTCCTCCACGGCTTTATCGTCAACGCAGAAGGTTTCTTTCTTCAGTTCGAGGCCGATATAATCTTTAGCGCTCACCTCGGGACGAACTTCAACCTCGGCCTCGTACGCAAAGGGTTGGCCCGGCTTCAGCTGACCGTTATCGACCACCTCCGGCGCCGATACCGCATCGACCTTATGTTCTACCAACGCCTTGAAAAAAGTTTCATTCACCAATCTTTCGAAAACCTGTGCCTCAACTTGCGGGGCATATTGCCGTTCAAGCACACTGCGGGGCACCTTGCCCGGACGGAAACCGGGTACCTTGGCAGTTTTTGCAAGCTTTTTATAAGCTTTACTGAATTCCTCATCGACGGTATCGACGGGAATGTCGAAGGAAAGCTTTTTCTTGATGTTACTGATATCTTCAACCTTAACATTCATCTGTGATTACCTCGCAAAATAATTGGTGTCTTATTCTTCAAAGCCTTGTGGATTCGCGATCTGCCGGCGCAGCGACCAGCATATTTCGCAACCCCTTTTATTGAAATGGAAATTTTGTTATCTGAATGGTGCGAGAGGGGGGAGTCGAACCCCCACGGTTGCCCGCTGGATCCTAAGTCCAGTGCGTCTGCCAATTCCGCCACTCTCGCTAAGTCAGGAAGCCACCACCGCCATTCAAACGAAATCGTTTAAAAGTGCGGTCTTCTAGAACGCAGAAGTACAAATCAGACGCTTGCCTGCAGCCTTCTAAGTCAGGGCCGATAAAGCAAACGTCATTAAAACAAAAAGCCCGTCAGACGTCAACCGGGCCGTCGACCTGCTAGGTCCGGCGCCATGGTCTACGGTAGACGGGCATCGTTGATAAATGGGGTGAGTGAAGGGGCTCGAACCCTCGACAACTGGAGCCACAATCCAGTGCTCTACCAACTGAGCTACACCCACCATGAAAGCGGCGGCATTCTACTCAACCGCCACACTGTTTGTCAATTGTTTTTTTCCGCCCGAAGCGCCGTCTGACAACCCTGCCTCCGACCTGATTGCGATTGTTCCGTCTCCGGTCGAATTCCATCTCAAAACACGGCTCAGCCGCGACAATCGGAGGAGTGGACTATAGCCAAGCCCGACCACCAAGTCAACAAAAAATCAGCTATCCTCCGGATATTTCTATGGACTGTCAATTTAATTGAAAAAACATCCCCTCCTCCGCGCAAGCGTCTTAAACAGTATCGAATGTTCGTCTTTACCAGGCAGCTCTGCCGGTCGGTTCCGCCATAAGCGTATACGCGATCGATACACCCTGCCATGAAAAAGGAGAATTTTCTTGATAATCTCATAGCCGGTTTCTATAATTAGCCATTTACAGTATGCGACAGTTGGGAAACGGGATGTCCTTTTTCATAAGTTTCGAAGGTATTGAAGGAAGCGGGAAAACCACGCAAATCAAGTTGTTGGCCTCCCGGCTCGAGAGCCTGGGATACGATGTGCTGATAACGCGTGAGCCCGGTGGCTGCCCCATCGCAGATCAAATTCGCAGAATTCTGCTCGATCCCGACAATGACAACCTGGATCCCAAAGCCGAATTGCTGTTATATGCCGCGGCACGAGCCCAGCATGTTGCTGAAATCATACTGCCGGCCCTCGAACAGAATCGGATTGTGTTATGCGACCGCTATTGCGATGCTACCCTTGCCTACCAGGGTTATGCGCGCGGTCTCGATCTGCAACTGGTTCAGCAGCTCAACATCCTGGCTGCCGGAATGTGCCGTCCTCACCTGACGCTACTGCTCGACATGCAGCCCGAACACGGCATCGAACGGGCCAGGGACCGCAACGCCGCGAACCAGGGGCCGGACGAGGGCCGTTTCGAACAGGAAACTCTGGCGTTTCACAACAAGGTACGTCAGGGATATCTGAAATTGGCTGAAGAGGAACCTCGCCGCATAAAAATCGTCGACGCCGACGGCACCCTCGAGGAAATCGCCATGCGTATCTGGCGCATCGCCTCGAATGTTTTCAAACCCCAGGGGGGAATGTAATGTTTTCACGGGTGCTGGGACACCAAAGGCAAAAAAATCTGCTGCAAAAAGCCATCCGTTGCGGTCGTCTCCCACATGCCTACCTGTTCGAAGGTCCTGACGGGATCGGCAAACGCCTCGTCGCGCTGGCGCTGATCAAGATGCTCTTTTGCAACAACGAAAGCGCTTGTGGGGACTGTCCCGCATGCCAGAAGGTCGACCATCACAATCATCCGGACCTGCATCAGGTCGGCCCGGAAGGAAACAGCATAAAAATCGAGCAGATCCGCACTTTGCAAAAGGAACTGTCGTATCGCCCCCTTGAAGCCAACCACAAGGTGTGCCTTATCGACGGAGCGGAAAAAATGAACCTTGCAGCTGCCAACGCACTGCTTAAAACCCTTGAGGAACCAAGGGATCAGACGCTTTTGATTCTGCTCACACCATCTCCCGACAGCATACTGCCGACCATTCGCTCTCGTTGCCAGCGTTTACCTTTTTCCCGCATTCCACGGGAAAAATTGCAGGAGGTATTGGTTGAACAACTGCAAATCGGCGATGCTCAAGCGCATATTCTCGCCACATTATCCGAGGGAAGTTTTAAAAAGGCATTTGGCAAAGACCGGGAACTCTACCTGAAACGGCGCAGGGAATTGTTAAAAACCCTGACCGGGCTGAGTAAGGGAAGCATCCTTCCTCTGCTCAAACTGGCCCAGGAATTTGCGGACGAAAAAGATCTGCTGTTCGACATTCTCGAAATAATCCAGGCTTTTTATCGCGACCTCCTGCTCCTTAAACACGGTCGTCCCAAGGAGGATCTGGTCAATATCGATTTGATGGAAACCCTGGAACAGACATCCCGCAAAGAAGACACACTTTCCCTGCTCGGGAAGCTCGATGCCCTTACGGCAACGAGACGTCATCTCGAAAGAAACGCGAACCGCCAACTGGCCATGGAAGTTTTGCTGCTGAAACTCGTAGCATGACAAAAATCCGAGACTAGTCATCCGGAAGGACTAACGACGACAATCCTTTCCAGATGTTAACCGCAGAGAGGCAACCCGATCGACAACCGGGTTATCTCGCAGCTAACCCGACAGAGGCTATGATAAGAATCGTTTCCATAAAATTCCGCACTGCCGGCAAACATTATGATTTTAACGCCGGCGACCTGGAGCTTTCGTCTGGACAGTCGGTCATTGTAGAAACCGACCGCGGCCGAGCCATGGGTATCGTCGTCGCGCCGCCTAGAGAGGTGGCAAACGACCAGGCACCTGAAAACCTGAAGAATGTCCTTCGTTCGGCAACGAACGAAGATATCGCTTTAGCAGAAAGGTCCGCCGCCAGGGAAAAAGAAGCCTTCCGATTTTGCCTCGAACGCATTCAGGCCCGTCAGCTGGAAATGAAACTGGTGCGGGCCGAATTCCTGTTCGACGGCTCTAAAATCATCTTCTACTTCACGGCCGACGGCAGAATCGATTTTCGAGAACTGGTCAAGGACCTGGCCCACTACTTTCATACCCGCATCGAGATGCGTCAGATAGGCGTAAGGGACGAAGCAAAGCTTATCGGCGGCATCGGCATCTGCGGGCGTGCATTGTGCTGCTGTACTTTTCTGACCGATTTTGCTCCCGTATCGGTCAAAATGGCCAAGGAGCAGGGTCTGGCCCTGAACCCCAACAAGATTTCCGGTCAATGCGGCCGCCTGTTGTGCTGTCTCAATTACGAGTACAAAACATACCTTTCACTCAAAAAGGGCATGCCCAAATGCGGTCGGCATGTTCGGGTTGAAAATCAGCAAGGCGAGGTCGTAAACCAGAATGTCCTCGATCAGACGGTAACCGTCAAGCTGGAGGAAAACAACCAAATCGAGGTACCCGTCAACAAGGTGCAGATTCCGGATACCCAACCTAAATCAAAATCTGCCGAAGAATCTCGTCAACCCAGAACACGCCACAAAAAGCCGCAACGTCAGAGAAAAAATGCCCCAACCAGGGAAGCCGACAGTACGGCTAAAGGCGGAGAAGGACAAAACAAACAACCGTCTTCCGGCAAGGCAGGCGGAAAGCGTCGCGGCCAAAAACCGACCCAGCGGGATGCGTCTTCCAAAACCGGCAGTGGCCAGAACGTTCGCAGACGCCCCAGAAGAAAGAGCCGTTCCAAAAACCGGCCAAACCAAAATACGCCCCCAGGAGACAAGCAATGAGCAACCGCTTTTATGTAACCACGCCCATTTATTACGTAAACGACGTGCCTCACATCGGTCATGCCTATACCACCGTCGCCTGCGATATGCTGGCTCGTTACAAAAGAGCACAGGGGCATGAAGTTTTTTTTCTCACCGGTACCGATGAACATGGCCAGAAAGTCGAGAAAGCCGCTCAGGCAAAGGGCGAGACCCCTCTCGAGCTGGCCGACCGGGTGGTGAAACGCTATCAGTCCTTATGGCAGAAACTCAATATCTCCCATACCGATTTTATCCGCACCTCACAGGAGCGACACAAAAAGGGCGTTCGCAAACTTTTCGAACAGCTTTTCGCTTCTGGGGATATCTATCTGGGAGAATACGAAGACTGGTACTGCACCCCCTGCGAAACTTTCTGGACCGAAACCCAGCTCATGGATGGGTGCTGTCCCGATTGCGGCCGTCCGACGGACAAGCTCAAGGAAGAGTCGTACTTTTTCCGCATGAGCAAATACCAGGACCAGCTGCTGAAGCATATCGAGGAAAATCCGGATTTCATTCAACCGCGCACCAGACGCAATGAAATCCTTAATTTTGTACGTGAAGGCTTGCGCGACCTGTCCATATCACGCACATCCTTCTCGTGGGGGATCCCCGTACCCGGCAACGAAAAGCATGTTATCTACGTATGGTTTGATGCTTTGACCAACTATATAACCGCTCTGGGCTATCCCGACGATCCAGAAGGTTACTGCCGAAAATTCTGGCCTGCGGATGTTCACATCATCGGCAAAGATATCCTGCGTTTCCATACCGTCTACTGGCCAACCTTCCTGCTGGCCGCCGGCATGCCCCTGCCCAGAAAAGTCTTTGCCCATGGCTGGTGGACCGTCGAAGGGCAGAAAATGAGCAAAAGCCTGCAGAATGTGGTCGAACCCAACATGCTGGTCGACAAATACGGCGTCGATGCCATCCGTTACTTCCTGTTGCGCGAGGTACCCTTCGGACTCGATGGAGACTTTTCCCATGCGGCGCTGATTCACCGCATCAATTCGGACTTGGCGAACGACCTCGGCAACCTCCTGAGTCGATCCACCGCCATGCTCAACAAATATTTCGACGGAATTCTTCCCGAACCCGTCGAGCGCTGTGCCGAAGATGAAACCTTCGTCGCAGCCTTTGCCGAAACGGTCCGCAAAGTCGATGCCTTTATGAACGAACTGGCATTCAACAAAGCCTTGCAGGCAACTTGGGAATTGATCGGCCTCGGTAACAAATACATCGACGACACGGCTCCCTGGGCGCTGGCGAAAGACGAAAACCAGAAAGAGCGTCTCGGTACAATCATGTACAATCTGCTCGATTCCCTGCGGTTGGTGGCGCTTCTGATCGCACCCGTCATGCCCGATACGGCAGGCAAGATCCTTGCCCTGCTCGGTGATGAAGCGGAAGCGGTTACCCTGGCCGGCAACGACTGCTGGGGCATTCTCAAGCCCGGCACCAAGATAGCCAAGGCCAAACCCCTGTTTCCCCGCATCGAAGCAGAATAGTAGAATCGATATTTCACTTTAAGACCAGGGGGCGCATCAGCGCCCCCTGGTCTTTGGAGCTATACCCATGAACTCTATACAACCGACATTCATCGACACCCATGCCCATCTCGACAACAGCCGATATGACGATGATCGCCAGGACGTCATCGATCGGGCCCTTCAATCGGGCATTTCCCACATGATCACCATCGGCTGCGACCTGAGCAGTTCCAGGGCAAGCGTAAAATTGGCCCAGGAACATTCCGCCGTATATGCCGCCATAGGAATCCATCCCCACGATGCGGCCGAACTCGATGTTGCCGCCCTGAACGAACTGAAAACGTTAGCGGGTCAAAGCGCCAAGGTGGTGGCCGTCGGAGAAATCGGCCTCGACTACTACCGCGATCGCTGTCCCCGCGATGTACAGAAATGCGCTTTTCGCCAACAGATCCGCCTGGCCCGCGAAATCGGCCGCCCGATCATTGTTCATGACCGGGACGCTCACCGGGATGTCCTTGATATCCTCCGCGAGGAGAAGGCTTCAGAGGTTGGGGGTGTGTTGCACTGTTTCAGCGGTGATCTCGACATGGCCGGGGAATGCATGGAAATGGGATTTTACCTGTCCTTCCCGGCCACCATCACCTACCCCAAAAACGACGACCTTCGCGACGTCGTCGCATCCGTACCGACCGATCGCCTGTTGATCGAAACCGATTGCCCCTATCTGTCGCCGCAGGCACTGAGAGGCAAACGCAACGAGCCGGCTTTGTTGCGCCATACCGCGGAAGAAGTAGCCCGCATCAAGGGCCTGACGATGGAGGATGTTTCCCGCATCACCAACCTTAACGTTTACCGTCTTTTCGGCATAGGAAGCGTAGACCTGTCTACCAAAATCGCTTACAGAATCCGCAACTCGTTATATCTCAATATCACCAACCGGTGCAGCAACGCTTGCGTCTTTTGTGCAAAGTTCCGTGATTTCGCCGTCAAGGGACATCATCTCAAGCTCGATCACGAACCATCGGTGGAAGAAATTAAAAGAGCTATCGGCAATCCCCGTCAATATGAAGAAGTCGTATTCTGCGGATACGGGGAACCGCTGTTGCGTCTCGACGTCATACGGGAAATAGGCACCTGGTTGCACAGCCAGGGGGTCCCGGTACGCATCAACACCGATGGTCAGGCCAATCTGGTTTACGGCCGCAACATCCTTCCCGAACTGGGTGCCTTTGTCGACGCCATTTCCGTATCGCTCAATGCCGCCGATGCCGCCACCTACCAGAAAATATGTCAATCCCGCTTTGGCGAAGACGGTTATGAAAGCGTAAAAACATTCATCAGGGAGGCCAAAAAGTATATCCCCTCGGTGACTGCAAGCGTGGTTGCCATGCCGGGCATCGATATCGATGACTGCAGGCATATCGTAGAGGAAGATTTGAAGGTGAAATTTCGAGTCCGTCCCTACAACGAAGTCGGTTAAAAAAACGAAAAGCCTGCTTATCTTCAAGCAGGCTTTTCTATATAAAATTTTTCCCAT